>JACCKY010000054.1 GCA_014236755.1 Candidatus Petromonas tenebris | reverse complement strand
CCTGCTGCATTCTCTTTTTATCCCTTATGGACGCTATTATGACTTGTAAGTCTAAATCATCATATACTCTTTTTAGTTCATTTTGTATGTCGTATACGTTGTTTTCGTATATATCAAGTATTAGAAGCTTTTTAGGATTGAACTTAGCTATTTGTCTACATAGCTCTGAGCCTATAGAACCTCCTCCACCTGTTACAAGGACTGTTTGATTTTCTATGTATCCACATATTTCATCTAAATCTACTTTTACAGGCTCCCTACCTAAAAGGTCTTCTACATCTACATCCCTTATTTTTTTAATATCTACTTTACCATCTATCAGTTCATAAACTCCAGGAAGTGTTCTAAGTTTGCATTTTGTTTCTTTACAAATATCTAGTATTTCTTTTATTTCTTTTTTACTCGATGATGGGATAGCTATAATGATTTCATCTATTTTCTTTTCTTCTACTATTTTATGTATATCATGTCTAGTCCCTAGTACGGGGACTCCATGAATTCTTCTTTTGCATTTTGTGGTATCATCATCTACTATGGCTACTGGATGTTTTTTTATCTGGGGATTGTTATACATTTCCTTAATTACCATAGATCCTGCTTTACCTGCACCTACTATGAGTACTCTGCTTATTCCTAAATAATTTTTTATGTAAATTGTCTTAGCTCTTCTTAAGGCTCTATATGTAAATCTTGTACCACCGATAAGTGAAATACTTAAAAGTAAAAATAGTAAATAAAAGCTTCGTGGAAACTTTATGTGGGATATGAGTGATATGATAAATAGAAGTAGTGAGCCTATGAATGATCCTACTATTATAGATATCAGTTCATCTATACTAGCATATCTCCATAGGCTTTTATATAGGTTGAATTTATAATATGTAATAAGCATGATGGCTGTAATAATTATAAAACTATGAAAGTATGTATGTATATATGTTGACGGTATACTGAAATCAAATCTCAGTGCCAAGGCTCCTATTGCTGCTAAATTTACTAACAGCATGTCTAAAAAAAATAATACAGTTCCTCTATAGGTAATCCCCTTATCCAATTTTTCAATTTTAAACAAATATTTACTTAAAATATCTTTTTTAGAGCGAACCTGGACTTCCATCTGTATTCCTCCAAGAATATTTTTTATATTGATTGGGTATAATAAGTTATTTAAAATAGGACTATATACCCATATAATGTTAACATATTATAGCAAAATATGAAACGGCTATCTTGAATTCTTTCAGGGTTTCGATAGTAGTTTATATAATGTTAACATATTATAGCAAAATATGAAACGGTTGTATTTTGTCTAGTTTTGTCGAATATTATCTTGATACGTTTTTTTATGTCTAGCTTTTATTTAGTAAACAATTTCTTTTATAAGTTTATAGTCCTATATAGCTTATTTAAATTGGTACTATATCCCTATTAAGAAAATTCGATAAAATTTTCTAAAATCCTTCTTTATGTCTACCATTTTTTAATATTTAATGAAAATTTTACATAAAAAAAGGTGTTCCTTATATAAGAAACACCTTTTTTGTAAACCTTTAAAGTTTAAATCTCTATTATTTATTTGTTGTATAATCTATAGATAGCTGTAGCTGCTTGTGCTCTTGTAGTTTTTCCGTTAGGATTAAACTTGCCGTCCATTCCTACCATCAGGCCTTCTTCATATACTTTTGCAGCATCTTCTGCTCCCCACTCAGTTATGTCGGCACTGTCACTGAAGGCTTTAGCAAGTACTTCTCTTGCCTCATCGCTTAGCTCAACGTTATCTAAGGCATTACCAAGCATTGTAGCCATTTCAAGTCTTGTGATTTCATTATCTGGTAGGAATGTACCGTCAGTATAACCGCTAACGATTCCATTTTGTGCAGCTGTAGCTACATAGTCTGCATACCAGTCATCAGCAGTTATATCACTAAACTCTTCACCATACTCTACTATGTCTAATTCTAATGCTTTTACGATAAGTTTTACAAACTCAGCTCTTGTTACGTTCTTTTCCGGTAGATATATGCCACCTGGGTATCCGCTTACTACGTGCTTTGCTGCCATGGATTCTACATATGATTTGCTCCAGTGGTCAGCTATATCTGGGTATGTTATATTGGCTTCCATCACAGCGTATTTACTGTAATGTTTTACCTTAAATAGCAGCATACCACTTACTACTTTACCGCCAACGAATTCCGGCTTTTTGATTTCAGGATTGATATAGTATACTCCAAGCTTATCTAGGTCTCCATCTACATCATCAAGGCTTACCTTGATAATTATAGGTTTTTTAAATTCTGATATGCTTCCTACTTTATTTCCACCCTCATCTAATACATCAAGGGAAAGTTCTATAACTTTTTCCTTTGCTGATAGAGTTGGATCAACTTCAATACCTTCAAATGCTTCTTGAGGGGCTACCTTTTTGGAGTTAAACTGAACTGTTACGTTTTCTCCAAACTCTTCTATCACTTCTTTCTCGATAGCTCCTGCAGGTACGTTGTACTCAAGTTTATCTGATTTGATGTTTAATCCAATGTTATTTTCTATAAGCTTAGTCATTGCCTTTGATGGTAATTTTACTACTACATTTTCATCATCTGCTTCTACAGGTATAGTCACTCTGGCTTCCTTAGTCTCAGTAGTTTCACCTACTTTTTCGATAGCCTTGACAATACTTTCTACAGCCTTTTCAATTTCTTTCTCATCTACTGTTGCTTCTGTTTGTCCTTCTTTATTTTTCTCAATCTTTACTGCTTCCTTTGATATTTCTTTCTCAGCAGGCTCATCTTTATCTTGTGGAATAGTTACTTCATCATCTGAAGATAAACCACCGCCGCCTCCGGAAGACCCTCCGGAAGATCCTCCTGAGGAACCATCGTCTCCTGTACTCTCTGCTTCATACAGACCATATTTAGCAAATACAGTCTTCAGTTTGTCCATCTGCGAGTCATTAAGCCTAGTATTTACCTGCTCTTCAAATACACCGGTCATATCGTCAAAGTTTGTAAATGTATGGCCTCTAAGCTCAAGCCCACCTATAGCACTATCTACTACTCCTCGAATATCATCTACTCCACCTATCTGATTCGGCACTTTTATCTTGATATTACCTTGGTTTTCTGTATCATCTACAACAATTGGAGCATCTAGCTTATTTTGAAGTACAGTAAGTACAAATACATACATATCAAGGTCAAGACCTACGCTTTCAAGAATGGACTGCAGATCTGGAAGCTCAGAATTTATTCTGTCTATAAGATCTTGTTCCTGCTCTAATAATTGAGGCGATTGATCATTTTCAATGTCTTCTATTATCTTTACTCTTTCAGCTGGAGTAAAAATTTTAAATAGTTCAAATAGTCCTAAGGCCTTTTTAAACTGCTCTTCTGTCATGCCTTTGTCATATATGTAGGTTTGTTTTTGACTTTCACTTAGTAATGCAGTACTATCTTCAACTAAAGTCTGAATACCATCATCAGTTTGTACTAAAGACTTTAAAATGCTAAAAATACTCTGTCTAGTTTCAGGATTAGTTTCTGCTACCAAGTCTAAAGCTCTGTTGAAAAGATCTTTAAGTTCTGTAAAGGTCATGGATGTTATAGACTTACCGTACACAGGGCTTTTTACTGGTATGTAGGAAAATACCATTATTACAACTAGTAATACTGCTAGGATTTTATTTAGTTTCATATTTTCAATTAACCTCCTTTTAATTAAAGTTTTATTATGTTTTATATCATATCTACTCCTCCCTGAGCTCTTTCCATATATCCCCTCCCAATTTTATTTTTATTTATCATTAATTAAATTGTTAACTCTTTCTATCATAGTTATGGCTTCTGCCCTTGTGGCATTTCCAGTTGGATCAAGCATATTTTTGTCTTTTCCTTTCATAAGTTCAAGATAAACCAGTTTTTCCATAGAATCTTTAGCCCAGTCTGAAACTCGACCTGCATCTTTGTAAGCTTTTAAGTCTAAGTCCTGAGACAAGTCTAGACCTATATTTTTATAGTTGAGGGCATTCATGATCATGACTGCCATTTGCTCTCTAGTAATTTTAGCCTCTGGATTAAATTTATTGTCTGAAACGCCCTTTATTATACCTGTATTGTATGCTGCTTTTACGTAATCGTAATCCCATGAATCCTTATTTATATCCTTAAACGGTATTTCACTTATAAAGGCAGTCATTTGACTTCTTGTTACCAACTGCTCTGGTCCAAAATTTTCATCATCGATTCCCTTAGTTATACCTAATCTCACCATATTTATGATACTGTCTTTAGCCCAGTGATTTTGTATATCTTTGAAGGATATTTTTGTTTCTTCTTGTATAGGTTTTTCATTTACTACTTGAGCTTGAGGAGTAGTATCTTCCGGTTGTATACTTCCACCGCCTCCTGATGGAACATTTCCTGCATCTTCTTCAGGTGTCTCTTCTTCTAACTTTCCATCATTTAGTATCATTTCTTTTACTTTATCATTTTCCCCATTTTCCACATAATCTAAAAGCTTCATTCTGTCTTCTTTGTCCCAGTCTTTTAGTGCGTCAAGAGAATCATTTATATCATCTATGGATATACCTCTTGCTTCTAGGGCTTTCTTTTCTTCTTCACTCATTAGTCCGGAAAAAGTATCCTTTAGTTCATCTATACCCTCTTCATCTTCAAGTGTATCTTTTAAATAATATATTATTACTTCTTTTCTTCCTTCGCTATAATCAGAAACTTTTTCTAGGATATCAGACAGCACTGAAGAGCTTATATCTTCACTATCTGCTCCATAACTAATATAAGTACTAAGTGCACATATTATTATTAGTGATAATACTAAAGTTTTTTTCATTTCTTTAATCCTCCCAGATTTCTATATACTAGCAATTATGTATAATATTCTACAGTTTCTTTTGTTTTCCTTTAATCAAGATAAATTTATATGAAAAATTTAACATTTTTTGTTATTTTTTAGGGTCATTAAGGTATTAAATAAGAATATTCACTCTTTTGAGAGAATGAATATTCCTAAATTTTAGAACTTCTATTTAAACTAGATTTTGTTAGAGGATACTTTTAAAAACTTGAAAAATTTTTTTAAGTTTCTCTTACCTTTTATCTCTAAAGGTCTTTCAGGTTCTAAAATTTCTCCCTTTATTATTTTTTCAGGATTTTCTTTAAATAGCATTTCCGCCTTGCCTGATCCATAATCTTTCTGAACTATATTGTATGCTTTTAAAAGTTTTGGCGCTCTGCCTCTAGGTGAGTGTCCATCACTTCCAACAAAGTGAATCATGTTATGGTCGATTAGTTTCATGACGGTTGTTTTTACGTTTTTGCCAAATTTGCCCGTAATGCTTCCACTGTTTGCCTGACATAGAGCTCCCATATCTATATATTTGAGGAGGATACTAGGGTCTTCAATAACTCCTCTATATCTTTCAGGATGGGCTATGATAGGAGTTATACCCATAAGTTTTAATTCATATATGACTTCTTCTGCATAACCAGGTATTTCAAACATGGGAAATTCCATCAGGAGATATTGGGTGCCGTTTATTGTGTTTATTATTTCATTTGTTAGAAGATAGGGAAGGTTATGTGTTATGTATACTTCGTTTCCCGGTAGTATCTCCACACCAATGTCATTTTCAGTCAATATGGCATTGAGCTTTTCTACTTTTTTATTGATCTCATATTTGGACGGATAGTTTCCTTCTTCTATGTAATGGGGAGTGGCTACTATCTTTGATATGCCATTTTCCTCTGCTATCTGAGCCATCTTTATTGACTCATCTATTTCTTTTGCTCCATCGTCCACATCAGGAAGTATATGACAGTGTATATCTATCATTTTTTCCTCCTCTTTCTCTTTGAAGTCACAGCAACTTCGTCTTCTTCGTAATAGTGGTAGTAGTAGTATCCGTAGTAACCTTTTCCATTTACAGGTATTTTATTCATTACTACTCCCAAAATATTTGCATTTACATTTTGTAGCAGTTGTTTAGCTCTTTGGGCTTCTTCTATATAGGTTTTTCCTGAAGATACGACTAGTATAGTACCATCGGCTATTGTGGATAGTATAGCCGGGTCTGTAACAACTCCAACAGGTGGCGCATCTATCATAACTCTGTCATATTTCTCGACTGCTTCTTTTATAAATTCTTTCATTGAATTAGATCCCAATATTTCAGAAGGGTTTGGAGGCTTTGGTCCCGATGTAAGTATGTCCAGTCCCTCTAAACTGGTCCTTTGTACTGCATCCTTCAAGGGAATATGCTGGGCCAATACATTTGTAAGTCCTCTTTGATTATTTATCTCAAATCTTTTGTGTACCTGAGGTTTTCTAAGGTCGGCATCTATTAGAAGAACTTTCTTGTTGGACTGTGCCATTGTTATAGCTAGGTTGGTTATGGTAGTTGTTTTCCCTTCTCTAGGTCCAGAGCTGGTAATAACTATACACTTAATCTCTTTATCAAAGCTTGAAAACTGAATGTTTGTTCTAAGGGTTCTGTAGGCTTCCGATATGGGAGATTTTGGGTTACTTAGGGATATTAACTCTTTTACGCTCACTACTGTCACTCCATTCTATTGTTATGCTTTTGTTACTTCGTCCATATTTGGAATGGCTCCAATGATAGGCAGCTCAAGGTATCTTTCTACGTCATTAGGAGTTTTGATGGTATTATCAAGATATTCTATAAGGAATACAATACCTAAACCTATCATTACTCCTAAAAAACCTGCTATTACCATGTTTAGAAGTGGTCTAGGCTTTACAGGATTATGTGGAACAACGGCTTTGTCAATAACCTGCACATTGTCGATCTTCATTATCCTTGTTACATCCTTCATGAATACACGTGCCAGTTCATTAGCTATCTTGGTTCCTAATACAGGATCTGTATGGGTTACTTTTATCTGTATGATCTCAGTGTCTTTTACAGGACTAACAGTTACTTTTTCTTTGAGCTGCTGAGGCGTAGTATCTAAATCGAGGTTTTCTATTACCTGGCTTGATATGGATCTGCTTTTTATTATCTCTCCATAGGTTTTTACCAGTTTTTGGTTAAGGAGTACGTCTGAGTATTGTATCATAGCGTCCTGATTAATAGGTTTACTAACCATAAGAGTCGCAGATGTCTCATAGATAGGTGGTAATACAAAATAACTTATTATTCCGCTGATTGTTACAGAAACTACCATTAGTAAAATTATAATCCAGATTCTTTTTCTAATGATTTCAAAGTATTCTCTAAGATCAATTTCATATTCTCTGACTTCCATTTTTTCCGTCCTTTCTTTTTTCTGATGTTTGTTGTAAATCTACTTTACAACTTATTTTAATTCGATAAGTTATATTAATTTTCCTCTTTTTTAGAGAAAAAATGCTTTCATACCGAAAAAGACATGAAAGCTTTCAATAAAAGTTTTTTTGGTAGCAGACCTATATAAGTATACCAAATTTCATTGTCGAAATTTGTAATTTTGTGTCAAAAATCTAATTTTTTTATAAAAAATCCTCCTTAACATCTTGTCAAGAAGGATTTTTAAGTGTTCTAGGTTTTGAAAGAAAAAGGTGTGTTGTTAAATTTTCGAAACCAAAGGGACAGTCCCCTTGGTTCAGCTAAAATCCTCTGTAATACGAAACATAATTCACCACACGAGTTTTGAAAGTCTTTATTATCTTAGTTAATGTCATTTTTATCATAAAACTCATATTTTATGTCATCTCTTTTTTTACATCTATACATGGCAATGTCAGCTTTTTTAATGAGAGAATCTCCATCATCCTCTCTACCACGATAAATGGCAATGCCTATACTTACACCAATCTTAATCTCCTTTCCATCATGCCTTAAAGTATAATCCAGCTCTTGAATTATACGTCTTGCGAGTCTTTCAACCTCTTCTATCCCTTTTATTTCCGTTTGAATAATTATAAACTCATCTCCACCAAATCTCGCTACCATATCTTTGTCATCAATAATTTTCTTAAGCTTTTCAGCTATTTTTTTCAAGAATTTGTCGCCCATATGGTGGCCTATCTCATCATTTATCATTTTAAAATTGTCAAGGTCTAAAAATAATACTGCAAAATCAGACCCTTCATTATTTTTTCTCCTTTCCATCTCTCTGCTTAATCTTTCAAAAAACTGACTTCTATTTGGTAGATTTGTCAAAGGGTCATGATATGCCATCTGTCTTAATTTGTTTTGCGCCTCTTCTAGTACATCAAGCATCCTGTTTATTGAGACTGTCAGAAATGATAATTCATCTTTTCCCTTCACAGACATACGAATAGACATATCCTTTGTGAGACCGATATTGTTAGCTTTACTGCTTAACTCAATTAACCGTTCCAAAACGATTTTTTTGAGTGCCAGCATTAATATAAAGCATAACAGTATTCCACCAAAGACAAACATAATTATAAAGTAATTGACACTAGCTCGTCCCTGTTTGAGTATATCTCTTTTTTTACTAACCTTCAAAATAATTGCAGGATCTCCATAGATGTCATTTACAAGAGTATATCCACTAATATAATCCTGATTTTCCGGCGTTATATAGATATTTGAATTCTTTGGAAATTGGGATAAGATTTTTTCAAAATTAAAATCCCGCTGATTGTCGTCAGCACTACTCATTCGGATATTAAGATTTGTTGTATTTGAAAGCCATCTTACCTCTTCATCGCCAAAAAATCTTCCCAATATCAAAGAGCCCCTAACAGGTCCTTCTGCGGTAGTAGTTAATATGGGGCGTGATACTATTAGTGCAGGACCTTCTGGTAGCATTACAATTCCACTGGTACTACTTTTTTCATCTGGATGAAAAACCAGTTCTTTCTTAGATAGTATGTGATTAAGTAAATCCTTATTAAGTAATATCTCCTCATCATTTTTCATGTCATAACCCTTGGCAAGGACGACACTACCATTATTATCAGCAAATATCATGAATTCTAGTCTAAACCTTTCAAATGTGCTCATTCCAGTAAAATTAGATTCAACGTATTCCATATTTTTATTGACTATAAATTCATAGGTATCATCCCATTGGGAATACTCAATATTTATTCCTTCTAGATCCTCTATTTCATTATTTAAGGCTCTCTGTAGTCTTTTTGTATTTTTCTCCATATTCTGTTTTTCTATCTCTTCAAAGCTTTTGATGAAAAAAACATGGACACCTAAATAGAAGATGGCCACAAAGTTTATGAAGAGAAGAATAATCAAAGTTATAATTTTTTTAGTTAAACCCACAACTTGGTCCCCCAATATATTTTATCCTATGTGATATTTTGAAAATTATATCATTAATTAAGTACGATATAAAGTGACAATCTCCTTTTTAAAAGTTTTTTTTTAAAACTTCCATTTGCTCTATTTTTACTTTACCATAAACAAATAATCCTCCTTAACATTTTGTCAAAAAGGATCATTAGGTGTTTCAGTTTTGGAAGTTCAATTAAACATGATGCATGGCTCCACATCTGTTCTATAATAGTCTGACGGTCCCTTGGTTTATTTTTTATGAATTTTTGAAATCTCTTTCTTTATGTTTTTTCATATATTTAGCTATAAGTTTATCTAATTCGTTACTAATTTTATAATACTCTTCTATGTTCTTTTTTTGATTATTATCATTTAAAAATAATTTTATTTTTTTCATTTTATATTTAAGTATGTGCATTTTAATCCCCCTTGTTTCAAAAAATATTAAGGATTGAATAATTAGTTGTTAAAAATAGTTTAACTCAAACATAAGCATATTGCAAATTAAAATTGTATGCAGTTAGCCTATTTAGATTAATTTATTTTTCCGATAAAGTTTAATTAAAAATAACAAAAAGGTAGGGAAAAATGTGCACAATGAAATAGACAATAAAGGAATAGGTGAAAGATTAAGACAGGAAAGGGAAGAATTGGGGCTTACGAGGGAAAAATTTGCTGAAATTGTTGAACTTTCCCCGTTATATATAGGTCAACTTGAACGTGGCGAAAGACAAATGAGTTTGAATACTTTATTTAAAATTTCTCAGTGTCTACATATATCACTTGATTATTTAATAAAAGGGGCAGGTACAGATGAGTTGGACTGCTTTGTGAGGGATAATGAAAAAAATGGTTATTTAGAAAATAATATCAATAATTCTCATAGAGATGATATTAAAGAGGTTATTTCACTTATTAATAGATGTTCAAGGAAAGAAATTTCCATTATTAAAGATATAATTAAAGTAATTTTGCCCCATCTAAAATAATAAGGACTAGGGACACAGTTTCTATCCTATGTTCCTAGTCCTTATTTTTTTCTATATCCTTAATAAGCTGATCAAGAAAGGATTGAATTCTTTTTTTATGAAATTTCTTTTTCAATGTTTTGTATAAACTTTCTAAAACAATATATATATTCATTTTTTATATTATTAAATATTTCTATAGCACTTTCTTCATTATAAGTATGAGACGTTTTATTTCTATCTTGAAGCATTTTTAACCATATTTCTCCGTCTTCTATTAATCCCTCTTTAAAAGATTCCTTTATTGCCTTTCTAGGACTAGTAGCTTCTAAATTACCATTATATTCAAGGTAAGCTTTCATTAACTTCCAAGACAGTTCATATGTAAATTCAAATCTTTGTATCCCTGCATCCAACACAATATCATCTTCAAGATAGTTCCTATTCATACTCTCTTCTAGTTTTTTAAAAACTTTCTTTAAATCTTCAAGTTTATCCTTTACTTTATTTAACGTCACCATAACAACTCCTTCTTCATTGGATAAAAATATAACCTCACCTTCATTGTCTATATATTTTCTTAATTTTTCATTTTCCACTTTGTCATAATCTATTATGTCAAATGTATATATTATATCTTTATTTTCAATATTTTCCTTAATCTCGTAAATTTTATCGTTGTTCTTTCTAAATTTTATAGCAATATCTATATCTGACGTTTCTTTATAATCCCCTCTAGCTCTAGAACCGAAAAGAATTACTTTCTCAATTATGTCCGAATAATTTTTAAATAGATTTATTAAATTATAAAAATCTCTTTTAGAAAGTCCATATCTTCTTGTCATATATATAACCCTTCCTATAGCTTTCCTCATTTATGTTTCTTCTCTAAAACCATAGGGACAGTCCCCTTGGTTCAGCGTCGGTATATTTTAACCCCTTCTCTCCTAATGTTATCTAATAGTTCTTTGCTGGTATTTTTCTTTACTATTACAATATCGAATTTATAAATACAATTAATTTCATTGATATCTACAACAACAGTAGTGCTTCTATTTTCATCTTCTACAAACAATGCTATATCTATATCTGAATAATCTTTAAAATCTCCTCTAGCTCTAGACCCAAAAATATATGCACTTACAATATTCTTATCCTTGGAAAGTATATAAACAATTTCATCGAGAATCTTTTTGTTTAGACCGAACATCATACTTATATCTCCTCTGATATTGTTTCAAAAAGACTTTCTAATAATCTATAATGTTGTTCTTTTATTCTTATATAGATCTCCAATGCATCTTCTTCATTATAGGTGTGACTTGTAATATTTCTATCAATTAACATTCGAATCCAACCTTCACCATCATCTATAATACCTGCTTGGAAAGCTTCTTTAAAGGTATCTCTAGGTGTTCGTACATCTGATAGACCTTTGTACTCCAAAAAAGTCTTCATTAATTTCCAAGCTAATTCATAAGTAAACTCAAATCTTTGAATAGTTGCATCATATATGTAAGAATGTTCTGGTGAAACTTCTAGTATTTCCTTTAACCGATCAACTGCTTTTTTGTAATTTACTAGCTTTTCTTCTACCTTTTTTTTGTTATACATATATACCCTCCTTGTATCATATTACCTTACCAATATTTCTTAAGCGATGGTCCTTAATACAAGGTTTACCATTGATAATATAGCTTTCTTCATTCTCCTTAAATGTTAAAGCCATTAAAATTTACAAGGCTTTGAAGTTTTTCTGAACCTTCAAAATTAAGACTTTTTACCTCAAATAGTTTCTGCATGGCTTTTGAAAACAAAATATCACTTCGTGATACTCTCAGTTTCTCCTACTCGCCATCCTCTCCACAGTAACCACAAACTCCCATTCTAGGGGAATTAACTACAGGCAACATCATTTCTTCGCCACATTCATGTTCCTTAGCACATTTATCACAATAAAATGGATACTCATAATAAATACATTCTACACATAGCTGTGTTGCTTGTTCTCCACATTTCTTACAATTATAAATTATGGGTAAGTTTCTTGCCATAAGTACAACTTTATCCTTTGTTTTGCTCCCTTTTTCCTTTGATAAAACATTAAGTTTTAAAATAGTAGTAGACCCGAAATCATATTCATGGGTGAATTCCAACCCTTTATAAATCACATCTTTAAGTCTTTCTTCCATGCTATTTACCCTTCTGAACATAAACATGTCAGTTGAAGACTCTACATCATATATCTCCCCGTTTATTTTAAACATGCTTAAATGTCCACAACATTCCAACCACTTATCCCTCAGAAATTGATCCAAATCTTTTAGAGTAGCATTAGCAGAAACTTCCACATACATCCAATATTCTTTTTGATAATAACCCTGTATTCGTATTATATAATGATCTTCGTTTCCATTAGAATTTTTATTTGATCGTTCTTTACATTTGTCTAAATGTCTTCTGATTCCGGTTTTCCCAAAAGTTTTTCCACAAAAATAACATTTTCCTTGGTTTAATTTTCCCATTTTATCACCCGTTTCTTTTGTATATATTTATTATAATTTCTTATCTTTATCCAACAAACCTATTAATAACCGAAACATATTTTGAATAAAATACTGTTACCTTATCAATACTTTCATAGACAATTTTATCATTTATACTTTCATATTCGTGAACTAACCTATTCCTAAGTCCTGTACTGGGAGCAATGTTATAGGCAAAATCATGATCTAATATATCAAGTTCAATTAAATCTATAAATGAATTAAAATAATCATTTGCAGGTGGTTTTTTCATATTGGATAGGATTATATTATTGATGTCTAGCGCTAAATCAATAATAAGCTGGATTAATCTTTCTATGGCGTATTTTTTTACTATATCCTTTTTATATTCTTCAAATGTATCTGGTTTTATTTCTTTAAGTTCATTGATATATGTAGTAATTTTTAATAATTTTTCATTGATTACTTCAAGGTTGACCATAGTTTTAAAACCCCCCCATGCTATAATCTACCTCTTTTTCTAAATCCCTAATAAGCTCATTAAGATAGATTTTCCTGGCCTGTCTTAAATGCTTAGTATCTGCATATCGAAAGGAGGCATATAACTTAAAATTCAAAAAAGAATTGTCTTCTTCATATAATACTTTACCATTACAAGCTATTTCATATAATAACAAGGGCTCTGCACTTCTAATATCAACTAAATCTATTTTATCTCTCTTAAAGTAAGTTATGAAATCATTTATTAAGTTTAATTTATCATCTTTAGATAATGACTTTTTTGATTTAAAGGCTATATCAATATCGCTATTGGAGGTAAATCTATCGGTATTAAAAGAACCAAATGTAACTAATAATATGATCTTATATTTTTTTATAATACTTTTTAAATTCACTTTCTCACCTCATTTTTATATTTTATCCTTTTATTTTAATTATAACATAGAAATAATCCTTCTTAACTTTTTGTCAAGAAGGATTAGTAGAATGTTTTTCAGCCTATTACTTAATCTTATTGATGATAAAGATAAATTCTTGAAAATCTTCTAGATGATTTTCAATTACTTTTTGTAATATATCTAAATTTATTTTTTGATAATTATGAACAGCTATATTTCTGAAGCCTATCATTTTCTTTAATTTTTCCAGCATAGCATCATCAATAATGCCATTATCATTCAATACTTCAAAGGCATCCCTACTGTTCTGAGGAATTCCAAGCTTTCTATCAGAAACAATATACATTGCAATATCAATAGTTGCTTCAACAGCTCTTTGAATATTTAAGACTATCGAATCCTGTTTTGTATAATCCCTTAAGTTATCAGGGTTTTGATCATAAACTTCTCTAATTCTCATCAAACATCTTTCGATGATGCTAATTTTATTATATAAAACGTCCTTAACCATATACTTTACCATCCCTTTCAATGGCATCTAATACAGTCTTTCTTTCTTCATTTAGTTTTGTATAATCTTTAAAAGCTCTAATATTATAACTATCCATTAACTTTTCATCTTCACAGTATAAAACCTCTCTTGTTCCGACAATCTGTGCAGCAAATACTGTGCTGATATCCTTCAGGTGTACAATCTGGACATCTCTTTTCACTTCAAATGAAAGTTTATTAGCGGCTATAAAAAGATCGTATGGGTTTATAATTTCATCGGTATATATGGCTAAATCAATGTCACTATCTTCTCTACCCTCACATTTAGCAAAGGAACCAAAAAGATAAATAAATTTAGGATTAAATTCTTTTCTTAAAAAATCTACTATTTTCTTTTTGTATTCCTCCAGTAAACGCATTTTTTCTTCTCCTTTTATTCTCGTTAAGTTTATATTTTTATATTGTATCCTTTTATTTTAATTATATCATATAAACAATCCTCCTTAGCCCCTGATTCAAGATTAATGGCTGTAAATAACAATTGATTTAAAAAAATGTGAAAAAGCAAAAATCCCCACGTATGTATCAAAGCAAGTATTTTCTGACTCTACAGGAAAAAGAGAGTTTTATTTACATTTGGTTTGCCCCTTAGTTTGCAATCCCCTTAGTTACCTTTAAAATGAAACGAGCATTAAATCATTTCTTTTTTTGGATAGTTTGATTAAATCATCTGTAAATCCTGTTTTGCTAAATAGTATAAAATGTTCTTTTCTATTGTTTTTATTCCAGTCTATATACTTAGATTTTTGGGTCAGCTTGTAAAATACGTCTATATCTACTTTGTGATTTAAATACTTACATTCACCTATTAAAATATCGTTAGTATCATCATTTATTCCTACAATATCTATTTCATTTTGACTATCCCACCATTTGTCTACCTTTAATACCTTGAAATTCAATTTGTTTTCTTTGTTTAAATTCCAAAGTTCTTCCCTACATATATCTTCAAAAACAAGGCTTACATGATTATCAGTAAAGTTATCTCTTATTTTTTTCATAACATAATCATTATTTTCAATTTCTATATAACTTCTATATGGGTAAATAAATTTAAACCAAAACTTGATAAAATTATCTTTTATATAATAAAGGCCTTTTTTACTTTTTTCCGGTTTTTTTCTGTTATTGGAACTATCCTTTCTACTAAATCAAGATCCATAAGTATTTTTAAATATCTAGTTAAACTTGTTTGAGAAACTCCAAGGACACTTGCGATTTTTCCTAGTTTATGATTACCTGCAGCTATAGTTTTTATGATTGAAAAATATGTTCCTATTTATAATCTTTTATCACTTCAAATATATCTTCCCAAGTAAAATCAATTCCTTTTTTAAGTAAAGATTTCCCTGTAAAATCCGCCACTAAATCTTTGAAGTTTTTAATATTTTGACTTTCCATTTCCTCTGATGCCAAAAAATATATACTGAGTTTATCTTTTATAAATTCTCTAACTAAAGAAGTTTTTCATATTCTTCTTCCATATATGACAACAAAGGATGACCTCTTTTGGCTATATTCCTTATTTAAAAATTCTAACTCTCTATTTCTATTTATAAATCTCATGGTCATTTTTAAATCACCTCATTGATATTATGCTGTAAAATATAATATTTTATAGTATAATACCCATGATATGTGTACTGCTCTAATATGCATTTCTGTGTACAAATCCTTTAAACAATGTCAAAAACAATATCTTTATGTCCAGCCATATGCTCCAATTTTCTATATAGTATATATCATGCTCAATTCGCATTTTTATGGATGTATCGCCCCTCCAACCGTTTACTTGGGCCCATCCTGTTATTCCCGGTCTTACATGGTGCTTTATCATGTATTTTGGTATTTCTTCTCTGAACTTTTCTACAAAATAGGGTCTTTCTGGTCTTGGTCCTATAAGACTCATTTCACCCTTTAGTACATTGAAAAGCTGTGGAAGCTCATCTATGCTTGTCTTTCTTATGAAGTTACCAAACCTTGTTTTCCTTGGGTCATCCTTTGTTGTCCATTTGACTTTTTCTTCTTCATCAGTCTGTACTTTCATACTTCTAAATTTATACATCTCAAACTTTCGTCTATGAAGTCCTACCCGTGTCTGTTTGAAAATTATTGGTCCTGGTGAAGTTAGTTTGATAATTAGGGCCGTCAATATCATAATTGGAGATGTAATAATTATTCCTATTGAAGAAAGGATTATATCCACCAGTCTTTTAACCAGTTTGTTATATGCGCTATCTAAGGGTACATGTCTTATATTAAATCTACATAGGGCTTAGACGGTATATATTTATAGTAATCTGGTATTATTTGTGCTTTTACTCCATATTTTTCACATACCTTTATAATATAACCTAGCTTGTCATATTCTTTTAAAGGTAGGGCTATTATTATTTCGTCCAGACTTTGTCTTAAGATGATACTTGTAAGGTCAGATATTTTACCCATTACCACAGTCTTAGATACTTTATAACCTACTTTTTTTTCATCATCTAAAAAGCCCACTATATTATAGCCCAGATGTTTATTCTCTTCTATTTTATGGGCAAAGTTACACCCTAAGTCTCCCGCTCCAACAACTAGTATGTGTTTTAGATTAAAACCCTGTTTCCTTATAGTTCTAAGTATCTTTCTTAGAGAAATTCTTTCTACTACACTTAATAAGATACTAAAAAATGTAAATAACAGCAATACATATCTAGAATAATGTATCTGCTTTACTATAAATAGAGCACTCATGAGTATGAGTAGCCCGATAACATTTGCTTTTATTATGGACCATATCTCTGAGTCTATTTTCTTGGTCCTATGGGGAGTATATAATCCAAGGGCATCATAAATAAGAAGATAGAGAGGAATGATGAGAATAAGGGGTATCATGTAAGTGGTAAAGCTTAGATGCCACTCACTTTCGGAAAAAAATGAAGTTTTAAATCTTATAAACCAAGCTAAAATAAGCGCAAGAGAAATGACAACAGCATCTATCAAAACTAAGATGCTATTTAAAAATCTCTGATGGCTTTTTATCATCTTTAAGTCCCCCTATTACTTTTAAAAAAATTTAAAAATAGTTTTAATCCTAAAATACATCCTATACCTATATAAGTAATGATAGTAATAATCCACGGATATCGGTCTTTATAATGTTTATTGTAAAACAGATACATTGCCCTATAGAACTCATATATCAGCCTTGGATTTTTCTTTTTGCTGCTCCCGCCCTTATAGTGTATTATCTTGCCTTTAGGATAATATACTATCTTCCATCCGGCTTTCTTTATTCTATAGCACCAGTCTATATCCTCTCCGTACATAAAAAAGTCTTCATCTAAAAGTCCTACTTCGTCTATAGCTTCACGGCGTACCAGCATAAAGGCTCCTACTAAACAGTCTACTTCGTGAATTTTATTTTCATCTAGAAAAGTGAGATTGTATTTCCCAAATCTTTTACTGTTTGGAAATAATCTATCCAGCTTTAAAGCATTGTAAAATGCGTTTGCAGGTGTGGGAAAGATTCTTTTACATGCTTTGTCAAGTTTTCCATCCGGCAAAACTACTTTGCATCCCAATGCTCCTGTATCTTTATGCTTGTCCATGTATTCTAAACACTTTTCCAAGCAGTCATTTTCTACTATAGTATCTGAATTTAGTAAAAGTATGTATTTTCCTGCAGTCTTTTTAATGGCTACATTGTTTGCTTTTGAAAAGCCGAGATTTTTTTTGTTTTCTATTAGAGTTACCTGTGGGAATTCTTTCTTTATCATATCGATGCTTCCGTCAGTTGATCCATTATCTGATACGAAAACTTCGTATTGAAAGCTATAGTGTTTTGTATATATGGAGTTTAGAGTTTGTTTTGTTAATTGTTTTGTGTTGTAGTTTACTATTATTATTGATAGGTCCATTTGGATACCTCTTTATTCTTTAGTCACTAATATTTTAACATAAGATATTAATAAAAACATTATTACTATTAAAATTACAACAAAATCCACTATTTACTAGTGGATTTTTGATAAGAAATATTTGAAAGTATTTTTAATAAGAAGCCATTGTATTTTAAAGTAATTTGATAAATTTTCTTTTTTATATCTTACTCTTTCTATTTTGTTAAGAGTTCTAAGTCCTTCAACAACTCCATTTAAGTAAACTTTACCATAACCTTTAAATGAAAAAAATATCCATTTGATCAAAAAACCTATAAAGAGAAAAGGAAGGTTAACTATTATCTGCGGTAAAGGCATGTTTTTGTATGGTACATATATGTTATTTCTAGCGGCTAACTTAATTTTAAATTCGTTATACTTACTACCGGTAGTAGCACTACCTACATGATAGCATATAGCATCTGGACAATATACATTTTGGTAGCCATGGATTCTAGCTCTATATCCTATATCTACGTCCTCCATATATGCAAAGAAGTTTTCATCAAATAAGCCTATTTGCTCTAATATAGATTTTCTATATATGGCAGCTCCAGCACAGGCAGAGAAAATTTCTCTCGATTCGATATATAGTTTTGGAGATTTATTATTTCCAGTTTTGCAGGTCCAACCCAAAATAGTATATTCATCTCCAGCATCGTCTATCTTGTCTCTATTATAATATTGAATCATTTTCGATTGGACTGAAAAGATGTTTAGTTTTTTTGTTATGCAATTGTAAAGTTTTTCTATGGTATCAAACTCTAATTTTACATCATTATTTAATAAAAAAACATATTCTTTTTTAGCATACTTTATTCCCATATTAACTGCTTTTGCGAAACCTATATTTTCATTATTTTTAATTAAATAAATATCTAAAATATCTTTATATTTCTCTATAATTAGAGGCATTATCGATAATAATCACTTCAAACTTTTTAAAAGACTGCTTAGATATAGATTCTAAACAGCTACCTAAAAACTTCTCCCCATTGTAATTGGGAATAATTATACTTACCATATTTGATATCAACCTTTTTTAGTATTTGTAAATAACACACATAAGGTGCGCCACTATATTCATACTTTTTATTGATAAATTAAAAAGGAAAGAATATTGGTATTGTGATTAATGATATTATCATGAATATAATGTTAAGGGGTATTCCTACCTTCATAAAATCTGTAAATTTATAACCTCCTGGTCCATAAACCATTAGATTCGTTTGATACCCTATTGGAGATGCAAAGCATGTTGAAGCTCCAATAGCTACTGCTATTGCAAATGGTCTAGGGTCAAGGCCCATTTGCCCAGCCATCGACATGGCTATGGGAAAAGAAAGTACAGCCGCAGCATTATTAGTTATCATTTCTGTGAAAATATTTGTCATAACAAATACTGCTGCCAATACACCTATTGGTCCAAAGGTCTTCATGATATTTACTAAGTTATTTGCTACTAAATCAGCAACTCCACTATTTATAAGAGCCTTACCTACCCCAAAAGAAAGAGCTATAATTATGATCGTATCCCAGTTAATATACTTCCACGCTTCCTTAGGGCTTACACTTCTTGTGACAAACAAAAGAGCAAGTGCGATAAATGTTGTATGAAGAACTGATAGTATATTTAAGGAAGCCAAAATAATTAATCCAATAAAAGAAGTTATACTTAATATTTTCTTCCATCTTTTAGGAGCTTCATAGTTAACATTATTACTTATGATATAAAAATCCTTCGATATACCCCAAGTATTAAAAAAGTCCTTTGAGGTAAGCATAAGAAGAGTATCACCGGGTCTCAGCTTTATATTACCTATCTTTTCATTGATACGCTTTCCTTTCCTTAGGACTGCCACAACTGCTGCATCATATTTTGCTCTAAAATTACTTTCCTTTATGGTTTGATTGAGAAATGGAAATGCATCAGATACTACAGCCTCTACCATTTGCGCTTGTCCATTCTTAAAATCCTTAATATAATCATCACAGCTAGCATGAAGTCTAAGCCCTTTAATTGTCTGAAGCTGAACTATAGTTTCTATCTGACCTGTAAATACTAGTTCATCTCCTTCTTTTATAATTACCTTTTCTGGGTTGACAGGATGTATCCTTTCTCCATCCCTTATGACCTCAACTAGATACAGCCCTTCTAAATTTCTAAGTCCCGCTTTTTTAACAGGCTTATCTATTATTTTACATCCTTTTTCTACAGTCATAGTAATCAAGTACTTTCTGTAGTTCTTCTTTGCTGTTTCTAAAAGGTCTTCATTGTTGGGAAGAAATCTTCTAGCTATAAAGATCAAATAAAACATTCCTGTTATAGCTAAAAACAACCCTACTTTTGTAATCTCAAACATGCCTAATCCATGATATCCGTACTCTTCTAATAATCCACTAACAAGGAGATTTGTAGAAGTTCCTATTAGAGTTAACATCCCTCCAAAAATAGATGCATATGAAAGTGGTATTAAAAGCTTTGAAGGAGATATTTGGTTATTAAGAGCCCATTTTCTAATCATTGGGATAAATATTGCAACGACAGGAGTATTATTGATAAAAGCGGATAAGCAGGTTACTGGCAATATAACCCTGCAAAAAGTTCTCTTGCCCCTTGGCTTATTTCCAAAAAAATAATTTGCCATACTATATATATATGGGTTTTTCTGGATTGTTCCTGCTATAACAAATAAACCTGCTACTGTCATCATACCTTTGTTTGAAAAGCCTGATAACACTTCATCAAAACTAACGATTCCAAAGGATAGAAATATAACTACCCCTGCAAAGAATATAACAACCGGCTCATATATGTTTTTAACTAATAAAATAAACATAACTAAAATAACTATTATCGTAAATATCTCTTGATTCAATAATATCCCTCGCATTTAAAAATACTGTATTTAATCTATATAAACAAATTTTCTTCCTTATTTATTATATAAAACCCTTTGTCATTTAAATTGTTTTTCCTGTTATATAGCATTTCACTTCCATCCATTTGTCTAAAGATAGCTCCAGCTTCCTCTACTATACACTGCATAGCAGCTGTATCCCATTCCATCGTAGGGCCAAATCTATAGTATGCTTCTGCATCACCCTTGGCCACAAGACAACCTTTTAGTGAGCTACCCGCACTTTTAGTCTCAGATATTAACTTTTTATTATCTTCGATTAATTTCTTTAATTTATCAGAAGCATGGGATCTGCTCATAACAAGCCTCAGATTATCTTTTCGGTCTGATACCTTTAATAATTGACAATTGGCTTTTTCTAATTGGCAATTAGTAATAAGATATGCTCCATTATTTTTTGATGCAAAATAAAGTTCATCTTTTACTGGAACGTAAATTACTCCTAGAACTGCCTTTTGTTTGTATGATAGTGCTATATTTACTGTAAATTCACCATTTTTCTTAATAAATTCCTTTGTACCATCTAACGGGTCAACTATCCAACACCAGTCATTATTAAATCTAGTTTTGTCATCTTTAGATTCCTCTGACAATATGGAATACTCAGGGAATTCTTTTTTTAACCCTTTCACGATAACTTTATTTGATTCTTTATCAGCCAACGTTAAAGGAGATCTATCATCTTTGTATTCTATATCAAACTCATTATTATAAATTTCTAGAATCTTTTCTCCTGCTCTTTTTGCTAGTTTAATACTTACTTCTAATTCCCTTGTTAAATTCATCGTTACAACCTCATTTCTATTACTAATCCAAATATTTCATTATTTTTTTCATAATCATATCAGTAGCTTCTTCGATAGAGTACTTGCTAGTATCAATTTCAATATCAGGATTAACTGGCTCTTCATATGGACTTGAAATTCCTGTAAAGTTTGGTATTTCACCTGCTCTAGCCTTTTTATAAAGACCCTTTACATCCCTCTTTTCACATTCTTCGAGTGGTGTGCTTACAAATATTTCAATGAATCCATCACCAATAATTTCCTTTGCATTTTCTCTATCTTTTCTATATGGTGAAATAAATGAAGTGATGGCAATGAGTCCTGCATCATTCATTAGCTTAGCTACTTCTGCTATTCTTCTTATGTTTTCAACCCTATCAGCTTCTTTAAAACCTAGGTTTTTATTAAGACCATGTCTTATATTATCACCATCAAGAAGCATTGTGTGTTTACCCATAGCAACAAGTCTCTTTTCTACTTCATTGGCAAGGGTTGACTTCCCTGAACCTGATAGCCCTGTGAACCAAAGAGTTAATGGTTTTTGTCCCTTTTGCTTAGCACGGATCTCTCTAGTTATATCTGTATCCTGCCATACTACATTTGTTGATCTTCTAAGTGAATGCTCAATAACTCCACAGGCTGAGGTCATATTTGTTACTCTATCTATTAGTATAAAGCTACCTAGTGCTTTGTTATTTTTAAATTTATCAAAAACCATATTCTCAGATAGTGCTATATCACACTGAGCCATCTCATTTTTAAATAGTTTATCAGCCGTAATATGTTTTCCAGTATTAATATCAATCTTATGCTTTATTGACATAACTGTGGCTGGTAGCATCTTTGTGCCTAACTTCATTATATAGTTTCTTCCCTCAACTAGCTCTGTATCATCCATCCATAGTATGCTAGCTGTAAGCATATCAGCTATCTCTAGTTCTTTATCCTTTGCTAATACGCAACCCCTTGATACGTCCACTTCTCTATCAAGCTGTATTGTAACTGCTTGTCCCATAAATGCACTATCTTTCTCTTTGTCAGTAACAAGTACGCTCTTAACTTTTGCTTTTTCTTTACTTGGTAGTGTTATAATCTCATCTCCTACGGAAATGCTTCCAGCTTCAATTTGACCTTGAAATCCTCTGAATGTATGATTTGGTCTGCTTACTCTTTGAACAGGCATAACAAAACCATCTTCATTTGTATCTAAGCCTACGTCTATTTCTTCTAGATAAGGAAGTAATGCAGGTCCATCATACCATGTGGTATTCATAGATGGCTTTGTTACATTATCTCCTTCGGTTGCAGAAACTGGGATAACTTGTACAGTTTCTAAGTTAAAGTTAGCTACAAGCCTTAGAAAGTCTTCTTTTATCTCCTGAAATCTATGCTTATCATAGTCTATAAGGTCCATTTTGTTTACTGCTAAAACAAAGTGCTTTATACCCATTAGTGCACATATCCTAGCATGTCTTTTTGTTTGGACAAGTACTCCTTTGGTAGCATCCACTAGTATAACGGCAAGATCAGCAAAGGAAGCCCCAACTGCCATGTTTCTTGTATACTGCTCATGACCTGGAGTATCTGCTACTATAAAGGATCTATTATCTGTTGTAAAGTAGCGATAAGCTACATCTATAGTGATTCCTTGCTCTCTTTCTGCCATCAGTCCATCTAATAAAAGGGAGTAGTCTATCTTTCCTTCACGACTTCCTACTTTACTATCTAGTTCAAGGGCTCTTTCTTGGTCTGTAAAGAGAAGTTTTGCATCATATAGCATATGTCCTATAAGGGTTGATTTTCCATCATCTACCGATCCACATGTAATAAATTTTAGTAAGCTTTTCATTAGAAATACCCCTCCCTCTTACGTCTTTCCATACTAGCAGCTGCTTCTTGGTCTATTACTCTGCTTGTCCTTTCTGAGGATACTGCTCCAAGTGTTTCTTCAATAATCTCATCTAATGTCTCGGCATCAGATTCACATCCACCTGTGAGGGGATAGCAGCCTAGTGTCCTAAATCTAATCTTTTTCATCTCTACTTTTTCACCTGGTAGAAGTCTCATCCTATCATCATCAACCATGATTATATTACCGTCTCTATATACTACTGGTCTTTCCTTTGCAAAGTATAGTGGCACTATTTCAATATTCTCACGTCTTATATACTGCCATATATCCTTTTCTGTCCAGTTAGATAGAGGGAAAACTCTAATGCTTTCACCTTTGTTTATTCTTGTATTATAAAGTTTCCACATTTCTGGTCTTTGATTCTTTGGATCCCATGCATGGGCTGCATTCCTAAATGAGAAAACTCTCTCCTTTGCTCTAGATTTTTCTTCATCACGTCTTGCTCCACCAAAGGCTGCAGTAAAACCGTACTTATCAAGAGCCTGTTTAAGGGCCTCTGTTTTCATTATATCTGTGTAAGCCGCGCCATGATCAAAGGGGTTTATACCTTGTTTTACTCCTTCTTGATTTGTATAGACGATCATTTCGATGCCTAGTTCCTTTGCCCTTCTATCACGAAACTCAATCATTTCTTTAAACTTCCATGTTGTATCTATATGCATAAAAGGAAAAGGCGGTTTTTCTGGATAAAAGGCCTTCATTGCAAGATGCATCATAACCGAACTATCTTTACCTATAGAATAAAGCATCACAGGCTTTTCACATTCTGCCGCAACTTCCCGAATAATATATATAGCTTCAGCTTCCAGCTGGTCTAAATGTGTCATCTCTTTCACTGTTGCTTTTCCCCCTTATGTTTAAATATTATCTTTATCCTAATAAAATCATGAAAATTGCAGTAAGGTTAAACTGTTGTTGATGATAATAATACATTTAATTAACATTCTTCATTGCAAAAATATGAGATAATTATTTATTTAATACATGAATATTAAATTTATAAAAAGCATACATTTTAAAAATAATTCTTCGATTATCTAGTTTTTATCTATTACGCTCTTACTTCTAATTCATGTAATATGTATTTACCTGGGATTTTCCCTGGATCTAATCTTAATCTATTTATTATTCCATCAGAATTAATTTCTAAATAAATAGTATGTTTACCTTTTTCTAAAGGGTAATCAATTCGTCTTTCAGAGTCAAAAGGTAAGTTATCACCATTACTGTCAATTATTCCATAAAACAATTCTAGGTTAGTTGTGGCAGGCACAGTTATGGATATTTTTACTAGTAAATAGATTCTATTTCTTACTTTTTTTGTAAAGTAAGGCATATGTAAAATTGGATCTGTACCAACAGCCTCAATATGCAATCCGTCATCTTTTAAAGTTAGGTTTTGTATATCATTATAATTATTTTTCTCTAGTTCTTTTAATGGACAAACATAAACAGTTTCTGCATTATCATACTTATACTTATTGTATTCTGAATATGAATGAGCTAAGTTAAGTAACATTGGTTCATTAAGAATTTTGCTCATAACTCCTTTGATAATTGATTCGTTTATCATATTTTTTATCATATCTTCTGTGGCAAGTAAATATTTATTCTTTAGAATATTTTTTGATATTTCAACAGTTGTATTAATATCTAAACCCTTATATGGTACCCATCTATCTTTAATATTAGACAAATCTCCATAAAATAATTTTCCATCCTTACGCTTTAAAAATTCTCTGGCCACTCTTTTATTATCTTTATCAAATTTTTTTATGATTTTAATTCTCTCATTTGGAGATAATAACATATGGTCTTGAAATGGTTTCTGTGTTTTAGGATCATTATTTTTAGAATATAAAAATAATGGTTGTAATATAGAATTTTTCTCACTTTTCTTTATTGGAAGATTATTGACAATCAACTTATATTCTACTGCATCTCTTGAAAGCCTTGGATTAATACCCTTTTCAGGTAATATGTAGTCATTTGTCAATTTCATATTAAGACAATTTAAAAAATCAGCAAAGATACTATTCTCATAGAATTGATTTTTTTCGTATGGCCTTACTATAATATTATTTGAACAAATTGTGCTCCATTTTTTCAAGATAGGGTAGTAATATGCACTTTTTAACATGTTTTTTATAATCTCATCTATAGTTTCCCATTTTTTATTGTATATTTTAATTTCTTGCAAGGCATTGGCCATAACCCACTCATCCTGTCTACGTAAATATACAATAATTATAATTTGAGACTCTGGTAATTTATTTTTAAGCCTTTCTATTTCATTATCTGTTAGGTTCCAAAAAAACTCAGAAGATAGTAATATGTCTCCATTATATTGATTTATTTCTTTTGCTAAATCATTCCAAATTTTATCATCAATTATTTCACCAAAATTAATACCTTTCAAATTCCATGCAAGTTTTGCTTGACCAGAATTTTCAGTCATCCCTGTATTACAATATAGAATTCCATTTTTTAATAATTTTTTTCTATTTTTCCTTAAAAAAACTTGAATGGCTGAAGTACCAGTCTTTGGAGCTCCGATGTGTATATATATAGTTCTCAACTCAACTCACCTTTCTTTAAATCATTATTTTAGAAATAAAAAACTAATTACATTATAAATTTTGATCTTTGAAATTCAACAATTAAAGTCAATTTTCCGTACCTAATTAAATACTAGATAAAAACTATATTTTAGTCTTTAAACTTTTTTTAAATAACTAATAGATATAGATTTCCTAATAATTTTCGTTAAATTAAATTTTCTTCCCACTTAGGAATAATTGTTTGTGGAGAATATTCCTTGTAAAATTTAATCATTTTTTCAGACAATCCAGTTTCGATTTTCTGTTCAATACACGCTCTAAGTGTTTTTTCTAGGCATTCTGCTGACATTTTTTGTACACGAATCATCTTATCATTCTCTCCAAAAGTTTCATTATAAGGAAGACAATCCTTAAATAATACGATAGGCTTTCCAAATGCTGAAGCTTCAATAGGAACAAGACTAAATCCTTCAAATTTTGATGAAAGAACAAAAAATTCGCAGTGTTTGTAGTAATCGCCAATATTGTCAATTTGACCTAAAAGTATAACCCTATCTTTTAATCCATAATCTTCTATTTGTTTTTCTAAATTAGGACGCAAATGTCCTTCCCCAGCTATTATTAGATCCCAATTTTGATAATCACTAGCTAGTTTTGCAAAAGCATCAATTAAGATATTTTGTTGTTTTTGATCAACTAATCTTCCAGCATTAAAAATATATTTCCTACCATTAAGTCCATTAAATTTCCCATGAACTTTCGGTTTACATACAAAGTTAGATATAACTTCTACTCTAGTACTTACTCTTCTATTCAGATATTCTTCTTTAAAAGATGGTAAAAGAGTTACTACTATATCAGCTTGTTTTATTGATTCCATGTGCTCTTTTTTTCCTGGAGACTTGTCAAAAAATGATGGCTGATTATGCATTGATAATATTACAGGCACTCCTTGTTTTTGAAACTGCTTTATATTTTGGGTGTCTGGATGACCGATGGAGAAAACTATACATACGTCTGGTTTAACTTCTGGTAATACATTGCTTATATCTTCTTCTATTCCAACAGAGTATACTGAAATGTTTGGATTAAGCTTATATGGTAGTGGATTATCAGAATAAGTTCTATTATAAATAGAAACACCATAACCTCTAACATATAACTGGTTTGCTTTTTCTATGAGCATTTTCTCTGCTCCACCCTTACCAAAGTTAAGGCCATGCTGAAATAGAGCAACTTTAGTTTTATGAGGTGCATTTAAAATATATTCTTTATTATAAAGATCTTGTAGTGGTTTGCTTACACTACCTCTATTTTTATATATATTATACTCATTTTGAATAAAGCTTATCATTGACTGGCGGACACTATAAGGCACGTAAAAATTATTTACATAGTGTTCATGTATCTTAAAAATTTCGTTTACTCCCCTATCATCACCTTCTTTTGAAGTAACTGTGCCTTCATGCCTTCTATGATAATTTAAAGGTTGTGAACAATATGCTATATTACCATATCTACTCATATAAGCGTAAAAGATCCAATCTCCAGCCTTTTTATATTTAAATGAATGTCTTAGAGCCTCTAGAGAATATTTTTTTCTAAAAATAACAGCTGATACATTCGGTATCGTGCACTTTATTGCAAGTGCCTCTTCAAATTCATCACGCCCTTTATTTATATAATTGCTTTTCCACTTTGTTTCACTTATATCAGTTAGCCATGGAACATTATCATATGTGTTGTAATGTTGTCCATTTGACCCTATAATATTAGAATTAGAATAAGATAGAATTGTATCTTCATCTTTTAATGGAGGTAGGACTTTTTCAATAAAGTTTTTATCACTATAATCATCACTTTCTGCAATCCAAATAAATTCACCATTTGCAGCATCTATACCTTTTTGCCACTGCAAAAACACATTACCTGAGTTTACTTTGTTATATATCCTACGAGTTATGTATGGATTGTTTTTGGCATACTCATCAAGTATTTCTCTACTATTATCAGAACTTACATCATCAAGTAAAATTACCTCAATATCTTTGTAAGTTTGATTATATATACTGTCTAATCTTTGAGGTAAATATTTGCTATGATTATAATTTGGCACTACAACAGAAACTAGGGGATTAACTTCTAATTTATTATCAATAATTTTTTTTATTTGCTGTGCTGATTTATTGATTACATGTCGATTTAGAACCTTTTCTCTAGCAGTTTTCCCCAGCTTTTCTCTAAGTTCCTTGTCCTCAACTAATTTAATGACAGCTTCAGCCATAGCATCATTATTATTAAAAGGAACTACAAATCCAGCATCATCTTCAACAAATCTTGGCATTCCACCAGCTTCATCGAAACATATTACTGGCAATCCGCAATCTGCTGCTTCAAGGCAAACTAATGGGAAGGGATCTTCTATTGCAGATAATAAGAATATATCTCCTGCAGCAAAATAATCCCTAGGATTATCTACAGACCCAATAAATTTAATTTTTTCACAAATTGCTCTCTCTTCACCATTTCCTATCCAAATAAACTCACATTCTTTATTGGTTTTATTTATTACCTTTTCTGCAATTTCAATAAATCCTTTAGGATTTTTACGCCAATATACACTCCCACATCCAAATATAAGTATTCTGTCCGTTGGAAGATTAAGCTCCTGTCTCCTCTTCTTTCGTTCAGTGCTATTCAAAAATTGATGTTGTGGATCTATAAAGGCAAAAACTGTTTCTATTTCATTTTTACTATACCCATGATTTGTAATAAGATTATTAGTAACAGCATCAGATGCAGCTATAATAGATCTCAAATTTTGCTTTAATAACTTAGTTTCTTTTGGAAATATTTTCAGAGTCTTCTCTAATTCATGAATGAAAGCAACATTAGGATACTTTGATAAATCTATAAAATCAACAATTCGTGCACTAACAACAGTATTAAGAAATATTAAACAATCTTCGTCACCTATAAACTCTTCTATTTGTTTTCTAGTTTTTTCTTTATCATTAATATTATGTAGCATTAATGTTTCTGCACTCTTTTCATACTCCTTTTGTATTTTTCCACCTCTTAGAAGTATCACCTTAACTTTATAAGCTGTAAATTTGTTAAACCAATTAATTATATCTAAGAGAATTATAGGTGCTCCAGTCTGTTCTGCTTCATGTCCTACGAATACAATTGTTTTATCTCTTTTATATATCGTTTTTCTATCTTTTCTAGATGCACTACGTCCTTCTTTTTGCCCAAAAACAATATAATGATAAAGTGGATTTATTCCAGCATTACGTACATCTTCATTATTCTCTAGATAGAATTCAGTATCAAATAAAGTGCTTGGATTTCTCTTTTCCTTCCATCCATATCTACAATAATGTTCTATTGGATCTACACCAGCTTCCTTAACATCTAAGTTTTCTTCTAAATAATATTCTTCATCAAATAATCCACTTTCTTTTATAATATTAACTTGACTTTTTATAAAATCAGGATTTCCTTCTAAGTCATGCCAACTCGGCTGAGATTTTCTACCTTCACTTTTCCCGTTAGTAATATAATGTAGAAATGGATTTACTCCACTTAAAGCTACATCATGATTATTATCAATATAAAATGATGTGTTAAAAAACTCACAAGGGTTTTTGCCTTCATATACTCCATTCCATACATAGTGACGAATAGGATGAACAACTGCTTTGCCAATTAGCCGTAGTATTTTATTTCTGCTAATAGATAATCGATAAAAAAAACCAGAATTTAGATTCTCACTCACATCAGGATATTGTTTAAAATAATAATTACTATCAAATAAACCACTCCTAAAAATAATATAAGATGTTTTCCAATTTTTAAAATATTTTATTATATTAAATTTATTATCGTCTTTATTAAACTCTACCCATTCTCTATACACAAGCGTCCCTCCATTATCTAT
>JACCKY010000119.1 GCA_014236755.1 Candidatus Petromonas tenebris | reverse complement strand
TGTTCTCTATTTCTAAAGTTTGGATTATCTTTCTTATTTCTATTAAGAATCCAAAGTGACACTGGAATACCTGTTGAGTAAAATAACTTATCAGGTAGTGCAACTATAGCATCTACTAAATCTGCTTCTATTATATTCTTCCTTATATTGCCTTCATTTGATGTGTTTGAGCTTAATGAACCATTAGCAAGTACAACTCCTGATACTCCATACTCCATTTGGAGCGAGATGATATATTATATGCTGAAGCCATGCATAATTGGCGTTACCTGCTGGTGGTATTCCATATTTCCATCTAATCCTCTAATAGCTAAATTCATTTTACATAGTTTCCAAGTTGTTGCATTTAGTTCTTGACCATAGATAGAAAGATTATCTATCCTACCTTGATGCTCTTCAACGAATTTTTCACTTTGAATAAACATACCACTTAATTTTTCTTTTTGAATTTCAAGTTTATCTATTTCATCTATTTCTTTATTAAAGTACTCCTTTTTTATACCAAAGGTTTCTTCTAAAATCGGGAGATATTTTTTAGATATATTTTGTTTTTTCTTAATCCAGAGGTTTATATTTTGCTTCTTTATTCCTAGCTTTTCTGCAAGTTCTATATGCTGCATATTGTATAAGCTAAGTATATATTCTAGACCTATCAATGATTCACCTCCCAATTTTTTCTTATTGTCTTAGTCAATATATTTTTATTATAGCTTTTTTTAACTTATTATTCAATCTGTTTTTTTTTCATAATTTGGAATTTTTATGTGAATTTTTCAAAATTAAAACCCACATTATTAATTGTGGGCTTACTGTTTCCTCTACTCGTTCAAGGAAATATATACATTTTTTATAAAACCTTCTTTCTAGTTTATTAAAGATTTATTGCTGCTCGGTTAGATTTGCGACCACAAGAACCGTCCTGATCCTAATAATATTTAGGAGGTAATTAATTATTTTAATAACGTATCCTTGAGACCTCTCGGTGTAAGCGTAACCACTTTACTCCCATATATCCGCCACATTTACTGTATAAACTTTCGGACCGTTTTGGGCTTTGTTTTGTTTAGCAAACTCACCCAGTTTATATAGCCTCGAATGTGATTCATATACCTCGGACCAGGATTTTGCCTCCGGCTTCCTTCAGATTCCACCTCACGGTGGACACCCTTGCCTTTGGCTAGTGGTTGGCACGGCCAGCCCC
>JACCKY010000053.1 GCA_014236755.1 Candidatus Petromonas tenebris | reverse complement strand
TTAGAAATTTCTTTATCAGTTACTCCTTTTCTTTTTAAATCTATAATTGACAATTCCTCTTCTTTTGAATAAGTATTATCCATTACTTTTAGTGAAGCCTTTATAATTTTTTTATTAGGGTATGTTTTTTCTAACTCTCGTTTTTTATCTTCAAGTCGCTTTGTTATATCAACTTTATAGGTCATGCAAGGTATCTGTACAACATAAGGCTTAACTAAATCAATAAATTTCATTAATTCATTTCTCTTTCCTATTTCTAAAATATAATTTTTCCCATCTGGTCGCCTTTTTAACATAAATTCAATATCAAATTGTTCTTTGATGTGATTTTTAAGTATGATGTTTTCTTCTTTTGTAAAGTTTAATGAGTATAAATAAATACGTGGCGTAATATATATTTTATTGCCTGTTTTGTTTATAGATGTATTTAATACTAAGCTTCCATCATCCATATATAAACATGCTAATCCAATAGAATGGTCTAGTAACTTAATATTTTCTTTAGTAATTATTTTTACTTTATCATTATTATAAAATTTATTATATAAGTCTGTATATATAGGATGACTTGGAGAGTATAACTTTCCATTGATGTCATTTTGACTAAATTTAAAATCTAATTTTGATAGCATGCTAGCCTTCCATTTTCTATAGGGTACTTGCTTATCACTTCCATGTTCTCTATAATGGGCATTTTTACTTCTACCATATAAAGCTAAATTCCCATCCCCGAGGATACTCCCAACGATAATATTTCTTTCAATCTGATTTAGACTATATTCCTTTATATTCTCTTCGTATCTTCTTTTCTTTGCTTTCATTAATTCATTATGAAGCTTTTTCTTATATTGTGGACTCTTTTTCATTCCAAGTTTAGATGCTTTTCTTCTTAATGTATATATAGACATGCCCAATTTAGTGGCTAATTCCTTAGTATCAGTATTCGGATAATATTCTTTAATAAGATTATTTAACTCATCCTCACTTAAGTTTTTCATTACTTATCTCTCCTCTAGCCGAACAAATGTTTGTTATAATTTTATTATAGCATATTTTTAACTTAATATTTTATTAATTTGCTTCTTCAATAAATATAATTTAGAATATGATTAGATAAATTTATTTTAAATCTAGATTGGAGACTTGGTTCATGAATAATGATTTTGAGAGTAAAGAATATCTTGAAGAAAAGCTTAAATGGGTAAGATATAGACTTAAAATGTTGAATGAGATTGAAAATAAACTTAAGGAAATGAGAAATTTGGCTGAAACTGCTAAAATTAATACCCTTAGTCCTATTGAAATTGAAGAAATCAATATTAAGATAGAACAATTGAGAAATGAAGTTATAGAACTAGATAAAAATAGTAGAGCTTTGTTGTCAGAATGGTTATAAATTTTAAATATGGTACCTTAGACCGTATGAATTTAGATACTTTTTTTTGATATAATTAATGTATAAAACTGTATTACATCAAATGAATTTGATGCTATAAAAATATAAGGAGCTGGTGCTATGGATATAGCAGCAATGTCTACTATGTTAACTCAAGGAAAGATAATTCAGCAGGCTAATCTTTCTGTTATGAAAATGGCTATGAATTCTGCTGAAAATTCTGGTCAGATGATTAAAGAATTGGCTGATAATAATGTTAAAATGATGGAACTTTCTGTTAATCCACATGTTGGATCTAATTTTGATATGAAATTATAAAAAATAATAGCGGAGACTATTTCTCCGCCTATTTTACAATTCTTAAACTTTCCTTTAATTTGAATAGATTTTCTTCATTTTCAAAGGATTTATGTTTGATAAATTTTACATCTCCACTTAAATCTGCAATAGTAAATTCAACTTCACTTAACCTTTCATTAAATTCTTCTTTCACTTCGTCAAACTTCCTATCAATAGTTTCTAATATATTATTATGTCCTTCTACAAGAAGCTCAATATTTCTTTGCATTCTTTCTTGGATCATACCCTGCTTTCTAAGTTCAACTTCCATTTTTTCTATTCTTTTGTCCATACCATCAAGCCTTTTGTCCATACCATCTAGCCTTTTGTCCATACCATCTAGCTCAAGTCTTTTGTCCATACCATCAAGTCTTTTGTCCATACCATCAAGTCTTTTGTCCATACCATCAAGTCTTTTGTCCATACCATCAAGTCTTTTGTCCATACCATCAAGTCTTTTGTCAAATTTCTTTTGATTTTCCAAAATCTCACTTAGTAACTTTTCAATTTTTTCCATTGCATTTCCCCCTAGATTTTATAATTATTTTAATTAGTCTAGAGAAAATTAATTCTCACCTATATAGGTAATATGTCTTTATAAGATTATATCATAAAGAGCAAATTTACAAAGTATAAATTTCATTATTTATGAAATTTTGTGATTACTTCTTGAAAAGCTGACCTAAATCCTTTAGATCAAGCTTTCCTAAAGCTGCTTGTTTGTTTTCTTCTTGTATTTGAAGGTATATTTCCTTACGGTGTATTTCTATATTTTTAGGAGCGGATATGCCTAGCTTTACTTTGTTTTCTTCTATACCTATTATTTTTACTTCTATATTTCCGTCTATTACGATGCTTTCATCTTTTTTTCTTGTAAGTATAAGCACCCATATCCCCCCCTACCCTATCTTTTTAATATTTTCAAATATTTTATATTTTAATGTATATTTATCATCTTCTAGAACTATTTGTTTTGCTCTATTGGTTTTGGTATTAATGATTATAGGTCCCTTTAAATTTATAGTCATATCTTTAATATCATCGGGAACAACAGCAATGGAATATATCATAACATCTTCAGTTTTTTCTATCTCCAATTTTTCTACTACATTTTGTGGAATATCGAATTCGTAATCTGACTTGAATAAGAATGGACTTGTTACAACAAAGGCTAGATTAGGTTCATCTACTGATTGAAGCCATTGGAAGGGCACCTCTGGGTCGGGACTATTTATTAAAATATATTTTTTTATATCTTCAAATCCTAAAAGTCCATCGGGAAAATTTATTATCTCATTTTCATTTATTTCAATTTCGCCGAAATGGCGAGTGTTTATCTTCATAGCATTACCTCCATGGTCTAAGTTAAGAGTTTAGAGTTAAAGGTTTAGAGTTACTTATTGTATTCCTAATAGGTCTTTTTTTAAAACAAACTATGTTTTCTTATAATCTCATAATATTTTTATATCAATTATTTAAGTGCTTCTTACAAATTTCTTTACATACTTTTAATATTTTAAAACAATATATTTTTCAATAGATATTTTTAAGAAATAAATACTTAAAAAAACTCTTAACTTTTAATTCTTAACTAAATCTTTGTATCCATATTTCCTCCAACATACTGAATATCGATACTGTTCTTTTGTCTTAAGTATATTTCAACTTTTCCAGGTGTATAGTTTATTTGTGGTTTGTTTACTTTTATATCCATGTTTACTTTTCCTTCATGTACTTTTATATCTACTGTACCACCTTTAAAATCTATTTTAGGTCTACTTTTTGGTATAAGATCAAAATTAAATTCTTTTTTAAATAATTCAAAGGCGTTTTCTTCTGCTTGATTTGGTATAGGATCTAATCCATTTTCTATAGCAGCTAACTCGTTTCCTTGCCTTACAATTCTTTCTATACCTTGCATAGCTGCTTGTTTAGCAAGCTGAACTGTTTCTTTAGTAAGGTCTAAATAATTTTTAAGTCCTGCTTCTGCAAAACATTGATATTGGTCTATTTGTACTCTAACTTGTTCAGAGTGTATTTCTATTCTTGGATGTTCAGTATTCATATTTATATCTGCTTTAGGCTGTGTAATCTCCATTTTTCCTGGAGTTGTATTTATTCCTATAAGGGCTGGAGAAGTGTTTATTTTTAGCAATAAAGTCACCTCTTTAGTCAATTATGCTCATGTCTAAAGTTAAGAGTTAAAAGTTAAGAATTAATATAGATAGACAACTCTAAGATTTAATTTATATTACTCTAGGGATTTTGAGGTTTCCTTCTGAGTGATTTTGAAGCATTTGTTGCTACTTCTGTCTTCTTTTATTTAAAGATGGCAAATCTTCACATGAACCAGAAGGATTCTCAAAATCCTAATAAATTTAACCTTGAACTTTGTTATCTATAGTTTTAAAAAAACCCCTATAATTTATTTTATAAGATAAAGTATATACTTTATCTTATAAAATCTATAAGTGTAGGTTGTATCACTTTTGCACCAGTAGATAATGACGCTCTATATACATTTTCATTATTCTTAAGTTTCATTATAACTTCAGCTAAATCTGCATCTTCATTTTCACTGAGGAGCTTTGTAAAGGTTACATTATTTTCATCTATCCTGTTTTGGACCAGTTCCAGTCTATTTACTCTGGCTCCTATATCGGATCTCACTGATAGGATTCTATTTATATGACTATCTATATCATCTAAAAATTCTTGTATGCCTTCACTATCTCCGGTGTTCATGGCATTTATTGCTTCTTCAAAATCTTTTATTAAAGTGCTCTCTTTTGCTCTTACTATATCTACACTGAGTACAGGCTTAATATTAGAAGAATTAACGGTTGAAAATTTAATGGCATAATCAGTACCATCCATATCATTATCCTCTGCAGTCACGCTAATTTTTCCTGCTCCAAACTCAGCATCAATTTTAGTTTGTAATTCAGTTACAAATCCATTTACAGTAGCTGAACTTAATGTTCCAATAGATATTCTTTTATTTACCCCATTGTAATTAATCAAAAACTCGGTATTTTCGAATGTGTCACTTTGAATATCTGCATCCATCAGTAATTCATCACCTTTTATAACTGCTTCTTCAGCGCTTGAACTGGTACTTTCAGCTATACCTGTATCGTATCCATAAGGTAATTTCGATAATGTAGGATGTATTTCTTCATACCCAAATACATCAATTCCATTTGTACTTACTTCAATATCTTCTCCTACACCGATTTCATAGGTAGTTTCTGGTCTATTGGCTAAAGCCGACGAGGTTATATCTATATTAAACTTTCCGTCTTCAGTAAAGAGTTTTTTATCTGTTTCATATCCGGAAAAGATATATCTTCCAGCATAGTTTGTATTTCCTAAAGAGATTAAGTGCTCCTTAAGCTGCTTCATTTCATCGGCAACTTTTTGCTTATCTTCTGTGCTTAAGCTATCGTTTGCTGCTCTGACGGTCAATTCTCTTGCTCTTTGAAGTACATCTTCCACATTTGATATGGCAGACTCTGTAACTTCTATCCAAGATAGAGCATTGGTTACATTTTTATCATACTGTTCAAGTTTATTAAGATCTGTACGCAGCTTTAAAGCCCTTGATGCCCTCACTGGATCATCAGAAGGCATTTGCACAAGTTTTCCCGTTGAAAGCTGATTTTGATATTTATCTAAACGACGCAAGTTATTATTTAAATTACGCATCATGTTCATCACTAACATGTTATTTGTTATGCGCATAATTTTAGGGCCTCCTTTCATGTAGAAGTTTAGAATGTTAAAATGTTGAAATGTTTAAAATGTAAAAAATAAAAACCTAACTTAAATTTCTCAAATAATTTATAAGTCCTAATAAAGTTTTACAAATATCAGAAGTTTTACTGTATAAATATGTGAATTTTTGTTCATCAATATATCCTAAGTCTAAAAGTATATATAATTGACTTTTAACCTCGCATGATGACCCTCTAGCTAACTTCCAACTATCAAGTTCTTCAAAACTATTCAGCTTAGCCATCTTCTTCTCCTAAATTCTTTTAACATTCTAACATCAAAACATTCTAACTTTTCCTATTATCTCCCCACCAATCCTAATTTATTAACTATCGTATCTATCATTTCATCAAAGGCCGTTATCATCCTTGCATTGGCATTGAAGGAATGTTGGAATTTTACCATTTCTGCCATTTCTTCGTCCAGTGAAACTCCCGATATCGACTGTCTGTTGATATCTACCTGATGAAGTAGAACTGTTTGGTTATCCTTCATTCTTATGGCTTCTTGGGTATCGACTCCCAGGTTTGAGATAAGAGATTTTACATAGTCGTCAGGACTTCCCCATTCATATAAGGATACGTCGTTTCTGACGCTACCCATTTTTTTAGCGTTGTTTCCGTCTCCCGGAACTCCTTCAGGAGATATTGATGCTGCTATTTTATCGAGGTCTCCATCTACATCGGCTGAAATCGTAAGCTCACTTGCCGATATTTTATCTGTGATCACATATCTGCCGTTGCTTAAAAGCTTAATAGTCTTTCCTTGGTAAGTAGGCTCCGAAAGTTTTGAATTTATATTATTTCTAATAATTTCATTATTTTCTTCTTCCGTTAGAGAAGAACTGGTCCCGCTCAATACAAAGCTCGTTACGTCTACCGCTGGTCCACCTTCCAGTCCTTCAGTAAGTAGATAATTTTCATATTCTGCAGTAGACATCCCATTGATGGTAAAAAGATTTGTCCCTGTATTAGCATTTAAATCGTAGCCTGTCTTATGGATTCTGTTTAGCTGCTCTGCTAAAACGTCTGTAAAATTATTAAGCCTTTCCATATAATAGGGAATACCTTTATCACTACCGTTTATATTATCTCTCATGTCTATAAGGCCTTTTATTTTTCCGCTTTTAGGATTAAATGTAGAACCGTCTTCCCACATTAAATCGCTTAGATTTTCAGCGTCATCAGGGTGTAGCTTGCTTGTGCGCTGCTGATAAGCCAATTTATTGTTTCTGAAATGAGATACCAGGCTCTTTCCATTAATAAGTACGTGAAATCTATTCTGATTATCTTCATAATAGTCTATATTAACCAGCTTTGAAAGCTTATCCAGAACGAGATTCCTCTGGTCTCTCAAGTCATTTGCCTTACTTCCGTCCAGCTCAGCATTATAAATGAGTTCATTTAATTTTCTAATCTGATCTGAGTACCCATTTATCTGATCTACAGTAGTTTTTATTTCAAAGTCTATATCGCTTTGAAGCTTTTTAAACTGCTCCGCCATGTGATTTATATTTTTAGCTAAAGCTATACCTCTTTGTCTTACCAAGGCTCTTACCGTTAGACTTTCGGGAGAAGTGTTAAGCTCTTGGAGAGAGCTAAAAAATTGGTCCATAACCGTACGAATACCTGATTCTGAAGGCTCATTAAATATGGCTTCTATAGTCTCAAGGGTTTCTGCCTTGACTTCCCATTCTCCATAGGTCATATTTTCTCCTCTAAATTTAAAGTCTAAAAACTCATCCCTTATCTGAGTTATATTTTCCGTCGTGACACCTGTACCCAACATACCCTGTCCTCCAGATAAAGCCATAGGAGTAGATTGCTTTATGTCAAGTCTCTGTCTTGTATAGCCTTCCGTGTTGGCATTTGCAATATTGTGCGAAGTCACATTTAAAGCCCTTTGACTTGCAAAGAGCCCAGAACGAGATATATTAAAACCAAAAAAAGTTGAACTCATAATTTATCCCACCTTACATATTAGTCCTTAGTTCCTAGTCATTAGTTCTTGGTAAATTCATGTTAATCGCTTTTCGCTTCTCGGTTAGGATCGTGCTTTCAAGTACTCTAGATATTGATCTTTGAGGTGACCTTTTAAGTCTTTCCGGTAACCGGTAACCCGTCACCCAAATTATACTCTTGCATCAAACAGATTATTTTTTGTTTTTACTTCTTTTTCATCGGCCATAGAGCCATAGGTGATGCCTTTGGTTTCCATGCTTGTTAAAAGATTTTTATTGAACTCTATATATTCTAGGGATTGTTGAATAAGTTTATTGTTTAAGTCATTGGCTTTCTTTACTTTTTCTACTATATCCACAAGCTTATCTCTTACTTCTAATATCTGGTCCTTCAAATCTCCTTCAAGATACTGAGAAAGTTCAGTAACATTTTCAAATACTTCTATTCTCAATTCCTTGCTTATATTTATTGTTAGTGCCTCCCTGACCTTGTCAATCTTTCCAAGATTGAATATGATGCTTTGTTCCTTTCTAGTGATGGCGTCTAGTTCCTTTATTCTTCCATCTATTACTACTCTTTTTTTTTCTTTTGCCAGCTTAAGCACTTCTTCATATATTTCGTACTCTTTATTTAAAGTCATTATCAACTGTTCAACTGATTTACTCACGAAATCAACCCCTTTTTTAGCCTATGGCACTTTGTTAGCTCTTAGTTCTTACCCCTTAACTCTTAGTATCAAATTCACGTTAGCCTTTATCTTTAAGTTATTCTCTGTTCGACACTGGGCACTGGGTACTTCTTAGTTAGTCCTTAGTTCTTAGCCCTTAGCCCTTAGCAAATTTAGATCTTCCATTACTTATTCATTATTAATTATTCATTTTTAACTTTTATTCCTCATCATCCATTTTTAAATCTTTTAACTCTAAACTCTTAACTCTAAACTCTTAGTCCCTGTCACCCGTAACCCGTTACCCTTCTTAGACCTTCTTATCAAAATTAACCCTCTCAAACATCTTATCTACAACTTCCTTTGCCTCCGGATTATATGTTCCTGATGCTATTTGCTTCTTTATCTCTTCTACTTTCTTATCTCTAACCTCAGGAAGTTTTTTAAAAGCATTCATGGCCAGCTGAAAATCCTTGGCCTTATCTGATATCTCTATCTTATCCTTGCCTCCGATCACTTGTTTTGTCTTTTCAGTCTTTGCCATCTTACTTTTGTAGGCTCCCAGCACTTTTTGGATATTTGGATTATTAGTTATTTTCATAAAAACACCCCACCTCTACCGATATTTCTATTTATATTATCGGTAAAGATAGGGTCTTTGTTTACAATTAATTTCATTTTTATCTCTTCTTTTTTATTTCTGTTATGTACATCTTATCTTTTTCCCTGAATTTTTCCCTTTTTTTAGCAAACCTGTCAAAACCTGATTTAAGTCCTCTTTCAATCTCTCTAGAGCATTCTTCACAATATCTTCCGGTTCTGATGGCCTTTCCGCATCTTTCACAGTCCAGTACAAGTCCCGGCGATTCTCCTACTATTTCTAATTTACCTTCTCTAAGATATCGTAAAATCTTATCCTCCGAAACCTCAGTTTCTTCCGATACTATTGTTATATTGGCTCCCGGATGGTCATAAACATATTCCTTAACTTTTTTAAAGTCTTCATCATCCCGTCGTCTACACTGATAGCACAATTTACTTATTCCGTCATATTGAAACAATTTTCCGCATTCTTTACAATTTCTTATGTCCATAAATATCACCCCCTTGTAAGCGGTAACATGTACAATATATTATATCATAATTGATTAGTATTAGTGACAATTTTCTAGACATTTCTTCCCGTTGCAAAGGTAAGTACATAAACCTCCCCTGCTCCCTTTTCTACCAATACCCGTGAACACTCATTGACAGTCGCACCTGTAGTAAATACGTCGTCAATCAATAGTATATTTTTGTCTTTTATGTTATCATCCCGAATTACTTTGAAAGCATCCTTCAGATTTTCTATACGTTCTTCTCTACTCAGCCTGTTCTGGGTCATTGTATTTTTTACTCTTATCAGAGAAGTGACGTCTATATCTATGTCTGTCATTTTACCCAGGTATTTTCCTATGAGATAAGATTGATTAAAGGTTCTTTCCCTTTCTTTCTGCCTATGAAGGGGAACAGGTACAATTAGATCTATATCTTTAATGTCCGATTTTGCAAATATATCTCTCATAATCTCAGCCATATGATAGGATATATATCTTTTTTTACTGTATTTAAGATCATAGATGATTTTTTTAGATATATCGTCATATTCCATACATGATATGGCATTGGTATAGAAATATTCACTATTTATACACTGATGACATTTATCAAGAAGATACTCCTCGTCTAATGGCTTGCCGCATTTTATACAAATTTTGCCCTCTATAAATTGCAAACTAGCCCTGCATTTACTGCATAGGGAATACTTTTCGTCGTTATCTATAGATATATTGCATATTATGCAATATATATTTCTGGGATAAATGAAGTTTAAAAAAGTATCCCAATAATCGTATAGAATTTTTTTATATTCTATGCTACACCTTATTTTCGAAGACCACATTATCTCCACCCTTTTCCTTGCCATGGTACATTCTTAAATCTGCCTTTTCGATTAGGCTTCTTATATTTTTTGCACAGTTAGGATAGCATGCCATTCCTATGCTTATAGTTATTTTAATATCCTTATTTGCCAGTTCGGAAATTTTATCCTTAACATCCTTTACTTTATCCTTAATCCTCTGGGCCACCTTATGGGCAATTTCCCAATCTGAATTTGGAAGAATTATGGCAAATTCCTCGCCTCCATATCGTGCAGCTATGTCATTGCTCCTTATATTATCCTTTATTATTTTTGATATTTCCTTTAAAACCTTATCTCCCACTATATGTCCATAGGTATCGTTAAAGGACTTAAACTTATCTATATCTATCATGAGAAGAAAGAGCTTCTTGTCATACATCGCTGCTCTATCCATTTCAATTTTCAAAACATCATAGAAATATCTGTGGTTGTAGAGCTTTGTAAGTCCATCAGTAATGGAGCGTATTTTAACTTCTTTATACAACTTGTTGTTCTCTAAAACCTTAACTATTCTCGAAGCTATGATATCTAATAGATTTATATTGTCATCGGTAAACTCATACTTTTCCTTTGAATACACCGCTATTACGCCAATTCCTTCATTTTCATATATCAAAGGTATTATAGCGCAGGACTTTATGCCAAAATCGTATTTAAAAGCATTTAGGATATGTCTGTCTTTTAAAAGATCTGAACTGATAACTCTTTCCTTGGTTACGAGAACCTTACCGGAAACCCCTTCCCCTCGTCTAAAAGTAATTTTTCCCATTTTAGAGCCTATTTTTCCATATCTCGCCCTTGCAGAGAGGATATCCTTTTCACCATCATAAAGCATAATCAAACATTCATCAATATCTAAGGTCTTTGCTATTATTTCAGCTATGTTATCCAAAATTATTTCTGTGCTTGGGAATGCATCTATTATTTTACTTATTTTATAAAGGGCTTCAAACTCCTTAACCTTTCTATCTAATACGTGGCTTTTTTTATAATAAAACCGTGCAAAGTTACCAAAGAAAACTGAAGAAATGATTATATATAAAAAAGTAGTATAATAGGTGAATTCAACCGTTTCTCTAAAAAACAAAATTGAAAAAAAGATACTTGATATTATTGCAAATATAATGCCTTGTAATCTGTTTATAAAAATTATAGATGTTATAACTATAAATGAAAAATAGATATGGAAAGAAAGATTTTTCATTCCTCCCAAAAACCAAAGTATAACACTTATTAAAATGAAATTACCCCAAAACTTTAACTTAATACTTTCTATATTCAATATCTTTTTATCGTCTCTTTTCATTATAAAGAGGTTATACAGTATTGTTAGCAAAATCAAGGGCAACAGTTTCATATAATCCCATCTTGAGGCATTAGATAAGTTAAACAAAACTAGTAAAACGAAGGTAAGTATCTTAAACACTATGAAATTTCGTTTGTGATTGGCTTTGAGATACACCAGGTAGCCACCTCCAAGAATCCTCAAAATTGCACTTTGAAATCTTAATTAATACTCTCTACTCCAGTAAATTTTCATCTAAGATTCTCTTAAATCTGTATCCAAGACCAGAGTTTCTATCCTTGGTCCTCTTGTTTTTTATCATCATATACATATACTTCTCCATCCCTACTAAAACCACCAATTCCCTGGCCCTAGTTACAGCAGTATAAAGCAGGTTTCTATTTAAAAGCATCGGCGGTCCCCAGCTTAGAGGCATAACCACCACAGGAAATTCGCTTCCTTGACTCTTATGAATGGTGACTGAATAGGCTAATTCTATTTCATCAAGGCTAGCAAAGTCATACTCCACATATTTTTCATCATCATAAAAGACCGAAAGGGTCTTTGCATCCTCATCGATTCCGCAAACGTAACCTATATCACCATTAAATATTCCTTCACCTTCCTTAAGACCATTTTCTGTTTTCCACTTTATATTGTAGTTGTTTTTAATCTGCATTACCTTATCCCCTACCCTAAAAAGCCGGTCTCCTATCTTTTTTTCAGCTTTCATTGGGCCTTTTGGGTTCAGAATATTTTGAAGCTCCCTGTTTAGATTGATAGTCCCTACCTTGCTATTCTTCATGGGTGTCAGTATTTGTATATCCTTTATAGGATCATAATTATTAAAGGCCGGAAGTCTTTTAAAACAAAGTTCTTTTATAGTGTGAAGTATATCATCTTGACTTTTTTTTGAAATAAAGAAAAAGTCCTTATCCTTTATATTCACTTTAGGTTTTAAGCCCTTGTTAATCCTATGGGCATTTACCACTATCATACTTTCACTGGCTTGTCTGAATATTTCGGTCAATTTCACTACCTTTACAATGCCGCTTTCAATTATATCTGCCAGTACATTACCGGGCCCCACCGAAGGCAACTGATCAACGTCTCCTACTAATATCAGTCTAGTTCCAGGCATGATAGCCTTAAGAAGGTGATACATAAGTAGAATATCTACCATGGAAACCTCATCAATTATCATTACATCATAGGTTAAGGGATCTTCACCGTTTTTCATAAAGGCCATTCCAAAATCATCTTCTAAAAATGAGTACTCTAAAAGTCTGTGTATAGTTTTCGCTTCTTTACCCGTAGTTTCAGCAAGTCTTTTGGCAGCTCTGCCGGTAGGTGCAGCTAGAGCGATGCTTAAGTTTTGTCCTTCAAATAGTTTTATAATGCTATTAACCGTAGTAGTTTTTCCGGTTCCCGGCCCTCCTGTTATGACAGTAACTCCATTTTTCACCGATTCTTCAACGGCAGTTTTCTGTTTTTCTGCTAAAATAATTCCTTCTTCATCCTCAATTCTCTTTATTTCTTTCTCTATATCTATGTCAATATCCTTAAAGTTGGCACCTGCTAATTCTATGAGTTTTTTGCACACTCCAGTTTCTGCATAGTAAAAGGCCATAGGAAACACTGCGATATCTCCATTTATGTTCTCCTGCTGAATTTCTCCGTTTATTGTAAGAGTAGTAATTCCATCTTCTACCAGTTTGTCTTCTACTGCCAAAATCTTTGCCGTCCTATGGATGAGTTCATCCTTTTTCGCAAAAGTATTTCCTTCTAAATTATATTGAGATAGCACGTATTTTATTCCACACATTATTCTGTAGGGCGATTTTGGGTCAACCCCCATTTTTTTAGCTATATTATCAGCCATCTTAAATCCTATACCTGCTATATCGTCAGCCAATCTGTAGGGATTTTCTCTGATAAACTCTATGGCCCGATCTCCATACTTTTTGTAAATCTTCATGGTATATGTAGGTGAAACTCCATACTGCTGGAGAAAGAGCATAACTTCCTTTATTTCCCTCTGCTCTTCGAAGGACTCGGCGATGGCCTGGGCCTTTTTGTGTCCTATGCCACTTATTTCTGTCAAGAGCTCAGGCCTATATTGAATGATGTCTAAGGATTCCTTCCCAAATCTTTTTAGAATTTTCTTGGCAAGTTTAGGCCCTATGCCTTTAATCAGCCCAGAGGATAGATAACTCAATATCCCCTCATCCGTAGAAGGCATAATCTGCTTGCTACTGATTACCTCCAGCTGTTCACCGTATACCGGATGAACGATATATCTGCCCTTAAAGGCCATGGTTTCCCCTACATTTATTATGGGAATGTATCCGATAACGACTATCTCTTCATCGTCAGTATGAACCTCGGCTACAACATATCCATTTTCTTCATTTTTAAATATAATTTCATTTACAACGCCTTTAATTTCAACGGCCATAACATCACCTAACTACAAATTCAATATTATAATCATATCGGAAAGAAAGTTCTTTTTACTTCTATTCTAAAGTTCGAACTCTATATATACTAACACTTTTATATCTCAACAAATTGTTAATCAAGTTAAAATTAGCCAACAAAGTATTCATATACCTTAATTAGCTACATTATAACATATATATTATCTCAAATCTTGTCTAACTTTCCCCACTTTTTTTCATCAAAGTCTCTTTAATTTCTACAATTTCTTTTTTTAACACCGCAATGTCACCTTTTGTAGCAGGACTATTGAATTCTTCGTAGAAATAGTAATTATCAAATGTCGTATTATATCGGAATTTGAAGGATGCATCATTTAGTATGATTTTACCTTTATTTAAATGCTCTTTAGCAGTCTTTAGTTTATTAAAACATTTTACCTCTTTTCCGTTTGTAAGCATTATTTTTGTAATTTTATCCTTTTCGTAAATTTCTTCGATGGAAAAGATATTAATGTAGCCATAGGAACCATCCTTTAAAAATATAGGCTTTCTCATTTTAAAAGGAATCAAAAGTACATCATAGCTTAGGGGCAGGGGAACAATAATTTTTTGATTGACTATATTTCCGTATTTCTGCCTGATGGCGTTAATGTCGACACCATAGTATTTACAGATCAGCTTCAGTATAGTTTTTAAAGCCTTATATACTATGTATTCTTTACCATCTTCAGTAATAATTTCAGTAACATTACCCATACTGTCTTTGTATATGGGAATAAGGCAACATAGACCTTCTTCGATAGCTTTTTCTATATCTTTCATATTTTTCACCTCGTTTTAAGATTAAATGATTTTAGTTTTTTCTATATTATATACGAATGCATGTTCTATGTCAATATTTGGTATAGGAAAGGAGAATGTATATGGATAATACATTGAAGAAAATTTTAGGAAAATTAGATGAAATAAGCAACAGACTAGATAAATTAGAAAAGGATATGGAGTTTATAAAGGTGGAGGCCAGAGCCAATAATGTAAGCATCAAAGAAATAGAAAAAATGGTGGAAGATATGGATGACAGGCTTCTCACTCTCTATGACGATGTAGGAAGTATAGATGAACAGCTGTCGGGAGTAGATACAAAGCTGGACTTGTTGGGGGCTATGATGTTTCCGGAAGAGTAACAAAAGCGCCTAACGTCGCTTTAAATTTAGGTGAATCTTTTAGGATACTGGACGCTAGGTACTAGGCTCTGGGTACTCGGTTGGGGTCGCTCTTTTAGGTCTTTTCGGTCACCCGTTACCTGTCACCGGTAACCCGTAACCTCTCTTCTATTTTATATTTTCAATGACTTTCGTAAGCTCATTTATGCTAATTGTGAGACTTTCTAATTTGTTTTCAAACCTTACTAAAAGGTATATAGATACGGCTATGGGAAATCCCAAATTAGCAATCTGAACATATATTTCTTCCATTGATCTAAGACCTCCTTTTGTATTTTGGTGATATTGATCAAAGACGCCTTCGACGCTTTTTCAGTTGCATGTTACATGTTGCAAGTTTTAAGGTCTTTTCAATATTTTATAATAGGGGCACAATATATTGTGCCCCCCTAAGAATTCAAAGTTTATGGAAATAGTTGTAAAACCTTTACAAAAAAGCCCCAGCCACATGGACTGGGATTTTTCTATTGTTCTGCTATAATATCTGTAACATCAGTCGTCACTACTCTAGCTGAACTTATCTGAAGCAAATCTCCACCGGATGAGTTGAAAATATTTTTATCGATTATTGTCTGCTTTATCGATTTCCTTCACACTAATCTCCTCACAGTTGTGAGAACCGGTCCTCCAGAATACCATGGCTTAGACCTATTTTAAAAATTTTTTTCAAAAAAGAAAAAAACCGACTATTTAAAAGTTAGGCTTTAAAATCCTTCTACTTTTAAAAATCAGCTCTAAATCTAATGGTAAGTTTATAGAACTAAAATAAAATTTAATTTTAGTTTGAAAATCTACCCTGCTTTATTTTCCAAAATAATACTATATATCCAAATTTATATATGATTTTTTTAGTTTTTAATTGGAATAATAATATGTGTACCAAAAACAAAAAGGAGAGATGAGTTTATGGACAGATTAGCTCTTTTATTAGTTATCATTGGTGCTCTTAACTGGTTGCTTATTGGTCTTTTTGGTTATGACCTTGTAGCCGCTTTATTTGGAGGTACAGGCTCTATAGCTCCAGGTCAAGCCTCAGGGATCAGCAGAGTGGTGTATGCCTTAGTTGGTATAGCTGGAGCTTACGCCATCAGTTTCTTGTTTAGAAATAGGGAAGCAAGAGAAAATAGATAATTTTATCAGATACAAACAAAAACCCTTAGAGTCTCTTAAAACTCCAAGGGTTTTTTGCTTTTTTATTTTCCAAGGACTTCTTTTTTGAGTATTTCAGCCTTGTCTGTTCTTTCCCAAGGAAGATCGATATCTGTTCTTCCAAAGTGACCATAGGCTGCCACCTTTCTATAGATAGGCTTTCTAAGGTCTAAATCTCTAATGATAGCAGCTGGCCTTAAATCGAAATGTTTTTTAACAGCTTCAATTATTTTTTCTTCAGGTGCCTTAGCAGTTCCAAAGGTTTCAACCAGGATAGAAACCGGTTGAGCTACACCTATGGCATATGCGAGCTCTATCTCACACTTGTCAGCAAGTCCCGCAGCAACTATATTTTTTGCAACATATCTAGCAGCATAGGCAGCAGATCTATCAACCTTAGTTGGATCTTTACCTGAAAATGCCCCACCGCCATGTCTTGAATAACCACCATAAGTATCTACAATTATTTTTCTTCCGGTAAGACCTGCATCACCTTGAGGTCCACCTATAACGAATCTGCCTGTAGGATTGATGAAGTACTTTGTATTTTCATCTAATAAATTTTTAGGAATTACTTTATTCACCACATGCTCTATTATATCTTTCTCTATCTGATCGTGCTTTACCTCTGGGCTGTGCTGAGTAGAAACAACTATGGCATCAATTCTAACTGGCTTGTCACCGTCGTACTCAACTGTTACCTGTGTCTTGCCATCAGGGCGAAGATATGATAGAGTCCCATTTTTTCTTACTTCAGTAAGTCTTCTAGCCAGCTTGTGGGCAAGGGATATAGGCATCGGCATAAGTTCCGGAGTCTCATTGCAGGCAAATCCAAACATAAGCCCTTGGTCTCCTGCACCTATTGCTTCAATTTCATCGTCCATCTCACCTTTTTTGTGCTCTAATGCTTCATCTACACCCATAGCTATATCGGGAGACTGCTCATCAATTGCTGTTAAAACTGCACAGGTATCACAATCAAATCCGTATTTGGCTCTAGTATAGCCAATTTCCTCGATAGTTTGTCTAACTATTTTAGGAATATCTACATAACACTTGGTAGAAATTTCTCCTGCTACCAAAACTAGTCCTGTTGTTACTGTAGTCTCGCATGCTACTCTAGCATTTGGGTCTTCCTTTATAATGGCATCTAATATCGCATCTGAAACCTGATCACATATCTTATCCGGATGACCCTCTGTAACTGATTCTGATGTGAAAAGTCTTCTCAATTTTTATTCCTCCTTATAATGTCCGGCATGGATTTCCGGTATTTTATTATACCCTTTTTGAAGAAATTTAATAAACACAAATGCGCTTGGACGCATTGTTAGCTCTTAGTTCTTGGCTCTTGGCAAATCCAGGTCAATCTTTTGGGTCTTTCCTGTTACCTATTTCCTATCTTCTTTCACCCGTTAGCTATTAGCCTGTAAAAACAAAAACCTCTTCCGAACAGAAGAGGCTTTGTATCCAAGTTATCCTCATCTCTCAGAATAATAACATTCTGTAGGACTTGGCACCGTGTACCGTGTACCGGTTGCCGGACTTCATAGGGCCTATTCCCTCCATCACTCTTGATAAGGTATCAAGCTTTATTAATTTTACGTAAAAGATATTAACACATATTACAGATAGCGTCAATATATTTTTGAAGTTTTTGTATCTATTTTTTACTTAAGTGATATAGAGTCTTCATTTAAAACTGTACTACAGCTATATGACTTAAAAAGGTTACTATAAATGCAGCTACCACATTTCCTGCAAAGATTGCTAAAAAAGCATGCTTTATTCGCATATTAAAGAGTGAGGCTGCAATGGCCCCTGTCCAAACTCCCGTAGAAGGCAGGGGAACTGCAACAAATAATGCTAAACCTAGTATGCTGTACTTTTTTACATTTTTAGCCTTTCTCTCTGTCCTGTTTATTAGCCAGGTTTCAAATTTTCTTACTACCGTCACTCTTCTCAATTTATTAAAAAAGGGCTTTAAAAAAAACAATAAAAAAGGTACCGGCATCATGCTTCCTACTATACATAGAAGAGCTGCGTGTATGGGATTCATTCCCAATGATATGGCAACAGGAATAGCTCCTCTAAGCTCTATCACCGGGATATTAAAAACACCTTAACTTCTCTAGATAAAAAATCAAATATGTCCATCGTTATACCACCTAAATCATTCTCTTTTCTTTTTACTTCCAATTATAAAATTTATAACCTAACTTACCTAGCTAATTTCTTATAGATATTCTTCAATAATCCTCTTCAGGCTCCGTAGAAGAGCTGTTTTAATAGAAAAGATTTAGAGGTCGCTTCAGAGGAAACATTGAAGGATATTTAAAGCTATACTGTTAGAGTAACTAGCACAAGAGATTAACTTAATTGTCTATATTATTCAAATTTCCTAATAAGTATATAACGAGGAAAATTCAATGTCAATATTTGGAGTAAATATCTGTAATTAATTTGTAACACATATTTAATTATGTTAATAAGGAAGCTTTTATTATAATTAAGATGGAGGCGAAAGATTACTAAGTATACTAAAGAATAAAAATCAACTGAACATCTGGGGATAAATAAGATAGCGGAAAGGAATGGTAGCCATGACTAGGTTTAAGCGAAGCTTTGCAAGTCTAATGTTTATAGCTTTAATTTTCAACATATTTATAAGCTTTCCCGCAGCTCAGTTTATCAATATCTATGAAGAAAAACAGACTCAAAATCTATCTACGGGAGTAGTTCACGAGAGAATTTTAAGGTTTACCGATAAGGGTTGGTTAAATTTGAACGTCTTAAAGATAGATCTTGATGACAGACATACTTCACTGGATATTTTAACGGACCAAGAAGGAATATCGACTAGGGATACCCTTACTAATCTTGCTGCCGAAAGCAAATCAAAGGATAAAATAGTAGGAGCAATAAACGGTGACTTTTTCGATACAAGAAACTTTGCCACAATGGGCCCCGTCATAGAAGACGGTGAGCTTATCACAACATCTATAAATGACCCAAGCTTTGCAGCCTTTAACATCAATGAAGAAGGTTACCCTTTCCTTGATTACTGGACTAAAAACAGTATAACCCTGGAAAATGAAGAAAACGACTTTATTTTAAATATAAACTATAAAAATAAACCCTACATAGATGAAAAAATCGTCCTGCTGGATAAAAACTGGGGTAAGCTTTCCTTGGGAAATGCAAAAACATCTGATATCATAGAAATGGTAATAGTAAACGATGAAGTAGAGGAAATAAGGATAAATAAGGAAGCTATAGCTATACCGGAAGACGGTTACATAATATCTGCAGCTGGCAACATAAAAGAATATATACTAAACAATTTCTCCGTGGGAGATGAGGTGTCACTAAAAATAGAGACAAAGCCTGACTTTGAAAACTTGAAGCTAGCTATGGGCGGAGGCTCCATAATCCTAAAGGATGGAAAGGTATTAGACAACTACACTCTTAAAATACCCGGCAGACATCCGAGATCTGCCCTTGGCATAAGTAAAGATAAGGATAAAATAATACTGGTAACCGTCGATGGCAGAACTTCATCCTATCCCGGAGTAACTCAGTATGAGCTTGGAGAAATTCTTCTAGAGCTTGGGGCCTATGATGGAATAAATCTAGACGGCGGCGGCTCCAGCGAAATGATTGTAAGAAATCCGGGAGAAAATAATCTAACCATAGTAAATAATCCCTCCGGCGGATTCGAAAGAAAGCTATTAAACGGACTGGCAGTTCTAAATGACAGCCCAAAGTCCTATCTGAAGGACATCATAATAAGCTGTGAAGACACAAACATATTTGTAGATACTTCAAGGGAGCTCCAGATAAAGGGTTATGACAGATATTATAATCCTGTGGACATCGACCTCGATGAGGTAAGCTGGAACGTCAGCGGCATAGAAGGAAAGTTTATAAATAATAAATTTATCCCTTCATCTTCCGGCAAAGGAACAATTACTGCACATTATAAGGGTAAAACTGCAACTTTAGAAGTAAAGGCTTTAAGTAATCCCATAAAGCTTGAAATATCACCTTCAAAAATATTCATTGATGAAGGTGGAAAAACACTATTATCGGCTTCAGCCGTAAACGACGAAGGCTATAGAGCTAAAATCGATATTAATGACCTTATATGGAACATTCCCGGTGGCCTTGGAGATATAAATGATAATACCTTTACAGCTTCAGACAATCCCAACAATGGAATAATGAAGGCCTCCTTCAAGAACATAGATGCTTATATACAGGTGGCCATAGGCTACAAGAAGACTTTGCTTGAAGGATTTGAAAAGAAAAATGCAGAATTTCTGGCATTTCCTCAGGAAGTAAAGGGAAGCTTTGACCTATCAAGCACTCATAAAAACGGCAGCAGCTCCGGAAAGATTTCCTATGACTTTACAGGTACCGAAGATTCAAGGGCAGCCTATATAGTATTTGAAAACGGTGGCCTTACTATGGAAACCAAACCCGTTAAGCTAGGTCTATGGGTTTACGGAAATAAGGGAAATGCCCACTGGCTCAGGGGAAAGATTACCGATTCAGAGGGTAATTCCTTTACCATAGATTTTTCCAAAAATGTTGACTGGCAGGGCTGGAAATTCGTAGAAGCCAATATCCCTGCCAATGCAACAGCACCCTTAAAACTGGAAAGGCTTTATTTGGTTGAAATAGACCCTTGTCTTAAGGACAGCGGATATATATACGTTGATGACCTTACTGCCTTTTATAAGTCAGGATTTCCTGAAGCAGTTCCAGAAAATAACACAATCTATCTGGATAAGAGAAATGTTAATGTAGAGCTTGAAAATGAAAACTCCTTTAGATTTTTAGCCCATGGAAGCATATTAGAAATAGATACTTTACTGGACAATTTGGTTATAAATGACCTTGCTAAAGCTTCTAATTCCATGGATATGAATATTTTCTCAAACTTTGTAGACAAAAAACTTAGAGAGCAAATAACCAAACCCTATATGGTTTCATACTCGGGTCACTCAATTAAGAAATTTAAAGACAGCACCTTTATAACCCTTGATAACAGTCAAGGAGGACTAAGAAACACAGACTATAATCAGTGGATATGGCTTTTAGACAAGGTAGAAGAAATTGATTCTAAGAGCCTATTCGTTATACTGCCTAAGCCCCTGAATTTTAGCGATACGCTGGAAGAAAAATTATTTATGGATACCTTCACAAGACTTAAGGAAGAAAAAAATATGGATATTTGGATTTTCACGGGAGGAGACAATAAGGACTTCGAAGTTACTGACGAACTAAAATACATGGTATTTACAGTAAACGACAGATATGTAACCTACCAGATTAAGAATATGTATGAGTGAATCAGGTGACGGGGTACAGGTAACCGGTGACGGGTAACGGGTGACAGGTGACGGGTAACGGGTGACCAGTGACAGGTGACGGGTGACCGGTAACCGATGACCGGTGACCAGTATTAAGAGTTAAAAGATTAAAAACAGAAGATAGTAGAAAGAAGATAGGAAATAGGTAACAGGAAAGACCCAAAAGATTGACCTGGATTTGCCAAGAGCTAAGAGCCAAGAACTAAGGACTAAGCCTTTTTTTAAAATCCTATCCAGCATCATCATCTGTTCCTCAAATAGATTTTCATTTAGAACCTTGTAGATTTCTTCATTTCCTTTAGGATTTTGACTATTTAAAAGTTCCTGTAATTTATCTATGTTATTAAGTCCTATGGTTTTTAATATGTATCTTACTTCCTCTTTTTCATATATTTCTAACTCATCAATAGTTTTTCCAGCATAAAATAGGGTGAATTTATTCAGCATCTCATCATCTATTATATTATCCACTTTTTCTGAAGTTTTATCAGTTTTTTCATTTCCTAGCCCTGCCACTAAATTTATCATTTGAAAATATTTACTGACTACCTTCATTTCCTTGCTCTTAGGATGAAAGTACAACATGGTTGATGTGGTAAAAAAGGTTATTAAAACTATTGATAAAATATATAGTTTTCTCTTCATAGTAATACCTCCATGTCATGGCATATATAGCTAGTATTTTTGTCTAATATAAGATTTTTTATTCCATATTTAATTTGTTATTTTTAAAAATGAAAATATTAAATAATAATAAAACCCTCTCATATACATAATATGAGGGGGTGTCTTTTCCTTTGGACAAAAAATGTTTTGACATTGTAAATGAAGTTAAAATCCACTTTCAAGATAAAAATGCTGTTAAAACCTTATCCCAATACTTACAGCATAAAATAAAAAAAAATACCATAGTTGTCTGTATTGGTACCGACCGATGCATAGGGGATTGTCTGGGCCCATTGGTTGGAACATTTCTGACAAGTATCGGCTTTAAGTATCCCGTCTACGGAACCTTGAAAAACCCAATCCATGCAATAAATCTTAATGATCAAATGAAAAAAATTTACACTTTACATATAAATCCATATATAATTGCTATCGATGCCTGTCTCGGTGAGGAAAATTTCATTGGTAATATTCATATTAGAAAAGGTCCTATTTTTCCTGGAAAAGGTGTTGGAAAAAGTCTACCCTCCATCGGCGACCTTTCCATAGTAGGGATAGTGGACAAATTTGCCTTTAATGACTTTCTTCCAATTCACAACATTAGACTCAGTCTAGTAATGGAGATGGCCGAACTAATCGCCAAAGCCTTTATGGAAATAGAACAGTAAAAAGGATAGTCCCTTGTCAATTACTTAATAAACATTACAACTATGGGTATAGTAAATATAGAAATGAGGGTGGAAATAAATATGACCTTGGATGCAAAATGATAGTCACTACCAAATTTCGATGCCATTATTGCTGCATTAGTAGCCGCAGGCATCGCCGTTATAACCACAGGTATACCTACCAAATAATAACCAAGACCCAGCCCCTTTAAAATAATCATTACTATAAAGGGTAAAATCAAAAGCCTCACTACCGATAGCATAAAAGCCTTTCTATCGCTGAATATCTCCGTAGCCTTAACATCAGCCAGCATAGATCCGATAAATATCATTGATAAAGGGGTAGTTGCATCGCCCAACATACTTAGTGGCTTATATATAAAGTAGGGCAGCTCCACGGAAAATAAAAAAAGTAAAAAACCGGTGGTAATAGCAACTAATCCTGGATTTAAAAATGACTTTAGATTAAAAGATTTATTTCCCTCTTCATTTCTCCTGGTTAAAAAATAAATTCCAATAGTCCATACCAAAAGATTGAAAGGAAGATTGTATATGGCTGCATAGAATACACCAATATCTCCAAATATAGTCTTAGTTACGGGATATCCCATAAATCCTACATTTGCAAAAACAATTACAAATTGGTAGATATCCTTGGCTCTTCCCTTTATTCCTAATACCTTGGGCGCCAGATACGAGATTCCTATAGCTAAGGCATATACCCCAAATGAAATGGTAATCAGCTTTCCGCTTTGTTCCAATAGCTCCGGTGAAAAGGAGAAATTCATTGCTGTAATTAAAAAAGCCGGTAGTGTCACGTATAAAACTAAATTGCCTACATCCCTGTTCATATCATTCGTTATTATTTTCATCTTTTTTATCACATATCCTACCACAATTAAAAGAAATAGGACAAAAACCTGTTCCAATGCAGCCATTACCTATCCACCTACTCTCTATTTATAAACTCATAAAAATTTCCAAGTCCACTTTGTACAAATTCATAGAGAAGTGGACTTTCTATTTTGAATTCACTTTCCAGCTCAAATAAATCCTCGAATATCTTGCCCTCAAAATATACTTTTATCTCTTCCAGGTTTTCTTCTAAAAAGGTAGAAACCACCATTTGTCCTTGAGTGGTAATAAAATATACAGCATATATATCTCCATTTAGATAATAGATTTCATCCTTTACGTGGTCATTCGTAGGGTTAAACTCTGTATATAAAAAACCTCCCTGATGTATATTCTGCATAGCATGAGGTTTTAATTCATCCATTAGCTCTATAGCTTCTATAAAATCCTCCACAGAATATACCAGTAAATATTCAGGCTTTTTAAGCTGAAATACGGCTTCGATTGTAGATATCTTCATTTTATTTTTAACTTCAGAATATACTACCTTGAGCCCTTTATCAGTCTCTTTGACGCCAATTTCAGATATGATTAACTGATATCCGTTTTCCAGATCTATAACGGATTCACAATTATAATAATTTGTCCCACCTTCATGACCGGAAAATTCAACCACATTTTTAATAAGGGTAGAAGGTTTCATAGTAGGCTCAAAGTTTTTATAATTGTCACCTTCACTCAAAAAATGTTGTCCGGATTTATCCATACCTACGGCCCTCATTAAGTAATAGTTGATAAGCTGTGTTTCACTAACTATATCCTCGCATATTTTTTTCCATAAATTTTCTTTAGTTTCTTCTGGTATATCCATATCTACTTGTAATAAATATTCGTATTCTTCTGAAAAACCCGGTATTGATTGGTCATTCTTTAAATTTATCTTATAAACTTCATTTAGGAGATATATTCCCTCTTGTTCTTCTATTTCTACCAGGGTGCCTCCCAGACCCCCCATCATTTTTGCAGTAACGATTTCTATATCGAAACCACTAGCATTTGCTAGGCTTTCAAATCCATCTATGCCGTATTCTTCACAATCCAGATGAAAAAACTGGACATACTCATCTCCCTCTTCAGTTTCCCAAAACAGTTTCATTCCCACTACGCCCATAAGACGTGTGTTTGTTGCATAACCCTTCTTAAATCTATAATTAGGTACGGGAGTCTTATTCCCCCTTCCCTTTATAACTTTAAATCTATCTTTACCCATAAAATTTCTCCTTTATATATAAAATTACATATTCCAAATTTTGGATTAGTTCTTAGTCATTAGCTCTTAATAAATTTAGGTCATTTATTACTTATTATCTATTAATTATTCATTATTACTTTTAACCTTTATTCTATTTTCTTTCTCTTGTTTTTAATCTTTTAACTCTTAATCACTGTTACCTGTCACCGTCTATCTTTATTCTATCTCTTAACTCCTAACTCTTGACTCTCAACTTTTAATCCTTGTTCCCTGTTACTTAATATACACCTCTATAACATTATTTTATTCTAACATAAATTAAGTGGAATATGTAAGAGAAAAAATTATAGATTTTTTCCAAAATAAAGAGTAGGGCGGGACCCTACTCTATTTCATCTATTTTATTTAATACAAAATCCTTAATCATTTTTAGTTTAAGCTGTGCTTCCTTTTCCCACTCTGCTACTGCAGAAAAATATATCTTGATCTTGGGCTCAGTTCCTGATGGTCTGACTGCAAACCATGAACCGTCATCTAAAGTAAAATGTAGCACATTGGATTTTGGAAGGCTTACCGGTTCTTCCCTATCCTTCAGAATATACCTTGCCTTCCTTTCAAGATAATCCCTTAGAACCTCTACCTTAAGCTCGCCTATTTCAAGAGGCGGATTGTTCCGTAGCTGCTCCATTATTCTTCCTATCTTCTCAATACCTTCCTTGCCCTCTAGCTTTATAGACTTTAGATCTTCTTTGTAATATCCAAACTTTTTATAAATGCCTTTTAGGGCATCAAGGAGACTCATACCCTTTGACTTGTAATAAGCTGCCATTTCCGCAATAAGCATTGCAGATACAACACCATCCTTATCTCTTACAAAGGTTCCTGCAAGATAACCGTAGCTTTCCTCATATCCGAACAGAAAGTTTTTATCTCTCTTTTCTTCAAACTCCTTTATCTTCTCTCCAATAAATTTAAAACCTGTAAGGGTGTCAATTGTCTCTACTCCATAGTGCTCAGCAACGGCTTTTCCAAGCTCAGAAGTCACTATGGTTTTAATAATTACACTATTTTCAGGAATAGTCTCCATGGAAGATAAAATATAGTCAACAAGCAGGGCACCGGTTTGATTTCCCGTCAGGACCTGATATACTCCATCTTTATCCTTGATTACTACTCCTACCCTGTCACAGTCTGGGTCGGTACCTATTATCACATCTGCGTTTTCCTTTTCAGCAAGGGATATTGCAAGCTCAAAGGCATCATGCTCCTCAGGATTTGGCGATTTAACCGTTGAAAAGTTGCTGTCGGGAACCTCCTGCTCAGGTACCACTATAACGTTTTCGAAGCCTATCTCCTTTAGAACTCTCTTAACAGGCATAGCTCCCGTACCGTGCAATGGAGTGTATACTATCTTAAAGTCCTTCATTTCCTTTACTAAATCTTTTCGAAGTGAAAGAGACTTTACACTGTCTATGTATTTTTTATCTATTTCTTCGCCTATTATATTTAGAAGACCTTTATTTAATGCTTCAGCCTCCTCAATATATTTTACTTTACTAAAGTCATCGATTTTTCTTATTTCTTCAATCACCTTATTTGCATACCGTGGAACTAGTTGTCCTCCGTCCTCTCCATATACCTTGTATCCATTGTATTCAGGAGGGTTATGGCTGGCAGTTATGACTATCCCTGCAGCACATCCAAGCTCTCTTACTGCGAAGGACAGCTCAGGTGTAGTTCTTAAAGATTCAAATAAATAGGCTTTTATTTCATTTCCATTCATCACGAGGGCAGCTTCCTTTGCAAACTCCGGAGACCTGTACCTTGAATCGAATGCTATCACTACTCCCTTTTCTTTAGCCTTGTCTACTGAGTTTAATATATAATTTGCAAGACCCTGAGTAGCCTTTCTGACGATATACTTATTCATTCTATTGGTTCCTGCCCCTATTACACCTCTAAGACCGCCTGTACCAAACTCAAGCTCCTTAAAAAATCTATCCTCTATCTCCTTTTCATCATTCTTGATGCTAAGCAATTCTTCTTTTGTTTCTTCATCAAAATATGGGTTATTAAGCCATTCATTATATCTTTCCATGTAGTCCATCTCTCTACCCCTCCTATGTTTTATGAAATAAGCTAAAAACCTCTGTCAGATCCTCCACCGCCAGAGCTACCACCTCCGCCAAAGCTTCCGCCGCCAAAGCCGCCTCCGCCTCGACCAAAGAACAGCATTCTCAAAAACATATTTAGTAGAAATCCGCCCAAAAATCTATTATCAAACCATATAAGCAGCATTATAAGTAATACAAAAATCACCTTAGCAACAGAGGAAAAAATGCCTCCATCGGTTACTTGGGCATTGGGATTTACATTTACTCCTTCAAAACTACTGAATATCACCTCATCATCGTAGCCGTATTCTTTATTTACTTCATGAGCTACCTGATAAAAAATCTGCAAAAGCCCCTCCGAGTATTTACCTTCTCTTAAGTTAGGCAAGGCAGAATCCAATATTTCTCCAGCTTTTCCATCGGGTATGGCCCCTTCTAGGCCATATCCCACTTCTATCCTTATTTTTCTTTCTTTTAAGGCCAAAAGTATTAGCACTCCATTATCTAATTCCTTGTTGCCTATTTTCCACTCTTCAAAGAGTTTAACTCCATAGCTTACCACATCCATTCCCTGCATATCAGGGACAGTGGCAACCACTATCTGAGGTTTTTCCCTGGTTTTCTCATAGTTTAAGTTGGTACCGACTATAAAACTTTCTACATCATTTGTTAAAACTCCTCCATAGTCAGCAACATAAAAATCCTTGGTGGGCTTTGGCACCTGAGTTTCGGCAAAGGAAAAAATTGACGCCATTAATATAAGTATTACTGAAAATAAAATTAATGCTCTTTTTTTTAACATAAAATCACTCCATAATCGATTCTCGCCACTCGCTACTCGGTTAGGGTCCGGCTTTTGGGTGCTGACCACTAGGCACTTAATTAGTCCTTAGTTCTTAGCTCTTGGCAAATCCAGGTCAATCTTTTGGGTCTTTCCTGTTACCTATTTCCTATCTTCTTTCTACTATCTCCTGTTTTTAATCTTTTAACTCTTAATCCCGGTCACCGGTTACCGGTCACCTGTCACCCGTAACCGGTCACCCGTCACTTGTCCCCTACTAATCCGTAAGATCTACCTTTGGTGCCTGCTCTGCTCCAGGCGTTGCTTCGAAGTATGTCTTAGATTCAAATCCCATCATATTTGCTATAATATTTGTTGGGAATCTCTTTATGGATCTGTTATATTCTCTAACCGCCATATTGTATCTATCTCTTTCAACAGATATCCTGTTTTCAGTTCCTGCAAGCTCATCCATCAGTCTATTTACGCTTTCTACAGACCTTAGCTGAGGATAATTCTCCATTACAACCAGTAATCTGCTCAGTGCACTTTCCATCTGATTTGAAGCCGCAACTCTTTCATCAATCGTATTGGCCCCTGCCATCTTTGCTCTAGCATCGGCTATGTTTTTAAATACTTCCTTTTCCTGAGCCATAATACCCTTAACGGCATTTACCAGGTTAGGTATCAAATCATACCTTCTCTGAAGCTTACTTTCTACAACTGCCCACTGTGCGTCAACATTCTCAGCCTTTGTTATAAGACTATTATAGGTTCCCGCCAGGGATGCACCTATTATCGCTATAACAGCAACTATTGTAACAATAACAA
>JACCKY010000118.1 GCA_014236755.1 Candidatus Petromonas tenebris | reverse complement strand
TAGCCTGTTTTATGAGTCGATTTTTTCTGTTTACTTCTCTTTCGATTACCTCCATCCTAAGTAATTTTTCAAGGAATTCTTCATGGGTATCTGCTTTTATCTGCTTATAGTTCTCAGCTATTCTTGTTCCAAGTCTTAGAGAGGTACAGTGCTGTCTAATTAAGTCTTGCACTATCTTTACCTCCTCTCAAGAGAGCATCATATTCATCAGTGGAAATTTCATATTCTTTTATTTTAGGTATTTTATCGGATAGCTTAATTTCCGGAACTTCTAGATGCTGGTTTGCAATCCGGTAATAGGTGACCCATATACTATCAAGATCGATGATTCCTTGAGCCATACTAATTTCAAAAGCCTTAATAGCTGTCTTTATGTCTGTATCTTCTATCATCTTTACCAGTGCAGCTAAAGCTGCTTTCTTTTCTGTATACTCACACCTTTCAAAATATTGGTTTAAACTTTCCGGAAGTTCTTTATAAAACCCGGAATACTTTAAGGCCGTAGGCCTTTTAGCCATTAGCTTTAGGTATGGAATCCATTTCATAGATTCTTTTTGTCTTCCATAGAGTCTTGGATGACTTTCTAGTAGATTGTACTCTGCATCTAATATATCAATTTTAAAAGCTCCCACTTTAACCCATACTTCTTTTCCGGCGTATGCTGGTGATATGGAATATTTCTTTCCATCTAATGAAACTTTTCCGTATCTATCTGCTTTTGCTTTTTCAAGTCTAAATACTTCAAAGGTTTTATTAGGTAGGGGTCTCATTGCTTTTTTATCTTCTTCAAACAGCTCTTTAATAAGTTTTTCTTTTTTATAATGTTTTCTGTTCATGTCTCTGTCACATGTTTTGAGTAGTTCTTTATTATATTCTTCAAGGCTTAAAAATTCTGGAATAGGTACAAAAAAGTTTCTCCTATGATATCCTATCTTATTCTCTACACTGCCCTTTTCATGACCACTATCAAGATTGCAAAATGTGCTCTCAAAGCCGTAATGAA
>JACCKY010000007.1 GCA_014236755.1 Candidatus Petromonas tenebris | reverse complement strand
AGGGTCTTTCTTGCGGCCCTTCACCTTTTTGCCATGAGCGGTCAGCAGTTAGCTGTTAGCCTTTTTAATATTTAACTGGTAAAAGTTTGTAATTTCTTGCATCGCTTGAATTTACTTTGTTTTATACCTGCAATTTTTTTCAAAAAATGTTTGAATTCCTATACAATTCTAAAAGCATTTTTTCAATATCTTCATCTGATACACGATTCCATAGAGGTTCTTCTTCTATCTTATTAGTATCGAGATGTATAGCCCCTGGAATATGACCCTTATTGTAACGGTTCACCCCAGCTGACTTCAAATATTTTGTACCCATTACCTGGGTAGGTTACAGGGTTTTTCCCATGAATTAGATCATTGACCCATGCAGGATATACCAGCTTTTCATATCTAGGCAGTTTATCCATAGGTAAACTTTCATCTGCCGCCCATTCTATTATTCCTACATCATAGGTTAATACTTTTTCATATCCTAAACTCTTTAGAATATCAGCCATAACTTCTACTTTCTCGCCCTTTGCATCACAAAGTACAACTGTTTTATCTCGAGTGATACCCTTTGCCTCTAAAAGCTCCTTTCTATGTTAACAAAGCCACTGAATATATTCAAATTGATTTTATTTATGTATTTATCTTAATTATTAATATTTTCTATAGTATACGTAAAGAATAATAAAGTTTAATTTGTAGTATTTGATGCAGCAGTCTGCATTAACTCCTTGATTATTTACTCTACTTATCTTATACTTGGAATTAGTTTATATTATGAGAGGAGGGTTTATAATATGAAATCAAATGATGTTGTTCAGTCTGTAGATAGAGCCTTGTCCATATTGGAAGCCTTATCGGATGGAGAAGTGGGATTGATCGACTTATCTAAAAAGGTAGAGTTGAATAAAAGTACAGTTCACAGGCTTTTAAATACATTGATTTATAAAAATTATGTAAGTCAAAACCCTGAAAATAATAAATACCGACTTACATTTAAAGTTCTGGAATTAGGTAACAAAATGCTAAACACCATAAGTATAGTTAGTATCGCCAAGCCCTATATTACAAGACTTGCTGAAGAAACAAATGAAGTTGTACACCTAGTTTCCATAGAAGGTAATGAAGTGGTCTATATAGATAAGATAGATTCAAACAACACTATAAGAATGCACTCATATATAGGTAAAAGTATCCCTATTTATTGCACTGCCGTTGGCAAGGCATATATGGCCTCTATGGATGATGAAATGTTTTTTGAGACCTGGAAAAACATTGAAAAGAATATAGTTAAACTGACCGACAATACTATAACTACAAAAGAAGCTATGCTAGAAGAATTAAAAAGAATAAGGGATGCAGGATATTCTATAGATCGTGAAGAAAATGAGGAAGATGTGGTTTGTGTTGCTGCACCCATATTTAATTTCGACAAAAAAGTGAAATATGCCATAAGTATTTCGACACCCAAGATCAGAATAAATGATGAAAAAATAAAGTTATTCGGAAGGTTGGTTAAAGACACAGCCGATAAAATTTCTAAAGAGCTTGGATATTTTAAATAGTATCTAAGCTCTTTTTTATTTTTTTTTAATTACCTCTTGCGAAAAGGTTTTCAATCTTTTATAATATAGTCAAAGGTTCGATATGTAAACCATAGTTTCATATAGTGAAACTTTTAGGAGGTGTTAATTATGCAAAAATATGAAGTTTTAAAACGAATCGAAGACATAGGCATAGTTGCAGTTGTTAGAGCAGAAAACACAGAAAAGGCTGTAAAAATATCTAAGGCCTGTATAGAAGGTGGAATAGATTCTATAGAAATTACATTTACTGTTCCTGGCGCCCATAAAGTTATTGAAGATTTAACCAAACAATTTGGAGATGAGCTTTTAGTTGGTGCGGGCACTGTACTTGACAGCGAAACTGCTAGAATCGCAATACTATCTGGAGCTAAATACATAGTGAGTCCTGCCTTCGACCTTGATACTGCGAAGCTCTGTAACAGATATCAGGTTCCCTATATGCCCGGATGCATGACCTTAACTGAAATAATTACCGCTATGGAGGCAGGAGCAGATATTATTAAAGTATTCCCGGGAAGTGCCTTTGGGCCGTCAATAATCAAGGCTGTTAAAGGCCCCCTTCCACAGGCTAATCTCATGCCTACAGGTGGTGTAAGTTTGGATAATGTATCGGAATGGATTAAAAATGGATGTATAGCTGTAGGTGCGGGCAGCAGCTTGACTAAAGGTGCAAAAACAGGAGATTATGATAAGATCACTGAGACTGCAAAGGAATTTGTAAAAAGAATAAAAGAAGCCCGAAAGTAAAAAGTTGATTATTCATAAAATAACAGGGAGGTAAAAACATGACTAAAAAAGTAGTTACTATGGGAGAAATAATGCTTAGATTATCAACTCCAAGATATGAAAGATTCAATCAAGCTGATAGCTTTGATGTAGTGTATGGAGGCGGAGAGGCAAATGTTGCCGTATCTCTTGCAAACTATGGCCTGGATGCATACTTTGTATCTAAGCTTCCAAACAATCCTATAGGTCAAAGTGCAGTAAATCATTTAAGAAGATTTGGAGTTAATACCAACTACATCGCTAGAGGTGGCGAAAGAATAGGTATATACTTCTTGGAAACCGGGGCTTCCATGAGACCCTCAAAGGTTGTATACGACAGAGCCCACTCTGCTATATCTGAAGCAGACGTAGAAGACTTTAACTTTGATGAAATTTTTAAAGATGCAGAGTGGTTCCACTTTTCAGGTATTACACCGGCTTTAAGCGACAAAGCTGCAGTACTTACTGAAGAGGCCCTTAAAGCAGCTAAAAAACAGGGAGTTACAGTTAGTGTTGACCTTAACTACAGAAAAAAACTCTGGACACCAGAAAAAGCTCAGAAAGTCATGACTAAGCTTATGGAATATGTAGACGTATGTATAGGAAATGAAGAAGACGCAGAAATGACGTTAGGATTCAAACCTGGCGAAACTGATGTTACAAAAGGAGAACTTGAGCTTGATGGTTATAAGGATATCTTCAAAAAAATGAAAGAAAAGTTCAATTTTAAATATGTTGTAACTACTTTAAGAGAAAGTTATTCAGCATCTGATAATGGTTGGTCAGCTTTAATATATGATGGAAACGAGTTTTATCACTCAAGAAAATATGATATCAGAATAGTTGACAGAGTAGGAGGCGGAGACTCCTTTGCTGGTGGACTTATCTACTCACTAGTTACTGGAAAGGACTTCAAGGATGCATTGGAATTTGCCGTTGCTGCTTCAGCTCTCAAACACACTATTCATGGAGATTTCAATTTAGTAACTGTAGATGAAGTTATGACCCTTGTTGAAGGTGACGCTTCAGGTAGAGTACAAAGATAGTTATACTTAAATTGGTTCCTTCTCTTTTTATATAAATGCCAAAACCAATAATAGTGAAGTAAAAGGACAGGTTTAAACCTGTCCTTTTGCTTTCATTCACACAATCCTTTTCTCCTGCATATGATATAATACATTTTATTTTGAGGAGTGATTTAGATGAGTATCCATGATGATGTTTTTTTTGACGACTATATTGGCTCTCTTTATAGACGTAGACCTCGCCCCCCCTTTGAAGCTCCCCCTTTTTTCGAACAGCCTGATAGACCGCCATTCGGCCCTCCAATGGGACCTCCAGGAGCAGGAGGAGCACCTACGGGAGCACCACCAGCATTTACGCCTGAAAGGCCTGCTGCTTTATTAGCAGTAGACCCTGGTGCCATTAGACGATGCCGTTATAAGTTTACCTACTTATGGCTTGATAACGGTAGAGAGTTTTGGGCTTATCTAGTATTTATTGGACGAAGATCAGTTTCCGGATTTAGATGGACCGGCCGCAGATGGGTTTACTTTGGCACTGACCTCAGAAATATTGATTACTTTGAGTGTTTTTAATATATAGGCAACTAACTTATAATTATAAAAGTAAAAAGAAAAGAGATATAATAAGAGCAGGATTAAGCCCTGCTCTTACTAAAGATAGATTCTCATAGCCATTAAAATTCTCTATAATTTTATTAAATCGAAAGTATCTTGGTCAATTCATGGGTTTCATTATCAAATATTTTTTCTATAGAAAGTGCTTCTTCTATATCCATATCCACAAGCTTGTTCTCTTTAATACCGATAACTCTTCCTGAGCTCCCTTTCATTAGAAGTTCAACGGCCTTAGCACCCATTTTACTTGCTAGTATTCTATCAAAGGCTGTAGGAGTACCTCCCCTTTGAACGTGACCAAGTATTGTAACCCTTGTTTCAATACCTGTTTTTTCTTCTATTTCTTTTCCAATCTCAAAGGCATTTCCTATTCCTTCTGCCAGCATAATTATACTATGAAGTTTCCCTCTGTTTTTTCCTTGAATAAGCTTTTTACATATTTCATCAACGCTAAAATCTTCTTCCGGCACTATAACACTTTCTGCACCACCTGCCAGCCCAGAATAAAGCGCTATATCTCCGCAATGTCTTCCCATAACTTCAATAATATTAGCTCTTCCATGGGAAGCTGAAGTATCCCTTATCTTACTTATAGAGTCTAAAACCGTATTTACTGCAGTATCAAAACCTATTGTAAAATCGGTATATCCTAAATCATTATCTATAGTTCCAGGTATACCTATGGTTTTAATACCTTCTTGGCTTAACTTTTCAGCTCCTCTAAAGGAACCGTCTCCTCCTATTACTACAAGCCCTTCTATTCCAAATATTTTAAGAACATTTAATGCCTTTTTTCTACCTTTTTCTGTTTTAAACTCTTCAGACCTTGCTGTCTTTAATACAGTTCCTCCTCTATGGATGATATCTCCAACAGAGGATAGATCCATCTCTCTTATGTCTCCGTTGATCAGTCCATTATATCCTCTTTCTATACCCATAACCTTAATGTTGTTATAGATTGCTGATCTAACTACAGCCCTTATTGCTGCATTCATTCCTGGAGCGTCTCCTCCACTGGTTAAAACTCCTATAGTTTTCAAGAAATATCACCTCCTAAGCTTATTTCCAAGCCTTACCTGCAGCTCCAAACATTCTCATTTTATCTGCTATTACATTCTTCATTTCTACCTTACAAGGTCCTAGTATCTTTCTTGGATCATATACATCGGGATTGTTTTTTATAAACTCTTTAACTGCTCTATGAAAGGCCATTCTGATATCAGTATCTATGTTAATCTTATTTATTCCAAGGCTCACTGCCTTTTTGATACTTTCTTCTGGAACTCCTGAGGATCCGTGTAAAACTATGGGCATATTAAGTCTTTCTTTGATAGTTTTTATTCTATCAAAGTCTATCTTAGGTTCTCCTTTATATGGTCCATGGGCAGTTCCTACTGCTATAGCCAAGTAATCCACTTCTGTCTCCTTTACAAATCTTTCTGCTTCATCGGGATCAGTAAAGGTAGCGTCCTTTTCATCTACAGATATATCATCTTCAGTTCCGCCTATTTTACCAAGTTCTGCCTCAACCGATACTCCTACGGCATGGGCCATTTCTACTATTTGTCTAGTTTTTTTAATATTTTCTTCCAATTCATAGTGAGAACCATCTATCATAACAGATGTAAATCCATTTCTTAAACACAACATGATTTGTTTAAAATCTGTACCATGATCTAGATGTAATGCAACGGGAACAGATGTCTTTTCTGCTGCTACCTTAACCATTGCCGCTATATATTCTACACCGGCATACTTAAGCCCACCTTGACTTGCCTGTATTATTACCGGTGAATTAGTCTCTTCAGCAGCCTCAATAATAGCTTGAACCTGTTCCATAGTATTTACATTAAATGCTCCTACTGCGTATCCATTTTCATGGGCATGCTGTAGTATTTCCTTACCTGTTACCAACATTTAAAATCCCACCTTTATATTCTTTTGTTTAATTCTTCTCTCAATTCTTCATATCCTGGTTTTCCAAGAAGTGCAAACATGTTTTTCTTATAAGCTTCCACTCCAGGCTGGTCAAATGGATTTACTCCTAGTAAGTAACCACTGATTCCACATGCCTTTTCAAAGAAATATACCAGCTTGCCAAAATAATACTCATCCATTTTAGGTATATTGATTACTAGATTAGGAACTCCACCGTCTAAATGAGCTAATAACGTACCTTTATAGGCCATCTTGTTTACAAAATCCATTGTCTTTCCGGCTAAATAGTTAAGTCCGTCCAGATTTGCTTCGTCTTCTCTGATTTCAATATCTTCCTTTGGAGTTTCAACATTAAGAACGGTCTCAAACAGATGTCTTCTTCCATCCTGAAGATACTGTCCCATTGAATGAAGGTCCGTAGAAAAATCTACTGATGCAGGGAAAATTCCCTTTCCGTCTTTACCTTCACTTTCTCCATATAATTGTTTCCACCATTCAGATACATAGTGAAGTGAAGGCTCATAGTTAACCAATACCTCTATAGCTTTTCCTCTGCGATAAAGTATATTTCTCACTGCAGCATACTGATAACATTGGTTTTTGCTTAAGTCTTCTTGACTATATTCTTTCCTTGCATCTTTAGCTCCCTCCATCATTTTTTCAATATCAATACCTGCTGCAGCTATTGGAAGGAGTCCAACGGGAGTAAGCACTGAAAATCTTCCTCCTACATCATCGGGAATAATAAAGGTCTCATATCCTTCATTTTCTGATAATTTTCTTAATGCTCCCTTGGATTTATCAGTGGTGACATAGATTCTTTCTTTGGCACCTCCTTTACCGTATTTTTCTTCTAGATATGATTTTATTATTCTGAAGGCTATTGCCGGCTCTGTAGTCGTACCAGATTTTGATATTACATTCACACTTATGTCTTTATCTTTGATAATATCCATTAAATGTTTTAAATATGTACCGCTTATATTATTTCCCAAGAAATAAATTTCCGGTGCATCCTTTTTATCTTTAGGAAGCAAATTATGGAAGGAATGACATAGCGCTTCTATGGCTGCCCTCGCTCCTAAATAGGACCCTCCTATACCAATAACTAAAAGCACCTGTGAATTTCCTTTTATTTTTTCAGCCGCCTTTTTTATTCTTTCGAACTCCTCTTTGTCATAATTCACAGGAAGATCAATCCATCCTAAAAAGTCATTTCCGGCACCGTTTTTATCATGGAGCATCCTATGGGCTTCAAGTACAGGCCCTTTCAAATACTCAAGTTCATTATCTTTTATCAGTGCATTCGAATAATCTAAAGATAAATTTTTCATGGCTACCTCCTTGTAACAGTTTTTTGTGGAAAGTACAAGACTTCTAATACATCCCGCAGTTAATTTTTTTATAGATGAACAACTCTAAGATTCAATTTATATTACTTTAAAGATTTTGAGGTTTCCTTCTAAATGATTTTGAAACATTTGTTGCTACTTTTATCTTTTTTTAAAATAAACAACAAATCTTCACATGAACTAGAAGGATTCTCAAAATCCTAATAGATCAAACCTTTAACTTTGTTATCTGTAATATAACATAAAATTTTATACCAGAAGAAATCTTTGAAATTAATCAAAGATTTCTTCAAGGTATGATTCTATTTCCTCTGCACTACCCATACTAAGCACATTTTCAGCTACCTTTTTCATATCTTCATGCTTCAGGGATCTTATAAGCTTTCTTGCGGGTAATATGGATATTGGGCTCATGCTGAACTCGTCGAGACCCATTCCTAAAAGAATAGGTATCATTCTCTTGTCTCCAGCCATCTCTCCACACATACCTACCCATATACCTTCCTTATGTCCATTATCTATAACCATTTTAATAAGTCTTAATACTGCAGGATTAAATGGATTATACAGGTAGTGTATCTTTTCGTTCATTCTATCTACTGCAGTAGTATACTGTATTAAGTCATTTGTACCTATACTGAAAAAGTCAACATGTTTAGCTAAAATGTCGCTGATTATTGCTGCAGATGGTACCTCAATCATCATTCCCACTTCAATATCCTTTGAATATTCTATTCCTTCTTTATCTAAGTCTTTCTTTACTTCATTTAGTATTTTCTTAGCCTCTAAAAGCTCTTCCAAGCTGGAAATCATAGGAAACATTATTTTTAGTTTTCCATAAATACTGGCTCTTAATAGTGCTCTAAGCTGGGTTTTAAATATTTCCTGCTCCTTTAAGCAAAGTCTGATTGCCCTATATCCTAAGAATGGATTCATTTCTTTATCTATATGAAGATAAGGAAGTTCTTTGTCTCCTCCAATATCTAGAGTTCTTATTACTATTGGTTTTGGATTTAAAGATTCCAGAACTTCTTTATATGCCTCAAACTGCTCGTCTTCAGTAGGCATAGAATCTCTGTCCATATAGATAAATTCAGTTCTGTATAAACCTACACCTTCGGCATCATTTTTAAGAAGTCCATCGATATCCTTGGGCGTTCCTATATTCCCTGCAAGTTCAACTTTTCTACCATCGGGCGTTATGCTAGGCTGATCCTTTAAGGACTCAAGCTCCTTCTTTTCATGTTCATATTTTTCTTTCATGGTTTTATACTTTTGAATTTCCTCTTCATCGGGATTTATCATAACTTCTCCTGTCTCACCGTTAAGTACAATAAAATCGGATGTGTTCACCTTTTCTGTAATATCTTTAAGCCCAACCACGGCAGGTATTTCAAGACTTCTGGCCATAATAGCCGTATGGGAAGTTCTTCCTCCTATATTTGTTAAAAAGCCCAGTACCTTTTCCTTATTCATTGTTGCAGTATCAGAAGGCGTCAAGTCGTGGGCAATAAGTATAACTTCTTCATCAAGTATAGATAAGTCGATTATCGGCTGGTCCATTAGATTTCTAAGTACACGGTCTGACACATCTCTGATATCTGCTGCCCTTTCCTTCATATACTCATTATCCATTGCTTCAAATATAGATACAAACTGGGTAGTGATTTCTTTAAAGGCATATTCCCCATTAAGACCTTCATCTTCTATTTTTTTTGTTGTACTTTGAATCAATTCAGGATCTTCTAAAATCATTAGATGTGCTTCAAAAATCGCTGCCTTTTCCTGCCCCATTTCCTTTAAGGCTTTTTCTCTAACTTTCTTTAACTGCTCTTTAGATTTTTCAAGGGCCTCTAAAAATCTACTTTTCTCTTTTTCGGTACTTTCAATTTCCTTTTTTTCCACCACTAAGGGTTCATTTTCTATGACCAGGGCCTTGCCCAAAGCTATCCCCGGGGAAGCTCCTGTTCCCTTCATCATGTAAAGACCTCCTTATTTTTCTTCAAATTTACTATTTATGAGATTAACTAAAGCCTCTACAGCTTCCTTTGCATCTTCTCCCTCTGCAACGATTTTTATTTCATCACCTTTTTTAAGTCCGAGACTTAGAATATTCATAATAGATTTTGCATTTGAAACTGCACCATTGAACTCTATGTTTACATCGGATGCAAACTGAGATGCAGTTTTCACAAATAATGTAGCTGGTCTAGCATGTAAGCCTGTTTCATTTAATATTTTTACTGTTTTTTCCATGTTTATCTCCTCCTCAAAAATTTGTTGTCTATATATAGTTTATTTATTGAAACATATGAAAAAATTTGAATAAAAGAGAAAGGATAAAGGAAGTATCGACAGAGGCAACTTTATCCTGTCTCTTTTATCTTTTCTATTATTTTTATTCCTATACTGAAAAGTTATATCTTAATTCCAAGTAGTTTTTTTCCATTATAAACCATCTATTTAATATTTACAATATTTGATTCACCTGCTTCTACCTTTGCACCAGCTTTAAAAGATATTGTTTCATCATCAGAAAGATTTGTAAAAATAACTGGTGTAATAGTAGAAGGTACCTTTTTCTTTACCTCCTCGAGTTTTACTCGAAGTAGCGGCTGACCCACCTTTACTTTATCCCCTTGCTCTACAAGGGCTTCAAAGCCTTCACCCTTTAGATTAACTGTATCTATACCAAAGTGAATCAAGATTTCACGACCGTCATCTGCTGCGATACCTATTGCGTGCTTAGTTGGGAAAAGTGTAGTGATTTTACCATTTACAGGAGATACCACTTCTCCCTTAGTAGGCTCGATGGCAAATCCATCTCCCATCATTTTCTGTGAAAACACTTCGTCTGGTACATCCTTCAATTCAACTAGTTTTCCACTTAAAGGAGCGACAAACTCACTCTTAGCTGTTACTTTAACCTCTTTTTTAGTTATTTCAGCTTCTTTTACAGCTTTTGTTGAAATCTTTTTATTTTTCATTATATCTTTTATCTGCCCTTTTAATTGGTCTGACTTTGGTCCAAATATGGCTTGAATATTATTTCCTATCTCGAGGACTCCAGCAGCTCCTAGAGATTTAATACGTTCCTTATTCACTTTTCCTATGTCATTTACGGTTATACGAAGACGAGTTATACAAGCATCAAGATTCTTAATATTTTCTTTGCCACCTAGAGCTTCAAGTACGTTTGCCGCAAGGTCTCCCATTTCAACAGCTTCGTCATCAATATCCACATTTGTTTCATCTTCACGACCGGGAGTTTTTATATCAAACTTGCGGATTGCAAAACGGAACCCGAAGTAGTAAATAACTGAAAATACTAATCCTACAGGGATAACCAGCCACCATGCAGTACGATTTGGCAGTACTCCAAATAGGAGGTAGTCAATAACACCACCAGAAAACGTCATACCAATTTTAACATTTAAAATATGCATGACCATAAAGGATAATCCTGCAAATACTGCGTGTACCGCAAATAGTGCCGGAGCCACAAATAAAAACGTAAACTCTATCGGTTCAGTAATACCTGTCAGGAAGGATGTCAGAGCTGCAGATGCCATAATACCTGCAACCATTTTTTTCTTATCTTCACGGGCTTCATGATACATAGCTAATGCCGCCGCAGGAAGCCCGAACATCATGAATGGGAATTTACCAGTCATGAAAGTGCCGGCAGTCAGCTTCGCATTATCTTTTAATTGAGCAAAGAAAATTGTCTGATCTCCACGTACCAACTCTCCTGCCTTATTTACATACTCACCGAATTCAAACCAGAATGGTGAATAAAATATATGATGAAGTCCAAAAGGAATCAGTGAACGCTCTATTAGACCGAAAACAAATGCGGAAAGTGTCTTATTTGCATCAATCATATTGTGTGAGAATGCATTTAAACCGTTTTGGATTGGAGGCCACACTATGGTCATTACAATTCCTAATGCCAGTGCAGATACCGAAGTAATTATTGGAACAAATCGCTTTCCTGCAAAAAATCCTAAATATTGTGGTAACTCAATGTCATAATATTTTTTATACATATGTGCTGCTAAAATACCTACAATAATACCTCCAAATACTCCTGTCTGAAGTGTTGGTATGCCTAGTACACTTGTTACTGATTTATCAGCAGCGCCAATCATTTCAGGAGTAACTCCTTTAATTACACCCATAGTGACATTCATTACAAGGAACCCAATAATAGCAGCTATACCAGCTACTCCTTCTCCTCCAGCTAACCCTACAGCTACCCCTACTGCAAATAATACTGGAAGGTTAGCAAATATGATGCCGCCGGCCTGCTCCATAACTTGAGCTACCAATTGAAACCAATCAGCACCTAAAGCCGGAATTCTGTTTAAAATCTCCGGGTTTTGAAATGCATTACCAAATGCCAATAATAGACCTGCAGCAGGTAATAATGCTACTGGAAGCATTAACGCTTTACCAATTTGTTGTAAAACTCCAAATGCTCTCTTAGTCATCTATATATCTTCCTTTCTTGTTTTTTAGTTTTCATATAAAAGTTGAACACTTTAGTAGGAATTTTTTATCTACTACATATGCCGGCCAAGTTTTCACAGTTAACTGTTTTTGTCTTATTAAAGCAACTAAATAAGGAAATCTTCTCTCCTTTGCTACACAAAATATTGATTTTGGGCAGCAAAAAAAGGCATGAGTAAAGGAATGAAATAGCTATAGTTACTATTCCATTTAAAACCTTTCACTCATGCCTGATCGAATCAGTAACACGTAAAAGTATTGAATATTAGGTTTTTATATTGCCAATTTTCATTTTACCATAAAACGTTTTCTTGTGCAATACTTTTTTTATATTTTTTATGTTTTTCTACTTTTTTCGACATTTTAGCTGTTCATTTTGTGCAGGTGCAGGGCAATGTACCCCACTTCACTTTCCGGTATACGTATTTTTAATGTCCTTTCCATAATCTTTGATACATCATAGGCAACGTAAAATTCAAATTTAAGCTCACTCTTTAACTGTGACAAAAATATGTTTTTAATAGTTTTACCGCTGGAAATTCTATTTACTACTCCCATAAGATGCATAACGAACCGTCTGCAAAAGAAAGAATTTCTATCTAAATCAATCTTCAGCTTTTTTTCTACCACTTGCAGAATTTGATTTATCATTTTTGAATTCTGAAGAGCTTCATTTTTACTTTTCCCTCCTCTACCACCATATATATGGAGGGCTAAAAATCCGATTTCTGCTTCTGGAATGTTTATATTTAAATTTTCCTCCAATATTTTTACTGCTTTTTCAGCCAAGTTGTATTCAACAGGATATAAAAGCTTAGTTTCAAACAGAAAAGGATTTACGATTTCTACTCCTTCTTTTAATCTTCTAATGGCAAAGTTTATATGATCTATAAGTCCCGCATGAATATTAGGGCTTAAAGCTTCGCCCAACTCTTTTTTTACCATTTCCATTATTTTTTCTGATAGTTCTATTATTTTAGGGTCTACTGTTTCCAGAAAGTTTTCATATTCGCTTTCGTTAAGCCCCTTTAAAGATATAAACCTTTCTTCAATAACGTCAGAGTCCTCCAAAACGAAACCTTTTTTCTTGCCAAATCCGATCCCTTTTCCGACTAATATATAGTTCTGATTATCCTTCTTTACAAGCACCACATTATTACTTAAAATTTTTTGTATTATATATTTTTCCACGTCTAACCTCCATGTTAACGTTGTCCCGTTCACTTAAAAATTAAATTTAGTGTGAAAATTATATTATATTTCAGATTAGATGTCAATAGAAGGTTTATTCACCAAGCTACCTACTTATTTCTATTATTTATATTACTTTTTTGAAAAAATTTTAAGAGCAAACGTTTCCTTCTATTGATTATTATTTCGGTTATGGCTATACTTTATATGTAAATATTTAAATTAGGAGTGCATTTTATGAAATATAGAGCAGTTATTTCAGATCTCGATGGCACGCTTTTAAACAGCAATCATCAAGTTAGTGAATATACAAAGAAAGTTATCAAGAAAGTACTATCTAGAGGAGTTCATTTTTTTATCGCTACTGGACGGCATCATGTAGATGTAAATCATATACGAAAGCAATTGGGACTTGATACCGTCTTTATTACATCTAATGGTTGCAGAGTTCATAATCCCAATAAGGAAACGGTTTTAGCCTATGACCTCTCAGAAGATATAGTTAAGCAGCTTTTAGCAATAGAAATTGATCCAAATATTCATGTAAATATATATCAAGATGATCAGTGGTTTGTTGAAAAGGAAAACAAGTGGATTAATCAATTTCATAATGATTCGGGATTTTTTTATGAAATCGTTGATTTTGAAACTCTCGAAAAGTACACTGCATCAAAATTGTTCTTTATTTGCGATGATCATGAAAAATTGGTAGAACTTCAACATAAAATAGAAAATATATTTCCAGGAAGATTAAATTTGTCCTTTTCTCTTCCTACTTGCTTAGAGATAATGCCCCACGGGATTTCAAAGGGCTTTGCAATAAAAAAAGTTCTTGAAAAATACAGAGTTCATCCTAAGGAATCTGTAGCCTTTGGAGATGGGCTGAATGATCTTGAAATGCTACAGATTGTGGGGAAAGGATTTATCATGGGAAATGCTCATGATAAGCTTAAAGCTGCTCTTCCTAATAATCCTATAATTGAAACCAATGACGAAGACGCTGTTGCCAATACTTTAGAAAAGCTGTTTTTAGAGTAAGCATATCTATTTTAAATTTATCCATACTTAAACCTAAAATTGTAACAATTTATAATAATTTTAATATTTATATAATAAGAATGATATACAAGAGTAAATTATCTATTATAAATGGAGGTTTAAGTATGAAATTTATAATTTATCTCTTTACATTTCTATTTTTTCTAGTTATCTTTTCTTTTGTAGATAGATACCTCTATATTAAGAAAAAATTATCGGCTAAAATAAGATCATCAAATATATACTACACGGTTTTGTTTATAGTTTTTGGAATCGTAGCCCTTATTTTACAAAGGTTTGGAATAAGTGTTTTCTATCCCAGTATCTCAAGCGCTTTCATTTATGCACTTCTTGTATACTTCTATTTCCGATAAACAAATCCAATATTTTTATAACAACTTAACTGCTTCCTACCTTTCTTGTTTGTTGCCTTTGATTTCTTTCATATGATCAAGGCTTCCTTTGTTTTTGACGAGAAGTATTTCCGACATTATGCTAAAGGCTATTTCTTCAGGTGCTTCGCCTCCCAGGTTAATTCCAATAGGCGCATAGACCTTATCAAACTTTTCCTGGGATATACCTTCTCTTTGCAGATTATCCATTACATATTTTGTCTTATTACTACTACCTATCATTCCTATATATTTAGCCTTACTATCTATAACAGTTTTTAGAGCAGTTTCGTCATGCTTATGACCTCTAGTAACTATAACTATATAAGTATTCCCATCTATAGGGTACTCACTAAGAATTTCTTCTATATTTCCAAATTTTAATTCATCAGCCTCAGGAAATCTATCTGTATTACAAAACTCCTCCCTATCCTCAATTACGACAGTATAAAAGTTCAACATTTTTCCTAATTTATAAAGCTTTAGGGCAATATGCCCTCCTCCTACAATAAGCAACTTGTTGTAAGGATTAAAAACTTTAATAAACACATCGGCTTCACCGCCACACTGCATGTGAAGACTTCCTTCTTCATCGGTCAACTTAAAATTAAAGGTTTTAGTTTGTCCTTCTTCCATGCACTTCTTAGCCCACTTAGTTACTACAAGCTCTAGCTTGCCTCCTCCTATAGTGCCAAAGGTTGTGCCATCCTCCATAACCATCATCATTGCTCCTTCCTTTCTTGGAGTGGAGCCTTTTATATTGGTTATTGTAGCTAAGGCCGTTTTTTTATTTAGTCTAATTTCTTCTAGTACCTTTTCTAACACCCTATACTCCACTATCCTCACCTCACTTCTTTAATCCTTTTCATATATAAAATAGCTTCTAAAACTCCTCCACCTATGGCTCTCGCCTTATCAGAAATAGTAAAGCAGTATTCTTTGATTCCTCTGGGATCAACGTCAGCTATCTTAAAATCCTTTTTCACCCTCGACTTATTTTTAATAATTCCTCTAAGCACTCCATCTATCTTAGATATTACAGAAATTCCATTAACATAGGCAATAATCTCATCTTTCTTTACCATGTCACCTATCTCTAAAAGGTTTTCTATTATTCCTTCACAGGGTGCCCTTATTACCCTTTCAACGTCATATCCCAATATTTTACCAGGAACTCCCGTATCTGGTTTAGCATATCCCCTGAATATAAGTTTCCCTAAATCATGTCCTCTATCAGTTTCGATAACTACATCAACATCTTCTCCAGCGTTAAATCCCGGACCCACCCCTACTGTAATAGCTGCCATTTCCTTGTTATTTCCCATATTTTTCTTAATCAATGTCCCATCTACTAAAATATCGATGCTTAGTTTATTAATTATGCTACACTCTTTATCAACCATAATTGGTATATGTCCTTGATTCCATATTTCATATATATCCTCTAAGCTATAGGTTCTGACTGCCTTAACATCCTCAACAACAATCTGTCCTTCGAATATTGCTTCTCCAAAGGAAACCTTTCTTCTAATCATGGTAGGATTTTCTATCTCAAGCATGAGTATTCTAAATCCACTTCGATGGAGCCTGTGGGCAATTCCCGTTGCTATATCCCCACCACCCCTTATCACAACAATGTCATCAAACATTGATATTCCTCCCATGTATCCATATCCTTCCCTAGGATGTCATTGTCAATAGGTACAGTTTTTATATCATTATATCGTTTTTTAATGATACTCCTTCCTCCACTGTCCCCCTCCAGCCCAAGAAGTTCATTTTTAAGACTTGATGAAAAAATCACAGGATTTCCCCTTTGTCCCCTGTATTCAGGCACTATTATAGGATAATGTCCTGCTTGAAATACTTCTATCAATCTATTTATTATATCACTATTTAAAAAGGGTTGATCTCCGACAAAAAACATAAACCCGGTTGTTTCTTTAGATGAATTATTAATCCCTAGCTTTATGGACTCACTTTGTCCAAGCTCTGCTTTTTGATTATAAAGGGGCTTTATTCCATATTTTTCCCCTAACTCCCTTATCCTATTTGTTCTATATACAATTACCATATCCTCAACCTTAGACCCCTTTACGGCCCTTATGACCCTTTCAACTACTGTTACCCCTCCAACCTCCAAGGTCAATTTATCCCGATTCATTCTTCTAGAAAAACCTGCAGCCATAATAATGCCTGTGATCAATCTCTATCACTCCAATTAAAAATAAGTCTTCCATTAATCATACTCGTTCCAATAATACCAGCTACCTTAAGTCCGCTTTTAACAATTAAATCTTTAATGAGGTATCCACTATTTTTTGTCTCTTCATTCTCTATCTTGTTTAGAAAAACATATTTTTTGCATCTACTTGGTACATCTTTAAATAGTCCTGCTTCATTTATAATCAGTTTAAATATTGTTTCTTCATTTATTACTTCTTCTATTTTACTTCCCGTAGCCCTGCAGAAAATTTGAGGCCTATGGACATTTTCTTCATTAATTTTCTTTCCTAAAGAATCCAGTCCAATAACTCCCACAACTTTATCAGTATTACAAGGTATTACAGGTTCATAGGATGCAGGTGATTTAATAGGTTTTCTCCTTGAACCATCTCCCTCAACTAAAGTGTAGTCAAAGAATTTTCTATCATGTATTTCCTGTACTATTTCCCTATCTATTCCTAACAGCTTATTTTCCTTTGAAACTCCTTTGCCTATGACAGTAACAGCAGCCTTTTTAACTTTATAAAGACATTCTATAATCTTATCACAATTATCGATTATAAGTTCATCATAATCATCTTTTACCGGACAATATATTGATGTAGTAGTGGTGGCTAGTACCTTTTTATTCAAACTCTTCAGTTCCTCTGCCAACTTAAACAGTGTAGTAGTTTTACCTCCTGCTCCCACAAAGCATATGAGTTCACTTTTTCTAAAATCTATATTCAAAAGTTTATATATCTTCATATTTGAGCCTACTTACCAAAGGGACATGTTGGATACCTACATTCTTCACAACTGAGACAAAGTCCTCCATGAGCAAGCTTCACTATATCCCCTTTCGATAATGATTCCCCTATAAGAACTCGTGGCAGAATCAAATCTAGTACTGTAGTCTTGGAGTACATGCCACAGGCCGGTATTCCTAAAATAGCTGCTTTTTCAGTATATGCGAGCATAAACATAGCTCCCGGTAATACAGGTGAACCATAGGTTATCACTTTACTGGAAACTTTCTTTATGGCGTCGGGGGTAACATCATCAGCATCTACAGACATGCCACCAGCAGCAAGAACGACCTCTGCCCCTTTACCGATTAGAGATTTTATAGCTTTTTGTATCTTTTTACTTCTATCGGGAACATACTCTATATTCAACAGTTTAACCCCATATTTGTTTATCTTGCTTCTCAATACCGGTCCAAATTTATCACTAACTCTTCCCTCATATACTTCATTACCCGTAACTACTATACCAACCTTCACAGGTCTCATTTTATTCAGACTTATGACAGCTCCATGTTCACTACATATTTTTTCAACCTCTTTTACCCTCTCCTCTTTTATAGTTAAAGGTATTATCCTTGTTCCTGCAACTGTTCTACCCTGTTCTACTAGGGTATTATTATGTAAAGTTGCTAAAACTATTAAATCTATATTGTTTATAGCTTCTAGAGCCTTTAAATTTATTTTGAGAAGTCCTTTATATTTAGATTTAAGGCTTACCTTTCCCTCGGAAGGACCCTCTAAATACAGCCCCTCTCCAGCTACCGCTCTTCCTATTCTTATGGCGGCTTCGTCCTCATGAATATAATCTTCATTTAAATCAACAGCATAAATGTGATATTTACCCATATCCTTCAATACTTCTATATCTTCTTCCCTTATGATATATCCCTTTTTAAATGCGGCCCCCTTAAATTTCCCAGGTAATATTTTGGTCAAATCATGTCCCAATATCATACCAACAGCTTCTTCTACTCTAATTTTCTTCAAAATACTTCCTCCATATGTCATTAATTATCATTTACACAGATATCCATAAAATCAAACTCATTTACATCAAATAAGCCCATATCCGTAAGCTTAATCTCCGGTATTACAGGAAGTGCTAGGAAAGATAAGGTCATAAAGGGATCTATTTCTTTATTTACTCCCATTTCATATGCTGTCTTCTGCATTTCCTTTAATTCAAGGTCTACTTCCTCTAAAGACTTATCCGACATAAGTCCTCCTATGGGTAAAGATAAAGATTTTACAACCTTACCCTTAGAACATATACTGATTCCACCATCTATTCTTTTTATTTCTTCAATTGCCAACAGAATATCTTCATCATTATCTCCAACAATAATGAGATTGTGGGAATCATGGGCAACTGTAGAGGCTATAGCCCCTCCTTTAAGTCCGAAATCTTCTACAAGCCCAAGTCCTATATTTCCCGTACCTCTATGCCTTTCTACTACGACTAGCTTTAATATATCCAGCTTATGGTGATATTTGAAGTACCCGTCCTCTACTTCTACTTTTCGAACTGCTTTTTTGGTCACCAAACTATGGGGCATAAGTTTAATGACGTTGGCAATATCAGTTTTCATCCTTATCTTAAGCATATCATCAGTTATTTTTTTTAGTTTTATAGTATTCAATATTTTAGAATTTGTTTTTGCATTAATGTGAAACATTGCTTTGCCCTTTTGGGCCACCAATTTCCCATTTTTGTATACTCTTTCTATATTAAATGTATTAATATCATCAACCACTATCAAATCAGCTATGTACCCTGGGGCAACTGCACCTCTATCGTGAAGGCCGTAACATTCTGCTCCATTGAGTGTAGCGATTTTTATTGCTAATATAGGGTCTATTCCATTTTTTATTGCAAGTCTTACATTATTATCTATATGTCCACTAACCAAAATGTCCTCCGGATGTCTATCATCAGTACAAAACAGAATTCTTCTTAAATTAGCTCTGTTTACTCCTCTTATCAAAGCTTCTAAATTTCTGGCTGCTGACCCTTCCCTTATTTGAATATACATGCCTAACCTTAGTCTTTCAATCATTTCCTCCATTGTCGTGCATTCATGTTCCGTTTTGATTCCTGAAACTACATAGGCATTAAGGTCCTTTCCAGTAATACCAGGACCATGGCCATCCTTTATTTTAGTCTCAGCTACTTTGATTTTGTCTAATATTTTGTCATTTCCTGCTATTACTGCAGGATAATCCATTACTTCCCCTAGGCCCAGAACCCATTCATTATCTATTAACTTTCCAAGATCCTTGGCTAAGAGTTTTGCACCTGAATTTTCAAAGGATGTGGCCGGTACACAGGAGGGCAGCATAACGAATACATCCAAAGGAATATTTCTGCTTTCTTCTAAAATATATTCTATTCCATCTATCCCGCAAACATTTGCAATTTCGTGGGGGTCAGCTATTATAGTTGTTGTACCGTGGGGCACTATTGCCTTTGCAAATTCCCCCGGTGATACCATTGATGATTCTATGTGCACATGACCATCTATAAGTCCTGGAACAATATATTTCCCTTCGATATCTACTTCCCTCTCACCCTCATACCTTCCTATTCCTACAATATTTTTACCGGTTATGGCAACATCTCCTTCTATTATTTCTTCTGTAAACACATTAACTATCTTGGCATTTTTAAGAACTAAGTCTGCCTTTTTCCGTCCCGCCGCCACATCTATTCTCTTTTTTATATCGGTCAAAAATATCATCCTTTCTGATATTGGATTTATTAGCTTATACATAGATATATATCCAACTTCAAAATTATATTTATTTAAATAGTCATTGTCTAGGCTAACAGCTCATAGCCTACAGCTTACAACAAAGACTAAAATAAGGATTCTCAAACTCCTAATTAGATTAAACTTTACCATAACTCTTAATAGCCTGCAATATTTTCTCAGGTGTAGCAGGCAGCTCCAGTATCCTTACGCCTACAGCATTATAAATGGCATTTAATATCGCAGGAGCCACAGGTATCATAACGGGCTCACCAATTCCCTTTGCTCCAAAAGGTCCCGTTGATTCAGGGTCCTCTATAATAAATTTCTCTATCTCCGGCAAATCTAGAGCAGTAGGTATAATATACTTTGAAAACTTATTATTTTTTATTCTACCCTCCTTCAGTCCTAAATCTTCAAAGAGAGCATATCCTGCTCCCATGGCAAATCCACCGTCAATTTGTCCCTCTATCATAGTAGGGTTCATGGCTCTGCCAACATCTTGAGCACATAGAGCCCTTATAATATCTACCTTTCCAGTTTCAGTATCTACTTCTACCTCTACTCCATAGCAATTAAAAGTATAGGGCCAATAGGGAGCCCCCTGGCCGGTTTCAGGGTCCATTTCGGTGGTTTGAGCAGTAAAACTTTCGGTTGCTTCCAGTCTTCTTTTTTGTTTTTTTAGCTTTTGTGCTATTTCCTTAAAGGTAGTCTTTTTTTGAGGAAACATTTTAAGATAGACTTCTTTATTTTTAGTTTCAAGTCCTATAGATGTATTTAATCCAAGGAGCTCCTTTGATTCTTCAAAGAGTTTTTTTCTAAAGGACTCCATAGCAATTTTTACCGCATTTCCCGTATTATAGGTTTGTCTACTTGCGGCAGCAGTTCCAGAATCAGGAGTTTTACTCGTATCTTCATTTATTAAAACTATATCTTCTATTTCAATTCCTAAAACCTCTGAGCCTATTTGACTAAGTACGGTCTTAGCGCCTTGACCTACTTCAGTAGCACCTACAGATATAGATATTTTTCCCTCATCCTCAAGTCTAATAGTTGCCGTTGAAACATCTGGAAATCCATTCCCATATCCTGTACCATAAAAGCTTACTGCAATACCCTTGCCTCTTTTTTTCATCCCCACACCATCTCACTTTCTGCAAATAATCTTTTGGATACGATCCTGATACATTTGTCAAGGGGTACACTTTCAACCAATACCTGACCTGTGGCAGTTACTGAATTCTTTCTAAAACAGTTTCTAAGTCTTATTTCGACGGGACTTATTCCCAGTTTTTCAGCTATTATATCCATCTGCTGCTCACAAGCTACAGGAATCTGTGTAGCTCCAAATCCTCTCATTGCCCCGCAAAAAGGATTATTAGTATAGACTGCATAGCTGTCGATTTTTACATTATCGATTTCATAGGGCCCCGTAGCATGTACTCCCGACTTTCTCAGTACATTTACAGCCCATGAGGCATAGGCCCCTGTATCTCCAATTATTTCTGCTTCAAGGGCAATCAATTTTCCTGTTCGATCTGCTCCTGTTTTATACTTCATGTAGAGGGGATGTCTTTTAGAATGGGCATAGAAGGATTCTTCCCGGTCATAACAAACCTTGACAGGTCGTCCAGTAAGTAGTGCTCCAAGTCCAATATGTATCTGCATTGTTATATCTTCACGACCCCCAAAGGCTCCTCCAACGGCAGGATTTATTATTTTTATTCTTTCTTTCGGTAGACCTAAAGCGTCAGCTATCTCTATTTGATCGAAATGCGGATATTGAGTTGCTGCACATATTACTAAGGTTCCATCCTCTTCCATGTATGAAAGCCCACTTTCTGGTTGTAAAAACGCATGGTCTACCATTGAAGTTTTATATTCTCTCTCTACAATTACGTCACATTTTTTGAATCCTTTTTCTACATTTCCCTTTCTGCATTTGTAATGATAAACTATATTACTATCATCATGGATTTTAGGTGCATTCTCTTTCATTGCTTCCTTCGGATCAAAAACTGCTGAGATTTTCTCATATTGAATTTTGATTAACTTTTTCGCTTCTTTAGCCTTTTTGGGGCTTTCAGCTATTACAAAGGCAATAGGATCTCCTATCCTTCTAACCTTCTCTTTACATAGTACTTCATGATCCTTAAAAAGTACCCCATGACGGTTTTCACCGGTAATATCTCTATGGGTAAGTATTTTAACTACTCCATCAAGCTTTTCTGCCTCACTGATATCAATTTTAAAATAGGCATGGGGTTCTGTAGACCTTAATGTAGCTCCATAGAGCATATCATCCATATATATATCCTGGGGATATTTAGTTTTACCCATTACCTTTTGCTTTCCGTCTACTCTTAATAAATTTTTACCTATATTTTTATAGTTGTTCATGGGATTCACTCCCTCTTTGCTGCAAAATTTTAGATGCCTTTTCAATAGAGTCAACTATCTTTTCATAGCCGGTACATCTGCATAAATTGCCCGATATGGCTTCCCTTATATCCTTTCTTGTAGGGTTTTTATTTTTATCCAGTAATGCTTTTGCCGACAAAACCATTCCCGGTATACAATAGCCACACTGCACAGCTCCATTTTCTAAAAACGACTCTTGGATAGGATGAAGATCATCTTCCTTCCCAATTCCTTCTATTGTTGTGATCTCTTTTCCATGGGCCTGGATTGCCAATAGAAGACATGAATTTACGGTTTTTCCTTCAAGTATTACTGTGCATGCTCCACACTCCCCTTCCCCACATCCTTCTTTAGTTCCCGTAAACCCCAGTCTATCTCTCAGCAAATCTATAAGTCTCAAATCTTCCTCTATCTCTAAATCATAATCCTTACCATTTACATTAAGCTTTATATTAATCAAATCTATTCCCCCTCAAAAGAAATTGCCTTTTTAAAGATTCCCTTTACTGCCTCTTTTTTATATGGACATGAACTTCTTCCTGAAAGCCTCTGTTTAACTTCATGGGAAAATATTTCTGCCGCCTCTTCTATCAGTCCATCATTTAAATTCTTATCTTTCAAAAACTTTTCTAAAGCATATTCTCTCAAGGGATACTTTCCCAGTGCTCCCGATGCAATACGAATATTTTCAATCCGATTATTTTCTCCTATAATAGCATAAACCGAACAGCTTATTCTAGATATGGCCAATGCATTTCTAAGTCCAAGTTTTTCAAATCCTATCCTTATATTTTTATCCCTAGATTTTGTAAAACTAATACTATATAATAGCTCATCACTCCTTAAATTTCTGCTTCCATTTTCCATATAGAATTCCTTAAGTTTTATCTTTCTTTGTTTTGACCTGCTCTTTATGTTTAGTTTAGCATCAAGGACCAATAAGGGGGGGACTATATCTGCTGCCGGTGAACCATTACATATGTTTCCTCCAACGGTTCCCATATTTCTTATTTGGGGCGATCCTACAGACTTGGCAGCCTTCCATAATCCAGTCACATTTTCCTTCAAGTAATCGTTTTCGGCTATATCAGTAAATGTCGTTAATGCTCCCAAAACTATATCATCTTCACCTATCTCTATCTTTTTCATTTCCTTGACATCGGAGATATCTATTATTACGCTTCCTTTATTTTTACCTGCTCTAATATCTACTAATAAATCCGTTCCGCCAGCTAACAACTCTACTTTTTCACCATATTTTTCCATAACATCCAATATTTCCTCTATGCTATAAGCCTTTAGCACCCTTGTTACTCCCATGAAATACCTCCTTTACAATTATGACAAAGCAATACTGCTTCGCCATTAAAAACTATAACAGATTAAATTATTTTCTCTATCTGTTTTTTTATTAATCTATTAGCCTCTTCAATAATGTTTCTTTCATTAATAGCGGTCATCTTCCTATCCTTCATCACAATCTCTCCGTCAATTATTGTAGTTTCAACATCATTAGCAGATGCGGAATATACCAGTTGTGGTATTATATTGTCTTCACCGCAGGGACTGTTATGAATAGTCCTTAGATTTATTATTGCAATGTCAGCCTTTTTTCCTTGCTCTAAGCTGCCAAGTTTCTTCTCCATTCCCATTGCTTTAGCTCCGCCTAGGGTAGCCATTTCAAATACCCTTTCAGCGGGCATCGTTGTGGGATTAAGAAGTCTGGCTTTTTGAATAAGAGCAGCACTTCTCATCTCTCTGAACATATCAAGATTATTATTACAAGGTGCTCCGTCAGCTCCTATGGAAACATCGGCACCCATATCTAAAAGCTCCGGTATTTTGGCAATTCCAGAAGCAAGCTTTAGGTTGGAATTAGGACAATGGGATATTTTAGTTCCCGTATCGGCCAGTATCTTCATCTCTTCATCATCCAACCAGATACAATGGGCTAAAATCAGATTTTCCCCTGTCATTCCTAATTTATGCAGATATACAACATTTCTCATGCCCCTATCGCTTTGAACTAACTCTATTTCTCCCCTATTTTCAGAAGCATGGGTATGAATCATTACACCATATTCCTTTGCCAAATCCCTAACCTTTACTAAAAGCTTTTCTGAGCATGAAACTACAAATCTCGGAGCAAAGGCATATATAATCCTACCCTTTCCCCTTCCATGCCATTTCTTTAAGAGTCTAACACTTTCATCTATAGAGGTCTGTGTATCTTCCATCAGACTATCAGGGACTCCTTCGCCATAGTCCATCATACACTTACCTATTACGGCTCTAAAGCCGCTTTCCTCTATAGCTGCTAAAGCTCCTTCCGTATGATTTACTGTTTCCATATCAATAATCGAAGTAGTGCCGCCCTTTATAAGCTCCACTATTCCTAACTTTGCAGAGACATAATTAGTTTCAACAGTATGGTTTCCCTCTAAGGGCCAAATCCTTTTTCTGAGCCAGTCAAGAAGCTCCATGTCATCTGCCATACCTCTGAATAATGTCTGGGTTAAATGTATATGGGTCTGAATTAATCCTGGAATTACTACTTTACCCTTTGCATATATTTCTTCATCTGCTCTTCTCTGAATCTCAGATGATACTTCACTAATCCTACCATCTTCTATATAAATATCACCTGTAAATATTTCTCTTTTTTTGTTCATAGTTACTATAGTACCCTGTTTTATTTTTAAAGTCTTCACAGATATCCCCCTCTAATTTTATTAATTTAAAATTAACAATTAACAATTTATGACTATATAGATATCCAACTTCAAAATTATATTTATTTAATAATTTAAGTTTTTTTCAATGCTTAATATTTTCTAGGCTAACAGCTCATAGTCTACAGCTTACAGCAAAGACTAAAGTAAAGTTTTCACATTGGATATCTATATATAATAAACTGTTAATTCTTAACTCTAAACTTTAATCCAAAATCCTAATATCACTTCTCTAGATACAAGGAATTAAAGTAAAAAGAAGAAATAGGATAAGGTATTTTTCTTTTTACTTTAATTCCAATGTTGAAGGTCTATACAAAGAATTTAATTATAAACAAAATGGAAACTATATACATTACGGGAGATATATCTCTACTTTTACCTGTAAAGAGCTTTAAGAATACATAGCTAAGCATTCCAAATACCAGCCCTTCAGCTATACTGTAGGTAAGAGGCATCATGATTATTGTTAAAAATGCTGGAATGGCTTCTGTAAAATCATTAAGGTTTATTTTAAGTATAGGTGACATCATGAATAAACCAACCAGAACCAAGGCTGGAGCCGTTGCAGCTGCAGGTACTATAGTTAAGATAGGGGAAAACAAGAGTGCTATAACGAACATAACGGCCGTTGTGAAGGATGTGAGGCCCGTTCTTCCTCCCTCTGCAACTCCTGAAGCACTTTCAACGTATGTAGTAACTGTACTTGTTCCTACCAGTGCACCAAAGGTAGTGCCTATAGCATCAGCCAATAATGCCTGCTTAGCCCTTGGAAGCTGACCCTTTTCGTCAAGCATATCAGCCTTTGATGCAACTCCAACAAGAGTTCCAAGGGTATCAAAAAGGTCCACAAAGAGAAATGTAAAAATAACCACTAACATATCTACTGAAAATACTCTGCTAAATTCAAATTTAAAAGCTATTGGTGCCAGTGATGGAGGCATACTTGCAATTTTATTTGGCATAGGAGTTACCCCTAAAGGTATACCCACAGCGGTAGATATCAATATCCCCAATAATAATGCTCCTTTTACACCCTTAGCAAGCAGTATTCCGGTAATAACTAATCCAAACAGTGCTACAATTACATTTGGATCCTTTACACTGCCAAAGGTAACTAATGTTGCTGGACTATCTACTACGATTTTAGCTCCCGATAATCCTATAAATGCTATGAAAAGTCCTATCCCTACACTTACTGCATGTTTAATATTTATAGGAATACAATTTATTATGGCCTCACGTACATTGAACATAGTAAGTATTATGAATATAATCCCCTCTATAAGCACTGCTGTCAATGCAAACTGCCAAGAATATTTCATCCCTAGTACCACGGTAAAAGCAAAGAATGCATTAAGTCCCATACCAGGTGCTAAAGCAAAGGGGTAGTTGGCAATAAATGCCATTATAAATGTTGCAAGGGCTGCAGCAAGACATGTAGCCGTAAACAAGGCTCCCTTATCCATGCCCGTATTACTCAGTATAATCGGATTTACAACTAGTATATATGCCATTGTCATAAAGGTAGTTATTCCTGCTAGTATTTCAGTCTTTGTGTCAGTCTTGTGTTCTGAAAGTCTAAAGGTTTTCTCCAAAAAACTGCTATTTGTTTTGGTATTACTTGACATTATTTCTCCCCCTCAGTATTCAAGTTTCAACACCAATTTATCAGCATATAGGATCTAGAATTTCAAAATTATTTACATCTATTAATCCCTTATCTGTGATCTTCCATTTAGGACTAGTAGATAGCGCAAGGAATGATAGATGCATAAAGGGTGCATGAACACCACATCCAAGTTTATCTTTGGCAATAGTTTCGAGTTCATTAATTTTTTTACTAACTTCACTACCGGTTAACTCATCTGTTATAAGCCCACCCACAGGAAGCCTCAATTCACCAAGGACCCGGCCATTATTGGCTATAGCCAGTCCGCCGCCTATTTCTATAACCCTATTTACGGCTATAGTCATATCCTCTAGATTAGTTCCCACTACTATGATATTATGTGTATCATGGGCAACGCTTTCTGCAAATGCACCTCTTGTCATACCAAACCCTTTTACAAAGGCTTTACCTATGTTGCCATTTCTTCCATATCTCTCTATACAAGCTATTTCCAGTACATCCTGGGATACATCGGGCAGTGCTACTCCATTTTTTACTGGAATATCAAATTTTAGACTTCCCGATAAGTTCTGATCGGGAATAAGTTCAATACATCTAACCTTTGCTCTATTTCCCTCTGTCTTTATTTGTAAATCTTCTTTACTAATCAGTCCCCGTTTTACAGAGTTTTTGACATTATCAGGATAAACGTATTTAGGTATGTCTATAAGCATTTCACCCTTTGCTGCCACTAAATTTCCTTCAATTAACACTGCGTCCACAGTCATATTTCGAAGGTCACTTATTATGGCTATATCCGCCAGCTTACCTGGTGCTAAGACGCCTCTGTCTCCCAGTCCAAAATATTCTGCAGGATTTATTGTGACCATTTGTATGGCTTCTACCGGATCTATTCCTTCGGCTATTGTTCTTTTTACTATTTCATTCATATGACCCAGCTTTTCTAAATCTTCTGCAACCATATCATCGGTAGCCAGTATGGCTCTCCTAGAGTCCAGTCCTTCTTCTGTTATAGCCCTTATGCACTGGGCCATATTTCTTTGGGTTGACCCTTCCCTCATAAAAACGTATACACCCTGTCTCAGTTTTTCAACACATTCCTCCTTTGTTGTGGTTTCATGACAGGAGCACTTCCCCCCCGTTGATATAATATGGGCTGCAAGCTCATTTCCAAAGAGCTCTGGAGCATTGCCGTCCACTACTTTACCCATGCTGGAAGCATAGACGGTAGATGCAACGAGATCCGTTATTATTTCTGGGGTATTTCTATATACATGCTTTGCATTACTGAACCCTTGCAGCTCACCGATGCCAATTATATTTTTATAATTAAGAAGCAACTCCATATCCTTTGAAGTAATATCTACCCCTGCGGTTTCAAGTTCTGGGCAGTCAGGTGTCAATGCAGGCACCACTAGATGAACATGGTTGGGAACAATTCCCGCTTCATCTGCCATAGCTAATATACCTTCTGGTCCCAAAGCATTTCCTATTTCATGAGGATCTGCTACTAATGTTGTAGTTCCCGAAGGTATAGATAGTCTGGAAAATTCAGATATAGTCAACATACTGCTTTCAAAATGCATATGAGAATCTATGAAACCCGGTGAAATATATTTGCCCTCCACATCTATAACTAGAGTTTCATTTCCTATGAGTTTTTCGGCATTCCCTACCATTAAAATGTATTTGCCTTTAATTGCCACATCGGATTTATATATTTCCTTTGTCAATACATTAATTATATTTCCTCCATACAAAACTATGTCGGCGAAGTCTTTATCGGACATAAGTACATCTATAAGTTGTCTGTATTCCATTGCCTTTTTTATTACATGCGGGTTCAACTAAATCCCCCCTCTTATTCTCTCTCCAATACGTCGGAATAAATATCTATGCTGTCAATAATTCCTATAATTGCAACATCGATCGGTGAATCGGTTTTATTAGCTGCATATCTTGCTGCAGTTCCCTTTGTATATATAACAAACTCACCTATTCCAGCACCAACTGTATCTACTGCAACCAATGGTTCACCAACGGGCTTTCTATTTATATTTACCGGTTGGGTTAAAAGCAGTTTATTTCCAATAAGTCTTTCATCCTTTCTTGTAGCAACAACAGTTCCAATAACCACCCCTGTTTGCATAAAATCTCTCCTTATTACCAGGTGACAGGTAACAGGGAACAGGTGACAATTGCCACCTAGTAACCCCTTCACCTGTAAATTATTCTTATTTTCTTTTCCTTTGCCGTATCTCTAGCTAAGGGAGTTATTATAGTTCCCTTTGTTAGATATAGATTATCCTTCTTTCCTACTAAATTCAAAATATCCCTCTCTGTTATGAGCTCTTTTACTTTGCTCTGTTCTTCATTACTAGAACTTTTTTCGTTATCTTGCCCTGTTTCTATATTAATTTCTATATGGTTTAAATAATCATGATCGTGTATAATGTCTGCTCCAAACTCTTTAAGTTTATCTACATGTTTTTTAATTAAATTAAGCATTTTGCTATTTCTGCAGTGTGTGCCTCTATTACTTAAAGCCGAGTCAGGATTTATAATCACTTTCTTTCCTAGCCACAGTATCTGCCAAAGTAACATGGTAATAAAATTATCCTGAACTCCTGTGGATACCTTTGCCAAAGTATTCTGAGTAAGTATAGGTACTATAGCCATATCGGTAAAATTGACGATATCCATATACCGGTCCCTATCTCTTTCCAAAAGAACTTTTTCTGGCTTTACTATGGTTAGAATTCTGTCCTTATCTAATATCCTTTCAGCATTTTCTGAAAAACAAAGCGTTAATAGATAGTCCTGTTGTTTTAAGTTTCTTAAACCCTTGATTACCTCATCTAGTTTAATATTGCTCCCGGTAAATAAAACCACAACTCTTTTTTTTATATTTAAGTTTGTTCCTGTGGTTTTGGTACGATCTTTATTATTTGAACTACTTGCTTTTACGGTAATATCTTTAAGAATGTTTCTAATAAGTTCTCTATTAGACATCTTACTAACCCCTTAATTCCTGTGACATGTAACAGGGATAATCTACACTCCGCTACCTTTATTCCCCTTATTCACTCTTTAATATAACTCTTTCAACTTCTGAATGGGGGCGAGGTATTACGTGTACAGAGTGAAGCTCTCCAACAGACCGTGCAGCTTCTGCACCTGCATCTGTAGCAGCTTTAACTGCACCAACATCTCCCCTAACCATAACTGTTACTAATCCAAAGCCTATTTTTTCATAGCTTACCAGTGTCACATTGGCCGCCTTAACCATTGCATCTGCCGCTTCTATAGCTCCTACTAAACCCTTAGTTTCCACTAAACCTAAAGCTTGATTCATGTTGATATCCTCCTTTTTTAAATAAATATAATAGAGATTTTAAGGTTTCCTTCTACTCTAATTCTGCTTCTTTTTCTACTTTGTCTGTCCTGTTTCTATCTTCTTCATTTTGAGACTTCTTAATATTTTTGTTAAACTGATCTATTAACTTTTGAACATCACTGTGAGGTCTTGGTATCACCCTGGATGATAAAACTCTTCCTACTTTATTAGCAGCAATTACTCCTGAATCTACCGCCGCTCTAACAGCTGCCACATCCCCGGCTAGATTTATAGTTACACTTACAGATTTCCCAGCCCCTATAACCTTCTCATAACCCACAAGCTTTACGTCTGCAGTATCTGCAGCAGCATCAAGGGCAGCTGCAGCCGCTGATAATCCTACTGTTTCAATAAGTCCAAGTGCTGCATTTAACAAGGCTTACACCTCCAATGCTTTTATCTTTTCTTTCCAATTGACGCTAAGGAAACCTTTGGAACTATATCATCGAGTTTAACTTTCTTTGTTCCTTTACTTGAATAATCCTGTTTAGCTTTTGTTTCTAGCTTTTCATCTGACTTTTTATATTTTGAAAAAAGTTCATCCAGTGTGACATAGTTTCTAGGCTCTTTTCCTGCTGTAACTTTGGTATCTTGTGGTGTTTCTTTTTTAAACTCTATTTTAGTTTCCTTATGAATTATATTCCTTATGATATCTTCCTCATTATTTTTAAGGTTTACTCTATCGTTATTTTTGCTAGTATTTGAACATCTATCTATAATGCTCTCCATAATAACTTTAGTCAGCTGATTACTCATATTAACACCCCATTATTAGCCAAATAGTCCATCTACTTCCTCATTTGGTCTTGGAATTACATTTATTGATATTATCTCAGCCATCTTACCTGCAGTTACCTCAGCACTTTCAATGGCAGCCTTTACAGCAGCTACTTCGCCTTCAATGACAACGGAAATAACTCCGGAACCAACTAAATTGAAATCCTTTATCTTTACATCAGCAGCCTTGAGCATTGTATCCGCAGCTTCTATGGCAGCAACCATACTTCTTACTTCAAAAAAACCTATAGCCTGCCTCATTTCCTCCCCTCCTTACCTCTAAAAATTGGGGAAATATTTTTCAATATCGATATTTTCATATCCAGGTATCCTTGCCTTTTCAAATTTTACGCCTTCTTCTCCAATAGGTTTTGTTGCATCAATGCCTATCTTGTCCGTAACCTCCTGTATATTATGGGAAGGGTCCAGTCCCGATCCTAAGGCACTAGGTACAATCACTATATCCTTTGAGCCCTGCACTCTAGTGGCAAGGACTCCCTCTACATCGTCTCCATCAAATATATCCACATCTTTATCTACAACTATGACATGCTTAATATCTTTGCTGCTTCCCAATGCACCTATCAGTACACTTTTAGGCTCTCCTTCAAGCTTTTTATTAATTGAGACAATACCGTGAAATCTGCACCCTCCACCTATAGTTACGTTTACATCCTTTATCTCTGCAAATTTGTTTACATGCATATATAGTTCCATTTCCCTCACTAATCCATTTGAAAGATGTTCTTCTCTACAGGGGAAAGACACTTGTAAAATTGGATCCTTTCTATGCATTACTGTCTTTATTTCTATTGTAGGATGATCAGCTACTCCTCCGTAATATCCCATCAGTTCTCCAAAGGGACCCTCTGTTTTCAATTTGTTATAAGGTATAACTCCCTCCATTACTATCTCAGCATAGGCCGGCACTTCCAGATCAACACTTTGACATTTTACTAGTTCTAAGGGCTCTCCCCTTAAGGCACTATCTATCTCATACTTGTCTACTCCATAAAGTTCACTGCTAAATTGTGATGCTAAAAGAAATCTATAATCATAACCTAATATAACGGCCACCTCTAAATCTTTCTTTCTCTCCCTTAGTCTTTCGATTTGATTTTTCAACATAGGAGACGCAACTAATATATTCAATCTGTCCCTTCCATTTACCTGCAGCCTTCTTACGGCAGTATATCTTTTTCCCGTTTCAGGGTCTTTTATGACCACAATACCTGCTGTTATAAAGCTGGATGAATCCTTTTCATGAAAGGTAGGTATGGGAAACATTCTGGTAATATCTATGTTTCTCGTTATTATATTCTCCTTTATGGGACCCTTATCAAGGAGTTTTGCAGGCTTAGGATTTGCTACCGCATCCATAAATTTAAATATACGCTCTTCATGGCTTATCTTCAGCATCCTATAAAATATTTCCCTATCTCCAAACATTCCCCCAATTACAGGCACATTACTTCCCTTAACATTATTGAATAATACAGGCTTTTTATTTTTAAAATACTTCAATACCGCTCCAAGTTCAAATTTTGGGTCAACCGATTTATCGCAAACTAAAATCCGATCCGCTTCCATTAACTTTTCCATCACAGCCCTTAACATCTGTCTTTCCATTTCATCATCCCCTATAGCCCATTATCCGCAACCTGTAAACTACTTTTTCCCCCATCTATTGAATAAATCATTATCTACTCCCAGTTGGTCTAGGGCCCTCCCCACCATTATATTCACTAAATCTCCTATAGTCTGAGGCTTATGATAAAATCCCGGTGCAGCTGGGAGTATCCTAACACCTGCCTTAGCAAGCCTAAGCATATTTTCAAGATGTATTACATTTAAGGGTGTTTCTCTGGGAACTAAAACTAGTCTTCTTCCTTCTTTTATAGTTACATCAGCAGCCCTGTGAATAAGGTTTATACTTAGTCCGCTTGCAATTGCGCCCAAGGTATTCATGGAACAAGGGATAATAATCATTCCATCTGTTTTAAAGGACCCACTTGCCACCGGAGCTGCCAAATCATCTATCTCATAGAAATAGGCTGCCATAGTTTTAAGTTCATCCAGATCCATATCACATTCATGTTTAGCAACATATCGTCCCATCCTAGATACCACAAGGTGTGTTTCAATATCAAGCTGTTCAAGTGCCTTAAGGAGGGCCACTCCATATAGTGAGCAGCTACCTCCCGTCATACCAACTACTATTCTCATAGTATCAATCCTCATCTATTCAACTTTATTTTCTCTATCTCCTCCACCAATCCATGGGTCTTCTCCATTTTCCCATGCATTAATATATTCATCTATAGTCATTACCTTTGTAAATATGCTTAAATCCTTTAAGCCGTACTCGTGCATTTCTTCAGTTTTCGAAGCACAACCATCACTTAAGGTAATAACCTTATATGCATGATATAGAGCATCGGATGCAGTGCTCCTTACGCACACGTTTGTCCATACGCCCGTAACTACAACTGTATCAATATTTTCTTCTCTTAAATAAAGATCTAAGTCAGTGTAAGCAAATCCGCTGTGTCTTCTCTTTTGAACTATATATTCATCCTCCTGTGGATAAAGTTCCTCAATAAAATCAGATCCCCAGGTTCCCTTTACTGCGTGTACAGGCCTAACTCTAAAGTCAGCGTCGTTTTTCCTATGGGCTTCCTGAATGTAAACCAGATGGATATCATCGTCTTCTCTCTGCCTTACCCACTCTATTAACCTTTGAAGATTAGGAACTATCCCATCGGCCCCTGGACATCTTAAGGGAGCCTTTTCTCCTACAAAATCATTAAGCATATCTATTATCACAATGGCATGTCGTGGCATAAAAAATCCTCCTCAATATAATTTTAAATTCATCTGTAATCGCCTTACTAATACTTAATAACCTTGTCGAGCTTTTGAATACTTTGTCTTCTTACAAACTGTCCATATCCTTCCTGACCAACTATGCCTAAATTATCATCGTAAACGAGTTTGCCTCTAACAATTGTCTTAACAGGTTTACCCTTTAATTTGTATCCATGGAACGGAGTATACTTAGCCATTGTGTACATTTTATCCTTATCAATGGTCCATTCCTTATCAAGATCTATTATTGTAAAGTCAGCATCTGAGCCTATATGCATAGAACCCTTTTTAGGGTATAGTCCGTAGTGTTTGGCAGGATTTGTACATAAAACTTCAACCAATCTGCTTAAAGATATTCTTCCTTTGTTATAACCTTCACTTACTAATATAGGCACCATGGTTTCCACTCCCGGAATACCTGGAAATGCAGTCCATATATTCATTCCTTCTGCTTCTTTCTCTGTAGGAATCTCATAGGGGGCATGATCCGTTGCAACGAAATCTATTCTTCCATCGGCAAGGGCTTTCCAATGTTCTTCATTATCCTCTTTACTTCTCAATGGTGGAGCTATCTTAGCAAACTGTTTAAACTCCGTCATGGCTTCCTGATAGTTCAATGTGAGATAATGGGGACAAGTTTCAGCTGTGACATCTAATCCCTTCTTCTTAGCTTCTCCAATCAATTTAGCTCCCACGCCAGTACTCATGTGAACTATATGAAGTCTTGCCCCTGTTTCTTCTGCAAAGCTTATGCCAAGCTCTATAGCCACCTTTTCAGCTAAAGGCATTCTTGCCTCAGCCCATGCTGGACCGTCCATTCTTCCTTCCTCTTGAAACTTCTTAACATAAAAATCACACATAGCAAAGTTTTCTGCATGGATTCCTATAGGAAGACCCGTTTCAGCAACTGCTCTAAAAGCCTCGAGCATTTCTGGATCCGTTACTCTTGGATAAGTAGGAACTGAAGGAGTCATATAAACCTTGAAGGCAAGCACTCCATAATCAGCCTGTTCCTTTACATTGTGAAGCCAACCTTCTCTTACATCCTCGCCTGTAACTCCTCCCCACATTCCATAATCGATTATGGCTTTATTCTTTATGGCATTCAGTTTATGTTCTAAATTTTCAACGCTTCTCACTGATGGTACAGAGCAGCAAGGCATATCTACGATAGTTGTAACTCCACCGCTCGCTGCGGCAGACGTTCCTGTTAAGAAGTTTTCTCTATGGGTAAATCCCGGGTCATTAATATGGGTATGAGAGTCTATGCATCCCGGTAAAGTAAGATGTCCCTGAGCATCTATAATTTCCTTTGCATCTAATCCCTCTACATCTAATGTAAAACCTGAGATTTTTTCATCTTTTACTAAAATATTTGTAAGTACTGTGTTATCTCCCTGAGGAATACGTGCATTTTTGATAATTACATCATAAGTCATAAATAAATCCTCCTCTAATTTAATTAAGAATATGCAAAGGCGTCTTTGACGCATTTGTTAGAATAACCCAATAATCTCTCCATCCTCTAAAATATCCATTTTATTTGCTGCCGGTATCCTCGGTAGACCAGGCATAGTCATTATGTCTCCCGTAAGGGCTACGAGGAAACCTGCTCCAGCTGAAGCTCTCACGGCACTTACAGTAATTTTAAATTCCTTAGGTCTTCCTAAAAGTTTAGGATTATCCGATAGAGAATATTGAGTTTTTGCCATACATATCGGCAGCTTATCGAGTCCTATTTTTTCATATTTAGCTATTTCCTTTAATGCTTTAACAGTAAATTCTACTCCCTCTGCCCCATATATTTCCTTAGCTATTGTTTCGATTTTTTCTTTTATTGTCAGATCGAGGTCGTAAAGGGGCTTATAGCCTGACTTCCTGTCTTCAGCAAGTTCTACTACCTTTTCTGCCAGCTCTGTTCCACCTTCACCACCCTTTGCCCATACTTCTGATAGAACTACATTTACTCCTAGTTCCTTACATCTTTCCTGCACAAATTCCAATTCTTTTTCCGTATCTGTAGGAAATCTATTTAATGCCACAACTGAAGGAACCCCAAACTTGGAAACATTTTCTATCTGCTTCTCAAGATTTTCAAATCCTTTAGCTAGAGCCTCCATATTTTCCTGAGATAATTCAGCCTTAGATACTCCACCATGGTTTTTGAGGGCTCTAACTGTGGCTACTATCACAACGGCATTCGGTTTTAATCCTGCATATCTACACTTAATATTAAAGAACTTTTCTGCCCCTAGGTCTGCTCCAAATCCAGCTTCTGTTACTACATAATCAGCTAGTTTCAGTGCCGTCTTTGTCGCCATCACTGAATTACATCCATGAGCTATATTTGCAAAGGGCCCTCCATGGATAATTGCAGGAGTATTTTCTAAGGTTTGAACTAAATTTGGCTTTATAGCATCCTTTAGAAGCAGAGCTAAAGCTCCTGTGGCATCCAATTGACCTGCTGTAACGGGTTCATTGTCATAGGTATATCCAACAATCATTTTTGAAAGTCTACTTTTCAAATCATCCATATTGGTAGCAAGACAAAGTATTGCCATTATCTCCGACGCAACTGAAATATCAAATCCATCCTGTCTAGGTACACCATTGCCTCGACCACCTAACCCTATAACGATATCTCTTAATGCTCTGTCGTTCATATCTAGAGCCCTTTTCCAGGTTATTCTTCTTGGGTCGAGGTTCAAGTTATTACCTTGATGTATATGGTTATCTATGAGGGCTGCCAGAAGATTATTAGCTGTAGTTATTGCATGAATATCTCCCGTAAAATGGAGATTGATATCATCCATTGGGACTACCTGTGCATATCCTCCACCGGCTGCTCCCCCCTTGACGCCAAAGCATGGACCCAAGGAAGGTTCCCTTAGGGTAGTTATGGCCTTTTTACCAATCTTATTTAGTCCCATGCTTAAACCTACATTTGTAGTAGTTTTACCTTCTCCTGCTGAAGTAGGATTTATAGCCGTAACTAATATGAGTTTACCATCTTCTCTACCCTCAAGTCTTTTGTATGCATCCAGTGAAATCTTTGCCTTATATTTTCCATAAAGTTCTAACTCATCTTCATCAAGTCCCAACCTCTCTCCAATTTCTACTATAGGAAGCATCTTAGCCTCTTGGGCTATTTGAACATCTGTCTTCATTAAAGCACTCCTTTCACCTATGTATAATTTCTAAAATGTGACTTGGTTGTTATCCATAAATTTTTTCTAATCTATCAAATGGGTTTCTAATATTTGTCTTTTATCAAAGCCTTCTAACCCCAGAAAATATTCTAAAGAATTAAGTAGATAATCGAGTTTAACTGGTCCAACAATTTCTGATCCCGTAACTGCTATACCGTATCTTGCAGCCTCCTGCTTAACAAAGTTAAATGTCCTGTACAGAGGAGTCTTTCCACAGTCAAACATATTCATAGATACTACTACGCCTTCCCTTTCAGGGAATTTAATTCCTACAGACCTAACAGTTGAAAAACCACCGCTTGGTCCTCTCACTGCCTTTGCTATCTTTTTTGCAATTTCAAGGTTTTCCGTATCTAAAAAAATATTATAAGCTGTAAGTCCTTCGTAATCGGCACTTAAAATTGTAGCTCCTGCTGTAGGATGAAGGGCAGCTGGTCCTATATCGGGCTTTCTTTCTTCTGTATGGGCAACCTTTTTTAATCCTTCATACTGTCCCTTTCTAATAAAGGACAAAGCTTTTCTCTCTTCACACCTTGCGTTTATCCCTGAAAAGTAAATTGGTACTTCATACTTTGCATATAATTCCTCTGCCAACTCTTCAATGAACTCTTTACATTCTTCTATAGTAATGTTTTTAAAAGGGAAAACCGGTATAGTATCCTGTGCTCCAATCCTTGGATGAGTGCCTGAGTGCTCCTCCATATTTATAAGCTCATAGCTTTTACCTGCCATGTCTATAAGGGCTTTCTTAAGTGGTTCAGGTTCACCAATCACGGTTATAACAGTTCTATTAAAATCATGTTCTGGTTCATAGCTTACAAGTTTTACACCTTCCACATCTCTAACCTGATTAACTACGGCTTCTATCACTTCCTTTCGCCTTCCCTCACTAAAGTTTGGAACGGCTAAAATATACTTTTTTTCATCAGACATAGACATACCCTCCTCATGCTTAATTTTTACTTGCCCAAATTTTAAAAATATTTTTTATTTTCTATCTCATTTATATTTTTTCTATAGAAGACAAGAATGCCCTTTGTATAGATTCTATGAACAATAGTATATTTTCAGAATGATTTTGTGCTTGTTTTTATATATTTTCCATAAGGATTTTACATTAAATTCTTCTATATAAATCCTATGAATACCATTTTACTTTTAGAATGAAACATGGCTATTTTTGTGTAGTTTTTACAAAGGTTTTTAGAATAAAATCTTTAAATGTATATATACATTTAAGATGAAGGGAGGAATTTTATTGGGTTTAAGACTTATTGATCTTTCTCAGGAAATTTTTCAGGGTATGTCAGTATTTCCAATGCACCAACCAACATTTATAATGGTGAATATGACCCATGAAGAGAATATGCAAAAGACGGGTAGTAAAACACTGGGGTTTTCTGCAAGAAATCTTCTCATAAGCGAGCATGGAGGAACCCATAGTGATGCAGTATGGGAGTATAATCCATCGGGAGCAACTATAGACAAAATGCCTATGGAGTATTTTTGGGGAAGTGCTATCTGCATAGATTTATCCTATATACCTTCAAACCGTTATATCGAACCTAAAGATTTAGAGGAAGCTGTAAAAAAATCAGGTCAGGAAATTATGAAGGGGGATATAGTTTTACTTTATACAGCACATTATGATAGAAATTTTGGTACTGATAAGTGGCAAACTGAGTATACGGGACTTAGCTATGAGGCTGCCAAATGGCTGGCTGAAAAAGGAGTAGTAAATATAGGAGTAGACGCTCCAGCCATAGACCATCCCAAGGATTTAGATTTTTCCGGACACTTAATCTGCGGTGAATATCACATAACTAATACAGAAAACCTATGTAATTTAGATAAGGTTGTGAATAAGAGATTTTTATACATAGGTCTTCCATTAAAGATAAGGGGGGGCTCCGGTTCTCCTATAAGAGCTGTTGCATTACTGGAAGAATAAAAAATCTATGGACTCAGGTCCATAGATTTTTTGTTATACATTTCCCATCATTTTCTTTATTTTAAGTGCTGTCTCTAGACTAAATCTATCATGTTCGTCATTTAAGTCCATATCTGTTATTTCACATATTCTATTAATTCGGTACAGGATAGTATTATAGTGGGTAAAAAGTTTCTGTGACATCTTTTTCAAGTTGCCGTTGGTTTCAAAATATACCTCAAGAGTCCTTACAAGCTCCGTATTTCTTTTAGTATCATATTCGCAAAGGGGCATAAGTGTAGACCTATAAAATTTCATGAGCTCTTCTTTTAAATTATCTTGACAAAAGATTTTATAGATTCCCAATTCGTCAAAATCTATTATTTCAGCATCCACATATTTTTTCCCGGCTTCTATGGCCTTTTCTGCATCCTTCAAACTCTTGAAAGCATTTTCTAATCCTTCATATGGTCTCCCTATACCTATCTTATATTTTGCTAAATTCATTTTCTCTTTAATTTTTTTATTTATTTCTGTAACTATATTATCTATTTTTGATTTTAAGTCTTTCCCATTTTTCCACATAAACAATATATTTATGGTACTCCCTTTACTTGTAGCTAAAAAGGTAGTGTTTTCATAGCTGCATATGCTGTTAATTATATGAATGGCTTTATTTTTATACTGGTCAAAATCGTATTGGTTCTCTATGTTTAAGTCTCTTTGAGAAAAATGTATAGTAACTATATTGTATAGTGCTTGTTTATCAAAATTGTAATATAGAGCTCTCTCAATAGCTTTATTTTTTCTAATCTTATCAAAGGAAATAAGATCTTCAAAAAATTCAGCCTTATATCTATTTTCAACCTCTTGGATGGATATTCTTCTTAAGGATTCAACGGCAATAATTGCAGATGCAGTTTCAATAGATACAATATCAAAATTAGTTATACTTTTCTCACTGGCTATAACTATTATATATCCATAAACACTACTCTTTACCTTTATTGGAATAAACGCCGTATCCAACATCTTATCATCTATTTTTAATTTCGTAGAGTATGTTTCCTTTAATCTTTTATTATTGATATTGTTTTTTAAAAAAATTTCTATCTTATTTTCCAGTTCTTCATAGCTCCATGGATAAATGGCATCGCCATAAATAAAGTCTTCAAAGTAGTGATTTTTAATTAATATAGGATTTCCAACTGTTTGGATCAGGGTAGTAATAATATCCTTAACACCACCTCCAGTCAGAATTATATTCATTAGATTTTCATGGAGGTCTTCGATCTTTTGAAGTAGTGATGCTTGCTTATTGAATATTTCTTTAAAAATAGGTGTTATTATATCGGTAAAGGGTATTTGATAGTCAAGTTCAATAATAGGAAACTTTAAATGATTTGCAAGGTCTATTACCTCCCTTGGAAGTCTCTCAAGATAGGGATATATCTTTATTGCTATTCCAGACAGGTTTCTTTTACTGAGTTCTTTTATAAACTGTATCTGTTCATCAATATGGGCAGTTTTAAAAAAATATGCCGTCGTCAATAGCAGTTCTCCTTCGCTTACCCAATAGATAATATCGGGATCCGCCATAATATTTACCCTTGTGATAACATTGTTGTATCCTTCAAATCCTGCAATTAATCTACAGTCCTTCAAACACTCCATTTCCAATGCTTCCTTCAATGTAATTCCACTTTCCCTTAGCAAGCTATTCACCCTCTTATTGTAAAAATCTTATAAATAATCTCTTTAAAATACACCTATATAACAATCTATATGTAGTTTTTTCACAAATATATCTAGATTTTTCATTATATTTTTATGAGTAATATTTCATGTTTTCGCTATTTAAATTAAGAATCCTTCTTATTTTATAGTTGTTTTACAAACAATTTTGAAAAGTCGAAATTTTTATGATTCAAAAAAAGATTCGGAAATCCCGAATCCCTAAGTTTCTATTTCATTATAAATAATCCCTCAACTAGGGTAGCAACCTTTTCATCCCTTTCATCTTCTTCTACATATTATTCCTCTAAAACTATATTCAAAATTAGTGCAGTCATAGTTCCTGCACTAATGCCTGATGAAAGCAAGCTCTTTAAAGGACTACTTATATCTTTATACTCCTATTTTTCTAATCCTTTGATACCTCATATCCAGCAACGTATTAGAATCTAATTTTAGCAATTCCGTCAATTCTTTAACTATATAGTTTTTTATATTACTTGACACAAGATCTACATCCTTATGTGCACCACCTAAAGGCTCCTCAATAACTTTATCAATTATATTTAGCTCTAATAAATCTTGGGCTGTTAGCTTCATGATTTCAGCAGCCTTTTCAGCTAAAGATGCATCCTTCCACAGAATGCTAGAAAGACCTTCAGGGGAAATAACAGAATATACAGAGTGCTCAAGCATACAAACTCTGTCTCCAATTCCAAGGGCTAGGGCTCCTCCACTTCCTCCTTCACCTATAACCACAACTATTATAGGGATTTTTAATTTACTCATCTGCAACAGATTTGTAGCTATTGCCTCGCCTTGTCCCCTCTCCTCTGCTCCTATTCCACAATAAGCACCTGGTGTATCTATAAACATAATCACCGGCCTTTCGAATTTTTCTGCCTGCTCCATAAGCCTCAAGGCTTTTCTATATCCTTCAGGATGAGCCATACCAAAATTTCTCTTGATATTCTCCTTTGTATCCCTGCCTTTTTGATGCCCTATAACCGTAACGGGGATTCCATCAAGTAACCCAATCCCTCCTATAATAGCATAATCATCTCTATAAAGTCTATCCCCATGAAGCTCTATAAAATCGGTAAAGATCCTTTCTATGTATTCTAGGGTAGTTGGTCTGTCCAGTAATCTTGCAATCTTTACTTTTTGCCATGGCGTGAGATTATTGTATATATTTTTTTTAATGTTATCCAGTTTATTTTTCAATATATCTATTTCATGTGATAAATCAACCTCATTTTCCCTTATAAAACTCTCCAGCTCATGGATTTTATCCTCCAATTCTATTATAGGTCTTTCAAATTCTAAAGCATTATTCATTTACTTCACCCTCTAATGTATGGATATATAATATTTTAAATAGTATTTCCCTTAAATTCTTCCTATGGACTATTTTATCTACAAATCCTCTTTCCTTTAAAAACTCAGCTCTTTGAAATCCTTCAGGAAGCCTTTGTCTTATTGTTTGCTCTATCACCCTTGGACCTGCAAACCCTATTAACGCTCCTGGCTCTGATATAATAATATCTCCTAGCATGGCAAAGCTAGCGGTAACTCCTCCAGTTGTAGGATCAGTTAATACAGATACATACGGTAGCCTTTTTTCTGAAAATCTACTAAGTGCCGCTGAAGTCTTAGCCATCTGCATAAGTGACAATATCCCTTCCTGCATTCTGGCACCTCCTGAAGCTGAGAAAATAATCAAAGGTAGCCTCTTTCTAGTAGCCCTCTCTATTGCCCTGGAAATTTTTTCTCCCACTACACACCCCATGCTTCCCATCATAAACTTTGGTTCCATAGCACATACAACCGCTTGTATTCCATTTATTTTTCCCTCTCCTGTAATTACCGCTTCGTCCTCCCCTGATTTTTCTAAAGCTTTACTGATTTTTTCACTATAGCCGGGAAAGTCTAAAGGATTTGTAATTTTTAACTCTTTATCATATTCCTTAAAACTATTTTCATCAAGTACTATACTTAGTCTATCTCGTGCACCCATTCTAAAATGATAATCGCATTTGTTACATATGTATAAATTTTTCTCTACATCTTCACTTAAAAGAATCTCACTGCAATTTGAACATTTAATCCAAATCTTTTCATCAATATCTTTCTCTACTATCCTATTAGCAAACTCAATATTCATAGAAGTCTTTTTCTTGTCTTCTTTTTCATTCAAATTTATTGTTACATATTTCTTCTTTTTACGTAAAAATTCACTTATCATTTTTTTCCTCCTACATTATTTCTTTCTCTATAAATGAAGTATTGATTTGGTTTTCAAGGAATTTTTTATTGTCTAATATTTTTCTGTGAAAATCTATATTTGTATTTATTCCTGTTATTATCATTTCATCTAATGCCCTCCTAGTTCTAGCTATTGCTTCTTCCCTGTTCTTTCCCCATGCTATCAACTTGCCAATCATGGAATCATAAGTCGGAGGAATTCTATATCCGCTGTATATATGACTATCTACACGCACACCATTTCCTCCTGGAACGAAATAATGTTCAACGGTACCAGGTGAAGGCCTAAAGCTTTTATTAGGGTCTTCTGCATTTATCCTACATTCTATCGCATGTCCACTTATTTTAATATCATCTTGAGTAAACTTTAATTCTTCTCCTTTAGCTATTTTAATTTGTTCTTTGATTAGATCTATACCTGTAATTACTTCCGTAACGGGATGTTCTACCTGAATTCTGGTATTCATTTCAATAAAATAAAAGTTATTATACCTATCTAATAAAAATTCAATAGTCCCCGCCCCCACATAATTAACTGTTTTAGCAGCCTTCACTGCCATCTCTCCCATCTTCTCTCTCAAGGGACTATCTATTATGCTGCATGGAGCTTCTTCTAAAACTTTTTGATTGCGTCTTTGCAGTGAACAGTCGCGTTCTCCTAAATGAAGAATATTTCCATACTCATCTGCTAAAATCTGAAACTCTATATGCCTTGGCTCTTCAATATACTTTTCTATGTACATTGAATCATCATTAAAGGCAACAGCAGACTCTGACTTTGCAGTATTGAAAGCATCTGTAAATTCTTTCTCACTATAGACTATTCTCATTCCTCTACCTCCGCCACCACTTGAAGCTTTAATGATGACGGGAAATCCTATTTCCTTAGCTAACTTCAGTCCTTCATCTGCATTGATTGTGACATCCTTTGTTCCCGGAACTACAGGTATACCTGCTTCAACCATTGTTCTTCTTGCCTCGGATTTATTGCCCATTTTCCTTATATTTTCTTCACTAGGCCCAATTAACTTTAATCCTTGGAGCTTACACACTCTCGCAAATTTAGGATTTTCAGATAAAAAACCATATCCCGGATGAATGGCTTCAGCACCGCTTATAATGGCAGCGCTAATAATGTTTTTTATATTTAAATAGCTTTTTGATGAATCTGCCGGCCCAATACATATGGCTTCATCTGCCATATGTACATGGAGACAATCTCTGTCGATTTCTGAGTAGACTGCTACCGTATTTAGTCCCATCTCTTTACATGCCCTAATAATTCTCAGAGCAATTTCCCCTCTGTTAGCTATAAGTACTTTTTTAAACATTGTATATATTACCTCCTAATTTTCATTAAAGGCTGACCATATTCTACAGCATCTTCATTGTCTACCAAAATCTCTACTACTTTACCTGATACTTCACTTTCAATTTCATTCATAATCTTCATGGCTTCTATTATACAGAGAGTTTGACCCTTCACCACTTCATCTCCAACCTTTACGAATGGTTTTGACTCAGGACTTGGAGCTGCATAAAAAGCTCCTACTATAGGAGATTTAACTATGTAAAATTCATCATCTGTATGGTCTATATTTTTTTCATTTTTTTCAGACTCTATTTTTTGTTTTACTTGTTCTTCTTTTATTTGAGAGTTCTTATTTTCACAAAGAGTTGATTTTGATATGCTTATCCTTATATCTTTTTCTTCAATTTCGACTTTTTGTATATTTGTTTTATCGATCGTTAATATCAATTCTCGTATATCTTTAATATTCATTTATATTCCTCCTAATTTGTATTTGATATTAGTAGTTAGTACTAATATCTGTTAGTATTATATCATCTGTATACACTTATTTCAATGTATGAATGTATGCAATGTTTTCTAGTTTACATCCACTCCATAACTTTTTTAAGTATAAAAAACGAAAACTCCCTAGATAATGCTCTAGGGAATTCATAAAAATATAAATTTTCACTATGTTAATATAAAATTCTTGTTTATCGTAAAATCTAAATACAGCCAACTACAGAATAGAATTCAATTTTTTTATTTAATTTGCCTTAAGTATTTTAATTAACCCAATCGTTACAAGGGGAATTGCATATACTACAATCATTCCATATGCCATCATTGTATATCCCTTTGCAATTAGATCTATAATTCCTATCTTTGCCATAATCGTAGCTGTAATCAGTACTAACACAGTGACTATCGCATTTTGTTTAGAAGTAAAAGGTTTTTTGCCCATTTCTATCAATCCAGAGTTTATTCTTTCTACTAAAGCATGTATTATCCCCGTTGACGTTTCGATTAACGTCCAACCTACTACAATTCCAAATATTGCTACTATTCCAGGACCTCCTATTCCATCTAACATAGCTAACCAAGGTACAGGTGCCCCCAAAATATTTTCTGAAGGGTAAAATCCCATTATAGCAAAATATGTCAAAAACCATGGGACAGTCATCAATATTCCTGAGATTATACCTGCCCATACAGTTTGTTTTCTACTGGTTTGTCTTTCTAAAGTAAAGAGACAAGCCGGATAAACAGCTAAGTTATATCCCACATAAACTACTCCTGTCCATAAAACTGCTCCAATAGTTACAGCGGAATCTTTTATATAACTAACATCTCCTGTAGCAAATATGCTTTGTGCATGAGTCCATGTTTTTGAAATTACTAACCCACCAAATATAATATATCCTATATATAATGCAATGGTCCCGTAAGTTTCAAATCTCTCAATTAACCATCTACCATAAAAATTAAGAATACCAACTATAATTATAACTCCTGTAACTCCACCCCAATAGGGAATTCCTAGTGTATTTTCAACGATTTCTCCTGTTGCAGCAGCCATAACGGCAATTATTAAAATAGCGAGAAGCAAATAAATAATATCGTATACAATCCATAGTTTCCCCGCAAATTGTTGTACTAATGACTTGTAATCATAGACTTTATATATTCTAGCAATTTCAAATGTCAAGATGCTCATAACCGTAAAGCCAATAAATATCCCAATACCACCTAACCACCCAAGAGCACCAAATTTTGCTCCAAAGGCAACTATTTCACGGCCCGTGGCATAGCCTCCCCCTATCAGAACAGATTGCAATATAATTCCTGGAAGTATAAACTTTCCAAAAGCTCCTTCAAAAAAACTTTTCTTTTTACCTTTCGAAACTTCCATTCCCATATCTCCCTTCCTTTTTAAACTAATAGTTTTGATCTTTTCGCAGGTTAAATTTGTACTTATTCACCTCCAATCCTAAAACAATGGTTTTTATACTAATTACCAACCCTTTGCTACCTCAAGAACCTCATCTGGTATATTTCCCTTTATATACTCCTGAATAGATTCTTCAATAATATTCAATGCCTTATCCATCTGCTCTTTTTTGATTACTAACGGAGGTTGGATTCTTAGAACACTATTTCCAAAGAAGGTGATAATCACTCCCTTTTCCCAGCATCGATAACATATTTTAGCAGCCGCCTCTCTTGCTCTTTCCTTGGTCTGTGTATCTTTGATCAAATCTACTCCTATTGATAATCCTAATCCTCTAACATCCCCTATGATTTCATACTTTGTCTTCATCTCATTAAAACGTTGTTTTACATATTCTCCTAGTTGCCTAGTATGTTCTAAAAGTTTTTGATCTTTAATTATTTCTATAGTTGCAAGTGCAGCTTTACATGAAACGGGATTTCCTCCCATCGTAAATAAATGTGCAGGTGCATCACATGAGTCCATTATCTCTTTTCTTGCTACAATTGCACTCAAAGGCATACCGGAAGCTATAGATTTACCCATAACCACTATATCGGGAACCACCTCAAAGTTCTCTATTCCAAACCATTTTCCTGTACGACCAAATCCTTGTTGTACCTCATCTGTAACAAAAAGTATTCCATTTTTTTTGCATAGATCATATAGCTTTTCTACATATTTCTTAGGAGGCACAACTAAACCAATGTCACCTGCAATTGGCTCAATTATTACTGCTGCTACTTCTTCAGCTGGTATATAGTGATTAAAAGCTAATTCTAGATGTTTTAAGCACTCCATATTGCAACTTTTTTCTTCCTTGCCAAACGTGCAACGATAACAATCTGGGTAGGGAATATGATAAATTTCTGGTACAAAGGGTCCTATTTTCTTTCTCATATTCAGACTTATTGCAGATAAAGAAAGAGCCCCATAAGTTGAACCATGATAAGCACCGATAAAAGAAATAATTTTGCTTCTTCCTGTATAGGCTCGTGCTAATTTAATCATTCCATCGTTAGCATCAGAACCCGAAAGACCAAATGCGACTTTTTGGGCACAATCTCCTGGTGTAATTTTTATAATCTCTTTAGCTAATTTTACTAAAGGTTCATGATACATATAAGCTGGAGTATAATGAATAAACTCTCTCACTTGCTCAATAATTGCTTCGACTACCTTTTCATGAGAATGTCCTGTATTCAACGCTGATGCACTTGATAATAAATCTATATATTGATTACCATCAGTGTCCTCTACCATAGCACCATATCCCCTTTTTATTACTAAGGGATAATAGGGTACTCTAGTAAAAGGTGATATAACCCTTTCATCTTCTTTAACTATTTGTGTGCATTTATCAGTTTTTCCCACTATTTTCTCCTCCCCATTTGAAACATTTATTTTATTAATTTAAAATTTATTTTTTTAATTATTACTTAATTCTTATGAAGTTGTCTCTTAATTATTACTGAATTTTTTTAAGTATTTATTATTTTTCTTTTTGTCTTTAGTTCAAAAAATAAAAAAACCTCTTATGCATATTCAAAATGATAAATATAATCAAAGGGATCCCTTTCTATTTTAAGGGCCCCTATTAAAAAGCAAACTATTTTATATTTTTAACTTGAAATCCTATATAATTCAATACCACGTACTTAGAACCTCATTCATACTAATTTTGCTGAGTTCTTTTATCATTGACTTGCAAATTTTAATGGCATTTTTTATATCTCTAGATTCATCCTCTATTTTTATCAATTTATAGCTTTCCATCTGCTCTTTCCATACCCTAATCTCATATTCCTTTGCCATTTTGAAAACTTCATCCTGCGAAAGATTTTCTCTATACTCATCTAACAAAATCTCAAATGTATCCTTTAATTGGTTCAAAGCATTCTTTTTATATATACTCATAAAAGACCCCTTTACAGTATATGAGATAGAGCAATAATTGGCCTTTACTTAATTTCATTATTAATATATTTCTCAATTTCTTGTGCAATTTTTCAAGTTGTAGAGTAAAACGGTGGATTTGAGGTAACTCTCTTCCACCATCTCCTCATCAAACCGTACGTAAGTCTGTTTAACAATTATAAAAAATTATCTAAGCAAAAAGGAAAATGACTATCACTGTCGAATGTATATATAAGGGAGATGATAGTATGGCATTTATTGAAGGTGTAAATAGAAATCAAGTAAATTT
>JACCKY010000117.1 GCA_014236755.1 Candidatus Petromonas tenebris | reverse complement strand
CAGGTATAAAACAAAGTAAATTCAAGGCATGTAAGAAATTACAAACTTTTACCAGTTAAATATTAAAAAGGCTAACAGCTAACTGCTGATCGCTCATGGCAAAAATGTGACAGGCCGCAAGAAAGACCCTAAAGAACGACTAGGATTTGCCAAGAGCTAAGAACTAAGAGCTAATCAGGGCTACCAACTACGAACTAACAAAACGTCGCCAGAGGCATTTGTTCTTAAGCAGCGTACCCAGTAAATCCATTGTAATGCTAGCAAAGATGCAGACCGTAACATAGAGTAAATCTTAATTTTAGTCTTTGCCGTAAGCTGTAGGCTATGAGCTGTTAGCTTAGACAATATGAAGCATTGAAAAAACTTAAATTATTTAAATAAATATAATTTCAAATTAGTGCAGTTATATAATTAAAATCAAAAAATAAAAAAATGCGAATTATGGAGAATATAAGAGCATTCTGTAAGAAAATATAAGTAAATTGGAAATATAGGTCGAATTACTTATTGTTATATCTCAGTTATTTTGATAAAATTTAATAGACAAATAGTAACTACATATTTTTTTGGCCCTTTTTAAATCTTGAGGGTATTTTTTGTTTCCAACTTATCTATATATAGTATATATAGATGAATGATATACAACATATTGAGAGAAAGGGAGAGACTAATGGTTGAAAAGATTAAGAAAAGGGATGGAAGAATAATTAATTTTATCCCGGAAAAAATAACTGCTGCAATCTTTAAGGCTGCAAAATCCGTTGCAGACCAAGAAGGTGTACAGGCTTCCTACGAGATTGCTGAAAGACTGACTGAAGAAGCTGTGGCACTCATTAATAAAAGATTTTCAAATGAAATCCCGACGGTTGAACAGATACAGGACGCGGTTGTAAAGGTGCTTATAGAAAATGGACATGCAAAGACAAGCGAGGCATATATATTATATAGAGCAGAAAGAACTAGGATAAGAGAGACTAGAACACGTCTCATGAAAACTATAGAAACCATTAC
>JACCKY010000052.1 GCA_014236755.1 Candidatus Petromonas tenebris | reverse complement strand
ATCATTTAAATAGTTGTAAAGTTCAGCATTTATGTTTAAAATAGTAGATATAACTGGCATATTACTAACCTCCGTTTGTGTATTTGTGTGGTAACTTATATATAACACGAAGGTATAGTGATATGCCATATTCATTTTTTGGTAAATTTACCAATTTAACTTTTTATTTTGCAGAACTAAAGTTACAAATATTACTTCAACATAAAATGGGAAAATCCTCCTTGAAATAAGAATAAAAAATTTTAGATTTAAAAATAGGTTAAAAATATCGATAAATGAAGGAAAATTGATATAATTATAGAATAAAAATATTGTAGAATAAAAATATTAATGATAAAATAATCTTTTAGATTAAGATGCTACTAAAACTAAAATAAGAGAATTATTTAATTTGGTAAATTCTATAGCTGGTGTTTTTGGTTCTCTGTTATAGAATAAATAGGTATTTGAGTATATTGTAATTTTTTAGGAGGTGATACTCATGACAGTAACAATTAAAGATGTAGCAAAAAAGGCTAATGTATCAATATCAACAGTATCACGGGTTATAAATGACTCTAAACCCGTCAGTAATGAAATAAGACAGAGAGTTTTGAAGGTAATTGAAGAAACCGGCTATACTCCAAACCCCGTTGCAAGAAGTCTTGTCATGAAAAAAAGTCAGCTTATTGGTGTTATAGTACCAGATATTTCAAACTTTTTTACAGGTGAGATATTAAATGGGGTAGAAGAAATAGGAAAAATGTACGACTATGACATATTACTTTGTAATAGCTATGGGGAACTTAAGCAGGAATTGAGGTATCTAAACCTTTTAAAATCTAAGCAGGTAGAAGGTATAATTTTTATGACATGGAGACTTAAGGATGAACATAAAGAGTTTTTCGAAAAGGAAGACATTCCTGTAGTTATGATCAATAGAAATACTTCAGAACTTAATATTCCTGCTATTTGTATAGATCATTTTAAAGCATCGTACCAAATGACAAAGTACATCATTGACAGTGGACACAGAAAAATTGCCCTTATAAGAAGCGGAATAGAAAATGATGTATTTGGTGTTGATCAATATAATGGGTACGCAAAAGCTTTAAAGGAAAATAATATCAACATAGATGAAAGACTTATAATGAATGGTAACTTTAAGATGGAAGAAGCCTACAATTGTGTTCAAAAAATGATAGATGAAGATATTTTACCTACTGCTATATTTGCGACTACGGATGTTATGGCTATAGGTGCGATAAACTGTTTGGTGGATAATGGATATAAAGTTCCTGAGGATGTTTCAGTGGTAGGATTCAATGATATAAAACTTGCATCTATATACAGACCTAAGCTAACTACCATAAAGCAACCTATTTATGATATTGGTGCCGTAGCAATTAGAGTAATTATTAAAAAAATTAAAGGTGAAGAGATAGAGGACAACATCTTTATTTTGCCCCATGAATTAATTGAGAGAGATAGTTGTAGAAGAATTGATTAGGAAGAATATTTTTCTTTCTACTGACTAATAATAGACTTAAACAAAGTCGGTAGGAGGTGAAATTTTTGAAAAGGGTAGTTGTAGAAGATTCTTTAACTAATGTAAAATCCTATTTGCAACAGCAAGGCTATATTGTTGAAGATTTGGAAAACAATAAAAATAATCTTAAAGCATTTGATGTAGTAGTTGTATCAGGACAGGATAGTAACTTTTTAGGCATGCACAATACTTCTACCAGAGGTAGTGTAATCTCGGCAAAGGGTCTAACTCCACAGGATGTACTTAGTCAAATTGAAAATAGAATGAGCTAATAAGACCTCCTACAGGGAGGTCAATTTTATTATTAGGTTTTAACTATTGTAACTGTAGATTAATTTTGATAGTATATCTTTATATATTTTAAAAAGTTAAACAGGTGGTAATAATATGATAACTAATGATTTTTTGCCAATAAATAGAAAAGATATGGGAAAAAGAGGATGGGATAGGCTGGATTTTATTATAGTTTCTGGAGATGCCTATGTAGATCATCCCAGCTTTGGAACAGCTATAATATCTAGAATTCTAGAAGATGTAGGATATAAAGTGGGAATAATAGCTCAGCCTGATTGGAAAAACACAGATGATATAAAGAAGTTGGGAAGACCAAGATTAGCTTTCTTAGTAACTGCAGGTAATCTTGATTCCATGGTAAATCATTATACTGTAAGCAAAAAGCGTAGAAAAAGAGATTCTTATTCTCCAGGGGGAAAAATTGGACTGAGGCCTGATAGGGCAACTATAGTATACAGTAACTTAATTAGACAGGTGTATAAGGATATTCCTATTATTTTAGGAGGTGTAGAAGCCAGTCTTAGAAGATTTGCCCATTATGACTACTGGGATGATAAAGTAAGAAGATCCGTTCTCATAGATAGCAATGCAGATTTATTAGTTTACGGAATGGGTGAGAGCCAGATAATTGAGATAGCTACTAATTTAAATGAAGGACTTGATATAAAATATGTAAGACATGTACCTGGAACTTGCTATATAGTAGACAGCGTGGAAAACATATATGATTATAGAGTACTTCCCCGATTTGAAGAAATAGAAAAGGATAAGAAACTATACGCTAAGGCTTTCAAAATTCAATATGAAGAGCAGGACCCCTTTACAGGAAAAGTACTTGTACAGAAGCATAACAATAGATACTTGATTCAGAATCCTCCTGCTCCACCTTTATCAACTGTAGAACTAGATAGAGTCTATTCACTTCCTTATAAAAGAGATTATCATCCAGCCTACAAAAAATTCGGAGGCGTACCGGCCATAGAGGAAGTAAAGTTTAGTATAATCAGTCAAAGAGGCTGCTTTGGCAGTTGTTCATTTTGTTCTTTAACCTTCCATCAAGGAAGGATTGTTACAAGCAGAAGTCATAAGTCTATAATTGAAGAAGCTAAGAAAATAACCGATGATAAGGATTTTAAAGGTTATATACACGATGTAGGCGGACCTACGGCTAACTTTAGACAGGCTGCTTGTAAAAAACAGATGAAAGAAGGTTCTTGCAAAAATAGACAATGTTTATTTCCAGAGCCCTGCAAAAACTTAGATGCTAGTCATGATGATCTACTGGAGCTTTTGAGAAAACTGAGAGATCTTCCGAAGGTTAAAAAGGTCTTTATTAGATCTGGACTTAGATATGATTATATTATAAATGATAAAAATGATGAATTTTTTAAAGAGCTTTGCCGGCATCATGTAAGTGGACAGCTTAAGGCGGCACCGGAGCATGTATCCAATGAAGTATTAGAACTGATGGGTAAACCAAGAAAAGAAGTTTACGATGAGTTTGTGAGAAAATTTTATAATATTAATAAAAAACTAGGCAAAGAACAATATATAGTTCCTTATCTGATGTCAAGTCATCCTGGTAGTACTTTAAAATCTGCTATAGAACTTGCAGAATATTTAAGGGATATCAACTATTATCCAGAACAGGTACAGGATTTTTATCCTACACCTGGAACGTTATCAACCTGTATGTATCATACCGGGTTGGATCCACGAACAATGAAGCCAGTTTTTGTAGCTAAAAACAGATTGGAAAAGGCAATGCAGAGGGCACTACTACAATATAAAAATCCCAAAAACCATGATTTGGTTAGAAAGGCTTTACTTCTTGCCGGACGAGAGGATCTAGTTGGGTTTGGGCCAAAATGCCTTGTAAAACCAAACAATAAAAAAGTAGGACAACATAATCAGAATAGGGGTAATAGGAGAAAACCAAAGAAGAAAAAATTTAGAAGATAATATTTAGCTAAGGAACATGGAAAAAATGCCCCTTTGCTTTTATAGTGCACTTTACCCTGATAAAATTATAAATTATTAACAAATTTTGATATATTACAAATTTTTTGCAAATATGTGAAGGGAAAAAAGTATATATAAAGAATAGATATATAGTGGAATGAAGTTGTTAAAATCACAGGGTGAAGGAGAGAAAGGTATGTCTGTTATTTACATTGATGGAGAGAGCCTAAAAATAGAAGATATAGTGAAGGTGGCAAGAGAAAGTTATAAAGTAGAGCTTACTGAGGATGCTTTAAAAAAAGTTAAAAAATCAAGAAAAATTGTAGATGAATTTGTTGAAGGAGAAAAGGTGGTTTATGGAATCACTACAGGATTTGGAAAATTTAGCGACATAGCTATTTCCAAGGAAGAAACAAAGCAGCTTCAAAGAAACTTAATTATCAGCCATTCTTGTGGAGTTGGAAAACCCTTTGAAGAAGAGATAGTAAGAGCTATAATGCTTCTCAGAGCTAATGCCTTAGCTAAGGGTTTTTCGGGAATCAGACTGTCTACACTGAACACTTTAATCGAAATGCTTAATAAAGGAGTACATCCCATTATTCCTGAAAAAGGTTCATTAGGATCCAGTGGAGATTTAGCTCCATTATCCCACATGGTTTTAGTAATGATTGGAGAAGGAGAAGCTATCTACAAGGGTGAAAGACTTTCTGGAAGTGAGGCGATGAAGAAAGCAGGTATAGAAATTATCCATCTTACATCTAAGGAAGGACTGGCTTTAATAAACGGTACTCAGGTAATGACGGCGGTAGGAGCTTTAACGGTTTATGATGCAATTAATTTGCTAAAAATGGCGGACATAAGTGCTGCTATGACACTGGAAGCTTTAAACGGAATTACCGACGCCTTTGATGAAAGAATAAATTTGGTTCGACCACACAAGGGACAAAAAAATAGTGCCAAGAATTTATTAAAACTAACGGAAGGAAGCGGTATGACAACTAGGCAGGGAGAGATTAGAGTCCAAGATCCCTATACATTGAGGTGTATTCCGCAAATACATGGCGGCAGCAGAGATGCAATAGACTATGTAGCCGAAAAAGTAAATATTGAAATAAATTCGGCCACAGATAATCCTTTAATTTTTGCCGATGAAAAGGATGTACTATCAGGAGGGAATTTTCACGGTCAACCAATGGCACTAGCCTTTGACTTCTTAGGAATGGCTGTATCTGAAATTGCTAACGTTTCAGAACGAAGAATAGAAAGGCTTGTCAATCCACAGTTAAGCGGACTTCCAGCTTTTCTGACGGAAAAGGGAGGACTTAATTCTGGTTTTATGATAGCGCAGTATGCCGCTGCAGCTCTAGTTTCTGAAAATAAGGTTCTTGCTCATCCGGCCAGCGTTGATTCAATCCCTTCTTCAGCAAATCAGGAAGATCATGTGAGCATGGGAACTATAGCAGCAAGAAAATCTAGAGAAATACTTAATAATACTACCAATGTCCTGGCTATTGAAATGTTGGCTGCTGCCCAAGCTATAGATTTTAAAGAAAATAAAAAACTAGGTCTTGGGACACAGGTTGCATATGATATTATTAGAAGCGAAATTCCGACTTTATATGAGGATAGAATAATGTATAAAGATATAAATAAGTGTACTGATTTTGTGAAAGATAATAGGATAATAAAGGAAATAGAAAGGAAAATAGGAGAATTAAATTAACCATTTAAATTGACATATAAATGTTGCAAATGATAATATAAAATGGAAAAATAATATTTGGAGTGATAGTTTGTGGTTTCTAAAGAAAAAATTGATAGAATAAATTATCTGGCACGAAAATCAAAAGCTGAAGGCTTAAGCGAAGCCGAGAAAAAAGAACAAAAAAAGCTTAGGGAAGAATATCTGAAAAACTTTAGAAAAAATTTTAGAAAACAATTAGACTCAATTAAAATTGTCAAAGAATAACCGAAAGAATAAAAAGGGGGGGAATGAATGGCTGAAAAACAGTATGTAATATTTAAGCTGGGAAGTGAAGAATACGGCGTAGATATCATGAGAGTAAAGGAAATAAGTGAGTTTAAAGAAAGTACAAAGGTTCCGAATTCACCCTATTTTGTTGACGGAATAATAAATCTAAGAGGAGAAATAATCCCTATAATTAATTTGAAAAAGAGATTTAATATCGAAAGTGAAGGAATTAATTCAGATACTAGAATAATTGTTATTAATTTAAATGAAAAAAATGTTGGATTTGTAGTAGATGAAGCATCCCAGGTATTAAGAATAAATGATGAAGATATCGATCCTGCACCGGAAATAATTGCTGGAGTCGACCGACAATATATAAATGGCGTAGGAAAAATAGATGACAAAATTGTAATACTACTGGATCTAGAAAAGATACTCTCAGACAAGGAAAAAGAAAAAATAGAGGAAATGGAATAATATAATAGAAAATGTTGATAAAAAAATGGATTTTGACAACAGTATAAGGCATGATTCGCACAATTTATAGTATATAATTAGGACATAGATACTATATATAGGGGTGTGTTAAATCATGAAAAAAGTACTGTTGTCTTTTTTGCTGCTGATAGCCATTTTAGTTAATCAAGAACTGATTTTTGCTGTAGAAAAGACAGATGAAATTTACAATAAGGATAAGGTAGAAGAAACAAGAACTGTTGTAAATAAGTTGCTGAAAAGGCGATCAGAGTTGTGGAATAGAATGTTTTCAAAGAATGTAAAAGCAGAAAATATCTGCAAAGAATTAGAAGAAATTGTTATTGATCCTCTATTGTCATACGATATCGATGCTTTCAAGAAACTCAAAAGTGAATATACAAACATGGATAAAATATTAGATGTAAAGGTTGTAGAGGTAAAAAATATAAATTTTGGTAAAGATAAAATGACTGTAGAAATAAAAGTTGAGTGGTTTATGGAAGGAATGGAAAAAAAATATAAAGAGAATATATCATATTGTATGACACTGATGAAAGACGTTGAAAAGTGGAAGATTAGTGATTATAATATATTATAGTTTGGTACATGGAGCAGTAGTAGAATACTGCTCTTTTTTATGTCGAAATTTATAAAAATTCAAAATATTAATTAAAAGTAAATATACAGGTAAATAAACCTATTTAATATTTTACTTTATTCCTATATAATATTAATATGAAGATATTTCGAGTAATTTTGCACTAATATTTTTTACTGAGGTGTTTTGATGGCTAAATCAGTTGATATAAAAGTTTTAAATGAGATTGTGGATAAAACTATACACGCAATTGAATCGGGCAAAAAGGAAATATTTGAAATATCAGAGAAAGCTAGAGATGACTGTAGAGAGATTGAAGATGAACTTATTAAGCTTAAAAAGAAAATCCTTAAGATCATTGAAGAATCTGACAGACTGGAAAAGCTGGAAAAGGAGAGCAGAAAAAGACTGTTAGAAGTTAGTAAAAACTTTACAAAATTTACCGAGGAAGATATAAAACAGGCCTATGAAACTGCAAAAGACCTTCAGGTAAGCTTGTCATTAAAAAGGCAGGAAGAAAAGGACTTAATAAAGCAGCGAACCATTCTCGAGATGAGGCTGAAAAAGTCAAAAGAGGTAGTAGAAAGATCGGAAGCTCTTGCATCAAAGGTGGGTGTAGCTTTAGGCTATCTTAGCGGAAATCTTCAAGGTGTATTTGAACAGTTAGAAGATATACAGCAGAGGCAGTCAATGGGTATTAAAATAATAAAGGCTCAAGAACAGGAGCGTCAAAGGGTTTCAAAAGAAATTCACGACGGACCAGCCCAAACCATGGCAAATATAGTTTTAAAAGCTGAATTATGTGATAGACTTATAGATTTGGATATAGAAAAAGCAAAGAATGAACTGAATACATTAAAGGGTGTAGTTAGGGAGAGCTTAAAGGATATAAGAAAGATTATATATGACCTAATGCCAATGTCTCTTGACGATTTAGGACTTATTCCTACTATTCAAAGGTTAATTCTAAACTTTGAAGAAGAAACAAAAATTAGCGTAGACTTTGTAGTAAATAATAAAGGTGAAATAAAAGAGTCTATAATACAGCTAACAATTTTTAGAATTGTACAGGAAGCATTAAACAATATAAAAAAACACTCTAAAGCCCAAAATGTTATTATTAGAATAAATATAGGCACAGAAAAAATATACCTTAAAATAATTGATGATGGAATAGGATTTAATGTGGGTGAGAAGGTGGATTCCTTTAATACTAAGAGTGGTTTTGGACTCTATAGCATTAGAGAACGAGTCGACCTTTTAAAAGGCAAGATTGAAATAGACAGCGAGTTAGGTAAAGGTACTAAAATTAATGTTATAGTTCCATTGTATGAAGGAGAGGATTAATGTGACTGATAATAAGATTAGAACGTTGATTGCAGATGATCATTCCTTGATGAGACAAGGTTTAAAACAGATACTGGAGATTGAAGATGATATTGAAGTAGTAGGATTAGCAGCAGATGGTGAGGATGCAATAGCAAAATGTTTGGAATTAAAGCCTGACATAGTTCTGATGGATATAAATATGCCTAACATGAACGGAATACAGGCTTTAAGAAGGATAAGGGATATGGGGCTAGACATTAAAATTATTATGCTTACAATACATGATGATAGAGAATATTTATTTGAAACCGTCAATATAGGTGCAGAAGGATACGTTCTAAAGGATGCGGAATCGAGTAGTCTGATTAATGCTATAAGGAGCGTCTACGAAGGGGACTCATATATACATCCTAGTCTGGCATCTGAATTTGTAAAGGAATATAAAAAAAGAGGAAGAGGCTCTGCAAAGGAGCTTGGTAAGGAAAATCTAACTAGAAGAGAATATGAAGTATTGACCCTAATTGCAGAAGGCCTAAATAATAAAGAAATAGCTGAAAAACTATTTATAAGTGAAAAGACTGTAAAAAACCATGTTTCAAATATACTGAAAAAAATAGGTGTAAGTGATAGAACGCAGGCTGCAATATATGCATTTAAGCATAACATAAAAAAGATTTAGTTTTGGACTAAATCTTTTTTGATAATGAAAAAACTTTTGGGAAAAATAAATTTTACAAAGTAATACAAATAACTAAATGCTTTGTTGACAAGTTATGGTAGCAAAATATATAATAAATTAAAATATACATATAAAAAAAATTTTACAATGGAGGGATGTTCCGTGCAAAGCGATTTAAAAAAAATACATAGCAGTATAACCCATAAATTTAAAAATGCTTGGGAAGCTTTAGAGGAAAATGATAAAAAGTATGTGTTTGATTTTTCCGATGAATACAAGAGCTTTTTAGATAAAGGAAAAACTGAAAGAGAATGTGTAAAAGAAATAGTTACATTAGCAAAGGCGCAAGGTTTTAAAAGCTTAGAAGAAATCATAAAGAATAAAGAAAAAATTAAAGAAGGTATGAAGGTCTATGCAGTAAATAGAGAAAAGGCTGTAGTACTCTTTGTTATAGGCAAAGATAAAATTGAAAAGGGTATGAATATTTTGGGAACACATATAGATTCCCCAAGATTAGATTTAAAGCCGTTTCCTCTATATGAAGACGGTGAACTCGCTTTGCTTAAAACCCATTATTATGGTGGAATAAAGAAATATCAGTGGGCTTCATTACCTCTTTCATTACATGGAGTAATATTTAAGAAGAGTGGAGAAAGGGTAGATATTGTGATTGGAGAAGAGGAAGATGACCCAGTATTTTTCATAACCGATCTGCTTCCACATTTAGCAAAGGACCAAGCAGCTAAAAAGCTTGCTGATGCAATTACTGGTGAAGGATTGAACATTATTATTGGGAACATTCCTTTAGGCGACAAAGACATAAAAGAAAAAGTTAAGTTTAATGTTATGAAAATACTAAATGAAAAGTATGGCATAGAAGAAGATGACTTTACTGTGGCTGAGATTGAAATTGTTCCGTCAGGCAAGGCTAGGGATGTTGGGTTAGATAGAAGTATGATAGCAGCCTATGGCCATGATGATAGAGTATGTTCCTTTGCCGCATTAAAATCTATATTTGAAATTGAAAAAACAGAAAAAACCTGTGTAGCAATGTTTATGGATAAAGAGGAAGTAGGAAGTATGGGGAATACTGGGATGCAGTCAAGATTTTTTGAAAATGTTTTGGCAGAGCTGATTGCATTGCAAAGTGAGGCCTACAGTGATCTTTTAGTTAGAAGAGCATTGAGTAACAGTAAAATTTTATCAGGAGATGTTGGTGCTGGATTTGATCCAAATTTCCCTGATGTTCACGATAAAAGAAATGCTCCATATGTAGGAAAAGGTGTTATATTAGTAAAATATACTGGAGCAAAGGGTAAAGCAGGGTCTAATGATGCTAATGCAGAATTCTTATCGGAAGTAAGAAGGATATTCAATGAAAATGATGTCATATGGCAGATTGGTGAGCTAGGAAAGGTAGATCAGGGCGGCGGAGGAACTATAGCCTATATTCTTGCAAACTATGGTGCCGATGTTGTAGACTGTGGAGTACCGGTATTAAGTATGCACGCTCCCTACGAATTGATCAGCAAAGTAGACTTATACATGACTTACAAAGCATATAAGAGTTTTTTAAAAGGATAAATAGAAAAACCTCGCCAAAACTTCGCAGGCGGGGTTTTCATATTACCGTATCTTTATTTTGAAGAACAAATTTTTTGAAGGTTTCGGTCAAAGGAGATAAAGCTCTATTTTTATGATATACAAAATAAAACTTTCTTTTTATATCAAAATCCTTTATAGATATTTTTTTGATTTCTTGATTATTTATATTTCTAGATATAGCCCTTTCCGAAATAAAGGTAAGCCCCATTCCCTTTCGTACTAGTTCCTTTATGGTTTCAGTATTTTCAACAAAAGCTACTATATTTAAGTCCTCTAAAAATATATTATGTTTAATAAGTGATTCCTCAAGGGCTTTTCTAGTTCCTGAATCCTCCTCTCTCATGATGAGGGGTTTTTTACATAAATCTTTAAGATCAATTAAGTCAATATAGAGATACTTATCCTTACATGGGGCTGATAGGACTATATTGTCATCCATTATTTCTATATATTCGAGCTGTTTGAACTCTTGCTTTGCACCTACAATGCCAAAGTCAATTTCTCCTCCTAGTATTTTATCTATTATCTGCCCTGTAGCATATTTTTTCAAATTGTATTTGACTTCTGGATATTTTTTGCTAAATTCTATTAAAAGATCTGGAAGATAATATTGTTCAGGTATGGTGCTTGCAGATATTTCCAATATTCCTTCTATTTTTCCCTTAAACTGATTCAGCGAAAAAATGGCAGATTCCTTTTTATTAAGAATATCAATAGCATGTTTGTAAAGCAGTTCTCCTGCCTGTGTTAAGGAAATATTTTTATTAGTTCTATTAATCAAAATGGTTTTCAACTCTTTTTCTAGATTCTGAATGTGGTTACTTATAGTAGGCTGAGTTAAAAACAAATGCTCTGCAGCCTTTGAAAAACTTTTAAGTTTTGCTATAGTTACGAAAGTTTCCAGTTGTTTAAAATCCATTAACAACACCTCAAAATTATATCATATGATAATATTATCATTATTGTTTTTGATTTTCAAATGTTTATAATAAATAGTATAATCATTTTAAGATATTAATAAACTTGATAATAGTTACCGGTTGCTATAAGACCTGTTCCTGACTATCATTTTAAAGGAGAGAAATTTAAATGGATGAACAAAAACTTAGGTCGCTGCTAAAGCAAGGTGAAGGTCCTAAATTAGACTATAAAGAGCATATAAATATAAATATGGAATCGGGCAAAAAAGAATTGGTAAAAGATGTTATAGCCATAACAAATAGCCAAGGGGGAAGGGGACATCTAATAATAGGAATAAAAGATAAAACAAGAGAAATCATCGGTATAGATGCCTGCGATTTGAATGAAGAAAGGCTTCAACAGATTATTAGTAACAGATGTGATCCTCCAATAAATGTAAGGGTAGAGTTTATTGAAATAGAAAGTAAAACAGTAGGTGTTATAACGATTTTCAGAAGCTATAAAAGACCCCACCAAATGAGACAAACGGGTGCATTTTATATAAGGAGGGGATCTACTACAGATGTAGCTAGAAGAGATGAAATTGCCAGTATGCTTCAAAGCGGTGGAATAATTAATAATGAACAAATACCGATATACAATGCTGGTCTTGATGCACTAAACCCAAAATTGATAACCAATTATTTAGAAAAAATTAATTTAGATATCAGAATTAATGGAGATACAGAAGATAATATACTTCTAAACAACTTAGGAATAGTTCAATACGATAAGGATAGCGAACAGTTTTATCCAACTATAGGGGGAATATTATTGTTTTCAAATAATCCCCAAATATACCTCTCTCATACAGGAATAAAGCTTATTTACTTTGATAAAGAAGGAAGAAAAGCAAAATATTTTAGAGGTAATCTTATTAATCTACTGGACAATACCTTAAGCTATATAAAAAGTATTTTAGCCAGTTCAAATTACCCCATCGAAGCAATAGAAGAATCAATTGTTAATGCAGTAGTACACAGGGATTACTTTGACTATTCTCGGGAGATATTAATATTACTTGATGATAAGAAAGTAGAAATAAGTAATCCAGGAAGCATTTCACAGGGAGAAAGAATAAATAGTATAATAAGAGAACAAAATCCATTTAGGAGAAATAGTTGGTTATATCATACACTTCTGGTTCTTGATGAAAAAGATAGATTTGTAAATAGTGGATTGGGACTTCAAAAGATCAAAGATTCATTTAAAAATATAGGAAAAGTAAGATTTTTGAATTTAAGAAAAAAGAATTTATTTAAAATAATACTGCCAGGTTTGGGATCAGCTTTTACACAAAAAAAGATTAGCATCACAGATTGAGCTTTTATAATATGATGGATCTTTTATAAAGTATATAATGGTCCAGAATTAGAAGTTTCAAAAGCATTAATAATTATTGTAGCCTCTCAAATCATAAGTAGCTTATTTATAGACATATTTATCGCTAGTTCCTTATAGATATCCTTCAATAATCCTCTTCAGGCTCCGTAGAAGAGCTGTTTTATGAAAAATTTAGAGGTAAAAACAGCTTTTAGGAGTCGCTTCAGAGGAAACATTGAAGAATATTTGAAGCTATACTGTTTTAGTGTTGACAATCCACAACATCAACAAAGAGTAAAAGAAATTATGATTTACCAATATTTAAACAAGAAGAGATTGAAGTTATTAATGACTTGATTGGAAAGTTTAAAAATTTAAGTTGTAACGAGATATCGGCATTTTCTAATAAAGAAGATGCATGGATTGAAAATAAAAAAAGAAACTTAATTAACTGAGCAAATTTCATATTTCTAAATTGTTGATTTTACTAAATTTAATTATAAAATTTCAGCAAGAAACTAAATTAGAAATGATTTTATCTCAAATTGATGTTTCTAAATTTGCTAATAGTCTAAGAAAATCTAGTGGTTCAAAGGGCCCAAAGGGCTATGAGCCAACATCTTTAATATATGCTTTAATAGCTATGCAAGTAGAAAAAATTCAAACAATAAAAGATTTAGTCCAAAAACTTAAAGAAAATCCTGTTTTAAGATACTGTTGTGGATTTGAAGTTCTTGGCAAAGTACCGTCAGAATCCAATTTTAGTAGATTTTTAGATAAATTAGTTGAAACTGATGAATTAGAAAAATTATTTCATGAGTTGGTAATAAAAGCAAAAGAGCTAAATATTATAGATGGCGATAGCATAGCTATTGATTCAACTAAATTAAATTCTTATGAGGCTGCAAAGCCGAAAAAATTACTGTAAATGATGGAACAAACCCTAACTGGGGAATGAAAAAAGATACTAATGGTAATAACATAAGATGAAGAATTTAATCCAATCTGCTCCGCAGGATTTAAATTGGTATATTGGGGTAAAGATGGAGATTATCTCAAATTTAGGTGCCCTCATGCTTTAGGTAAATGCAATTGTCCCTTTGGGATGAATTGGTGCTCATCATCTAACTATGGATATACTTTAAAAATCAATTATAAAGAAAATCCAAGAATATATGGCTATCCTTTAAGGTCTTCTAGTCAGTGGCAAAAATGATATAATAAAAGAACATCAGTTGAAA
>JACCKY010000006.1 GCA_014236755.1 Candidatus Petromonas tenebris | reverse complement strand
AGAAGGACATATCAGGCCATGGAGGCTTTTATACATAATCTTAATACCATGCATTCAAGGGCAGGAGCTCAGGTACCCTTTAGCAGTGTAAATTTTGGAACCGATATTTCTGAAGAAGGTAGACTAGTGACAAAAAATCTTCTTTTGGCAACAGAAGCAGGCCTTGGAAATGGAGAAACCCCTATATTTCCAATACTAATCTTTAAAGTAAAGGCAGGAGTTAACTATAATGAGGATGATCCTAACTATGATTTATTTAAGTTATCCTGTAGAGTTTCAGCCAAAAGACTTTTCCCTAACTTCGGATTCTTAGATGCACCTTTTAATGCTCAGTATTATGTACCAGGACGTCCCGAAACAGAAGCAGTATACATGGGCTGTAGAACTAGGGTCATAGGAAATGTATACGATAAATCAAGGGAGATAGTTACGGGAAGGGGAAATCTTTCCTTTACATCAATAAATCTTCCGAGATTAGGGATTAAGTATGGACAGGTAACTAAAGGATCTGCAGATATTGAAGGTTTTTTTGAAGAACTTAACGAAAAGATGGACCTAGTAATTGATCAGCTGATGGAAAGACTCCAAATGCAGCAAAGTAAAAAGGTTAAAAATTTTCCATTCCTTATGGGACAGGGAGTATGGATTGATTCAGACAAATTGAACTGGGAAGATGGTCTCAGTGAAATAATTAAGCATGGTACTTTAACAATAGGGTTTATAGGGCTTGCTGAGTGTCTAAAGGCCTTAATAGGGAAACACCATGGAGAAAGCCCTGAAGCCCAGGAATTAGGACTGAAGATTGTTAGATTTATGAGAGACAAACTCGATGAAACCTCAGAAAAATATAGACTCAATTTTTCACTCATAGCGACACCGGCGGAGGGACTATCAGGAAGATTTACAAAAATTGATAAAAAGCTGTTTGGAGAAATAAAAGACATAAACGATAAAGATTACTATACCAATTCATTCCATGTTCCAGTTTATCATAAAATCAGTGCCTTTGAAAAAATACAGCTGGAAGCACCTTATCATGCACTTACTAATGCAGGTCATATTACATATATAGAACTGGACGGTAAACCTTCAGATAATCTAGAAGCCTTTGAAACGATAGTAAGAGCTATGTATGAAGCAGGGATAGGATATGGAAGCATAAATCATCCCGTAGATAGAGACCCGGTTTGCGGGTACAATGGAGTTATCGACGAGGTTTGTCCAAAATGTGGCAGAACGGAAGCCGATGGAATCAAATTTGAGAGAATAAGAAGAATCACAGGATACTTAGTAGGAACCATCGATAGATTTAATGATGCAAAACTTGCAGAGGTAAAGGATAGAGTAAAACACAGTATTAAGGGATAAGAGGAAGTGATTGTATGTTGATAAGACTTTCCCATCAAATTACTAGAGACAGCATAGTAGATGGGCCGGGACTTAGAGGGGTTATATGGACCCAGGGCTGTAGACACAAATGTAAAGGCTGCCATAATCCGTCAACTCATGATTTTAATGGTGGATTCTTGATGGATACTGAGGATATAATAGAAGAACTAAAGAGTTTAAGGCTCCATAGAGGAATAACATTTAGTGGAGGAGAGCCCTTTGAACAGCCCATTGCTTGTCTTGAGATTGCTAAGTCCGCTAAGCTGATGGGTTTGGATATATGGTGCTATACAGGTTATACCTTTGAAGAACTAATAAATAAAAAGGGTGAGAAGTATAAAAAAGCTTGGGCAGAATTTTTAAAATATATAGATGTACTTGTAGACGGACCATTTGTACTCGAAAAGAAAAACTTGCTTTTAAAGTTTAGAGGTTCGGAAAACCAAAGAATTCTAGACGTAAAAAAATCCTTAAAATACAGGATGGCTATACTTAAGGAAGAATACTATGAAGATCAAGAGGTGCCAATGGCAAGATAATTATGATAAAAAGTCCTTTGTTAGAAAATTAATTTTCTAACAAAGGACTTTTTTCTAAAGGAATAAATCTTTACTTTTATATCCACGATAGGCCATGACTGCAACTGATATTAAAAGTATTAAAGCTAATAAGGGAGGAACGGTAACTAGTAATTTAGATTTAAAAGGTGATAATCCAGTAGAATTGACAGTTTCGTTAAGAGCTGTATTAAAATTGGATAGTGCATAAATGCCGTATCTAATCCATGTAAAAGAAGTCATAAGGGCAACGGGTACAACTGATAAACTAAAATGAAAACCGGTTTTTGACCTGTTCTTTATACCTTTTATACCTAAAAATATTGGAACAAAGAGCAGTGCTGGTAAAATAAAACCATAATATTGAGGTGATAATGCAAAAAATAATGCTGAAGTCAAAATATATACTCTATAGTATTTGCCTATAATAATATTAGTATTGCCGGTAAAGTCAGCTTTTGCAGCTTTTAAATATCCTATATAGTAGTTGATTTTTTCCTTCATTTCTTTAGAATTTTTATTAGCTTTAATTTCCTTTAAAAGCTTATTCCCGTTTTTAATCAAGGATTTATATACCCTTTTTAATTCTTTGTTTTCTTCATCAATATTTATTTTTAGGTATTCTTTCTTTAATTCTAAAATAGTTTCGCTATACTTTTCTTTTTTATCTTTTTTTAAAATTTCCGTATTATAAATAAAATCATTTAGCGTATCAAGTATATTAATCAATTCAGTCGTATTCATAGCACCCTCCTCAGAAACGTTTGTATATATTATACCACATTTTAGTATTTTCAATTTGAAATAATTTTTAGGTCCGTTTAAAAATAAGAAAACTTAGCTAAAAAATCTCCATCTTTTTAAAGATGGAGATTTTTATATCAATTTTATTATTTACCTTCGTGTTTTAATATTTTTCTAAGAGTAACTCCAATTGCAATTAATATAATAGTCCAAACAGTGGCCATAAAACCTATAGCTGCACCTGTCATAATTTATCCCTCCTTATAATCTAATTGAAACTTTATTTTCAGAGAGCTCTTTGCCATATTTAGCTTTAATTGACTTGTAGGATTGTATAAAACCAGTAAGCAATACAGCAAATATAACAACTCTAGCTCCCTGTACCCAAGGTACTAATTGAGGGGTTTTTTCAACAAAGGAAGGTACAAGTTTAAAGTATCCTGCTTCTATATAGTCTTTTGTTGAGAATATTAACAAGATAGCTATTGCTATAGGAGTTATACCTTTTACGAATGTGTTAAAGAACCATGATGGAATTTGCCAATAACCACCTCTATTAAGTTCTTCTAAGGCTTTATCTCCCATAAACCATCCTGCAGCTATAGCTTCGATTAATCCAAGAACTACAAGTAAATATACACCTACCCAGTTGTCAGTTTCAGTTAAGTATGCTAGGTCTGCAGTTTTAGTTAATATAGGTTCAAGAGCTACAGGCAAGCCAACTATGATATATGCAATAAATATAGCTAGTGCACCTGTACTTCTCTTGACTTTCAGGTCTTCTTCTAATAGAGCTACTAGATAGTTGTACATGGCTATTGCAGATGTAAATCCTGCGAAAAATAATAGTAGGAACCATAAAGATCCAAATATAGAACCACCCGTCATTGTTCTAAATACGTTAGGAAGTGCTATAAATGATAAACCAACGCCCGCACCTACACCTTCAGGACCTAGAAAAGCATAGGCAATAGGTATAACCGCAGTACCGCCAAGTATGATTTCAGCAAATTCGTTTAGAGACACAGTAGCAAATGAAGAAGCAACTATATCCTCGTCAGGTTTTAAGTATGAAGCATAGTTACATATAATACCCATACCTAGTGAGAGAGTAAAGAATATCTGTCCAGCAGCAGCCAAAGCAGCCTTCCAAGATAACTTAGAAAAGTCTGGATTCCAAATATAGTTAAGACCTTTAAGGGATGACCATTCAGGCTTAACAGGACTTCCCATAGTTATAGCTCTAATAGCCAATATAATACCGAAAACATAAAGTACAGGCATCATAACTTTAGCCCATCTTTCGATACCGTCTTCAACTCCGCGTTTAACTGCGTAGCCAAGGCCTCCTACAGCAATTATCCAGAATATGAATACCTTAGGACTTTGAATATAGCTTACAAAAATTTCACCGGTTGATTTTGCAGTATCCATGTAACCTCCGGTAAGTGACATGTAGCTGTATCCTAGAGTCCATCCGATAATTTGATTATAGTAGGAATTAACAAGTAGAGTAACTCCAAATGCAATTGCACCTGCTAATGATGCATAAATAGCAGCTTTTTTAGGACCAATTCCTTCTCTGGCCTGTAAGTAAACCATAGGACCTAAAGTACCGTGGCCATACTTACCGCCATAACGACCTAAATTCCACTCAACAAGCATAACTGGAATACCAATTAAAATAAGTGCAGCAAAATAAGGAATCATGAATGCTCCGCCGCCGTTACTAGCAGCTTGATAGGGGAATCTCCAGAAATTACCAAGACCTACTGCGTTACCAGCCATGGCTAGTATTAGACCGATTTTCGATCCCCAATTACCTCTGTTATTACCATTTTCCATAGTGATCCTCCTTTCGATTATTAAAAAATTGTAAAAAGTAATACAATAATATTATAGTATTAATAAAGGAAATCATCAAGAATTGTTAAAAAATTAGCAAGATTAGGGCAAATTCAGCGAAGATGCATTTGCTTGAGGAAATCGGTTTCCAATTGTTAATTATAGGTTAAAAGCTATTGACACAATAGGTGTTTTTATCATACTATAATAGTAAACATAATATAATTCAAAAGAGACATAATAATTGTTAGGTGAGGCTCCTGTAAAGATAGACGCTACTGCCCAGAAAAATCGAGAGATTCCAATGGGTTAACAGGAATGATCGTGAAGGTTATTTCTAATGTAGCTGACCAAAGGTCAAAGCTTTACAGTGTCAAAGCTCAACATTGTGGAAAATAGAATTTTCTCTACTGTTGAGTAGAGTTTTTTTTATTGTCTAGGAGTTCAAACATTTTTAAAAAAATTGTAGGTATAAAACAAAGTAAATTCAAGAGATGCAAGAAATTACAAACTTTTACCAGTTGAATATAAAAAGGCTAACAGCTAACTGCTGACCGCTCATGGCAAAAAGGTGACAGGTGACGGGCTACAGGAAAGACCCTAAAGAAAGGCCAGGATTTGCCAAGAGCCAAGAGCTAAGAACTAATTAGGGCTACCAACTACGAACTACTAACTACGAACCAACAAATGCGTCGAAGACGCCTTTGTTCTTTTAGGGTGAAAGAAAGGTGGTGGTGATTATGGATTCGAGTCCTGTTCCTGATAAGAATCTTTATAAACAATCAAATATTAGAAAAGGGAGACATAATCACCACAGCGTGTTTTGGCTCCCATAAAAGGAGGCCTAAAAGTGAAAGAAAGAGTTATTGAGCTGCTGAAAGACAAAAAATATAATGCAGTTAGAAAAGAAATACTGGAACTTAATGCAGTAAATCTAGCAGATATATTGGAAGAGCTGGACATAGAGAATGCCTTGATTTTCTTTAGAATGCTTCCTAAGGATGTGGCGGTAGATGTATTTTCATATCTTTCTAATGAGCACCAGATGGAAATCATAAATTCAATTACTGATAAAGAAATCAAGCATATAATGGATGAACTTTTTTTCGATGACATGATAGACGTTTTAGAGGAAATGCCAGCAAATATAGTAAAAAAGATTCTTAAAAATACTAAGGAGGAAGAAAGAAAGTTAATTAATCAGTTTTTAAATTATCCCGAAAATTCTGCCGGTAGCATCATGACCATCGAATATGTAGGTCTCAAGAAGATGATGACAGTAAAAGAGGCTATGGAGCATATTAAAAAGACAGGAATTGAAAAGGAAACTATCTATACCTGTTATATCACTGATGAGAGCAGAAAACTGGAAGGAATTGTTTCACTAAGAAAACTTGTAACCAGTGATGAGACAAAAACCCTTGAGGAAATAATGGAAACCAATGTTATATATGTCAATACCCATGATGATCAGGAGGAAGTAGCCCATCTGTTTAAAAAGTATGACTTTATAGCACTACCTGTGGTAGATAAGGAGCACAGACTTACAGGAATAATAACAGTTGATGATATTATGGATGTTATAGAACAGGAGAACACCGAGGATTTTCATAAAATGGCAGCTATGGAGCCTTCAGAAATCGAATATCTGGATACCAATACTTTGACTTTAGCAAAACATAGAATTGCCTGGCTGCTCATTCTTATGGTGTCGGCTACTTTCACAGGAAGAATTATTCAAAGATTTCAAGATGTGTTACAGTCAGTTGTAATACTTGCTGCTTTTATACCAATGCTTATGGATACAGGAGGAAATGCAGGGGCTCAGTCTTCAACACTCATAATAAGGGGAATTGCTTTAGGAGAAATCAAAACTAAAGATTTTTTTAAAGTTATTTTAAAAGAACTTAGAGTTAGTTCCGTTGTCGGTTTTGCTTTAGCAGGTATAAACTTTTTGAGGATATATTATTTAGAGAAAATTGAACTGAAGGTTGCAGTAACCGTAACCGGTACATTGTTTGTAACGATTGTTTTAGCTAAGATTGTTGGTGGTATTTTACCAATTATAGCAACTAGGTTTAAACTGGATCCTGCTATTATGGCCAGTCCTCTTATAACTACTATAGTTGATGCGGTAGCTTTAGTTGTATATTTTTCATTAGCGGCATGGATTTTAGGTATATAAAAATAAGTATATTAACTTGCCTCGCTAGTTCCTTATAAATATCCTTCAATAATTCTCTTTAAGCTCCGTAGAAGAGCTATTTTAATACAAAACAGAGGTAAAAATAGATCTTCAAAGTCGCTTCAGAGGAAAATATGAAAAATTGAAGGATATTTAAAGCTGTGTCACTAGATTAACTGGCATGAGAAGTTATTATAGATAACAAAGTTCAAGGTTAAATTTGTTAGGATTTTGAGAATTCTTCTAGCTCATGTGAAAATTTGTTGCTTTATATAAATTAAGATAAAGGTAGCAACAAATACTTCAAAATCGCTCTGAAGGAAACCTCAGAATCTCTAGAGTAATATAAATTCAATCTTAAATTTGTTTATCTATATTATAGAGGTTATTTGAAATTTACTTTGTTAATGATTATAATAAAATTGGTACAGATTCAGACCAAGTATATTAAAAGTAAATTGGAAGAGGGAGATGAGGCTCTCCTTGGATACGTTCCTAAATGCCTTTAAAGGCTGATGGCTTCTGCCGAAAACGCTTATGGTTTTTGGTAGAAGCCTTAGATTTTGAGATGAAAGTTTTCTGTTTGACGGAAGGAGTGGATGAAAAACATGTGGACAAAAATAATGTTATTAGGAATAGGAGGCTTTATAGGGAGTAACATGAGATATTGGATATCTAATTTAGTTATGAACTCTTTAGGTTCTTATATACCATATGGAACGTTGATTGTGAATGCCCTAGGAAGCTTCATTTTAGTGTTTTTGGCTATATATGGTACTGAAGTAGTGGAGGTGGACCCGCGTTTACGTATATTGTTAGGAACTGGAATGATGGGAGCATTTACTACTTTTTCTACATTTTCTTTAGAGACCTTTAGCTTAATTAAAAGTTCAAACTATTTACTTGCTTTAATAAACATAGTATCTAATATAGGCATAGGACTATGTGCAGCTTGGCTTGGCTTCGTAGCCGCTAAATCTTTAGCATAAGGAGGACTTTAAAATGAAAATAAAGAAAAAAGGGAAACTATTAAAAATATATATTTCTGAAAATCAAAAATATAAAAGAAAACCTCTGTTTCATGTTATAGTGGAGAAAGCCAAAGAAGAAGACTTAGAGGAAATTACCGTATATAGAGGTATTGAAGGATTAGGGACAGATAAAAAGATTCATACTTCTCATATTCTTACTCTGTCAGATGATTTGCCTATAGTTTTAGAACTTATAGATAGTGAAAAAAAAATACACCAGTTTTTAGATATTCTTGATGATATTATAAAAGAAGGATTGGTAATAATTACAGATGATATCGAGATTATCCAATACTCTAAATAAATACTAATTATTATTTTAGAAGGATATGGAAGTGGAAATATAGAAATAATAATAAGGGTATAAGTTTTTCTTTAAAAAGGATGAACTTATACCCTTATTATTTTTTATTTTGCTAAGAAAGTTTTGGCAGAGTGAATTTGATTTAACAAAGCTAGATAAGGATAGTAGCTACAAATGGTTTACCTATCCAAAGGTGCGTGAACTGTTTTATGCACGAAGTAATAGACACAAATGTTATTGGTATTGTTTCTAGGATAAATGGTTTTTTAAGCTGTTTAACATATAATGGAAGTGGTTATAAATATATATAACAGAAAATTATTTTGATACGTATAATGATATTTATAAGAGATTAAGGAGGCATATAATGATAAAAGTAAAGGTAACAGAAACGGTTCTCAGGGATGCCCATCAATCTTTAATAGCAACGAGGCTTAAAACGGAGGAAATGGTTCCAATTCTTCAAAAACTAGATGAGGTAGGATATAATTCGCTTGAAATGTGGGGAGGGGCTACTTTTGATGCAAGTCTTAGATTTTTAAATGAAGACCCATGGGAAAGGCTTAGAACTATAAGAAAATCAATAAAGAAAACAAAGCTCCAGATGCTTCTAAGAGGGCAAAATATACTAGGATACAAGCACTATGCAGATGATGTAGTGATAGAATTTGTAAAAAGGGCTATATCAAATGGAATAGACATAGTAAGAATATTTGATGCACTAAATGATGTAAGAAATTTAAAAACAGCCCTTGAAACGACAAAGAAAGAAGGGGCCCACGCTCAAGGAGCAATTGCTTATACAACAAGCCCTGTTCATACGACCAAGACCTATGTTAAGCTGGCAAAGGAAATGGAGGATATGGGAGCGGATTCCATATGTATAAAGGATATGTCGGGACTTTTAACACCTTTTTATGCATATGAACTTGTTTCTGCCTTAAAGAAAGCAGTAAAAGTACCATTAGAGCTCCACTCCCATGCTACAAGTGGTCTTGCAAGTATGACATATTTAAAGGGAATAGAAGCAGGAGTAGATATAATAGACACAGCCATATCTCCCTTTGCTTTGGGAACATCTCAGCCGCCTACAGAGGCAATGGTGGCAACGTTAAAGGGCTCACAATATGATACAGGACTTGATATGAATAAGTTAAATGAAATAGCAGAATATTTCAGGCCCATAAGAGAAAAGTACATGGAAAGTGGACTTTTAAATCCCAAGGTATTAGGTGTAGATATAAAAACGCTCATATACCAGGTACCGGGAGGAATGCTTTCTAACCTTGTAAATCAGCTAAAAAAACAAAATGCCCTAGATAAGTTTGATGAAGTATTAAAGGAAATACCTAAAGTAAGAGAAGATCTAGGTTATCCACCTTTGGTTACTCCCACTAGTCAAATGGTGGGAACTCAGGCAGTATTTAATGTAATAACTGAAGAAAGGTACAAAATTGTTCCAAAAGAAGTAAAATCCTATGTTAAGGGAATGTATGGAAAGCCCACAGTGCCTATCAAGGATGAAATGGTAAAGAAAATAATAGGAGATGAAGAGGTCATTACGTGTAGACCGGCAGATCTGATACAGCCTCAACTAAATGAAATAAGAGATAAGATGAAGGAATATTTAGAGCAGGAGGAGGATGTATTATCCTATGCATTATTTCCACAAGTGGCTTTAGAATTTTTCAAGCAGCGTGAGGCTAAAAAATACAACATTGATGAGGATTTAGTAGATGAGGAACAGAAAACTCATCCTGTTTAGAAAAAACTATTAAAGAAGTAAAAGAAAAGCAGCTTGGCTGCTTTTTCTATGTAAAATATTCTATTTTGCCATTAGGAAAGTATTTTGTAATAAGATTGGAAAGGTATTCCTTTATTTCTTCAGCTTCTTCCTTTGTATAGACATATTTTATGCGACCATATTTACCATACTTTTTCTTTCTGATCCTTTCATCCATTTCAAGTTCGGTATTAGGGAATCTTTCAAGAATCACTTTTTTAGCAGCTGACGTAAAACGATGTTGAATGAGCTCAAAGGTGATTTCATCATTTTTAGCGAAGCTGATATGCTGATGGAGCCTTTCAAACAATACTTTATACTCTGTTTTCCAGTTATCATGGCGAATTATTGGAGCGATAATAAAGCCAAGGGGATAACCAGCTTTACTTACTTTTTCAGCTGCTATAAGCCTTTCTTTGAGATTATCGGTATTGTGCTCGAAATTATCTATTACAAATTTTGAATTTATTGAAAACCTGATTTTGGTATTTTTATTATGCTTTGCTTCCAATATTGGATCGATGTTTGCAAATTTTGTGACTAGCCTTAATCTACCATTTTTTAGTATTCCAAAGTATTCGATGGTTTTCTTCAAGGCTCCTGTGATATGTTCTACTGCTAAAGGATCCCCTGTACTGGCAGCTTCAAACAGAGTGATCTTAGGAAGCCTCTTTTCAATGTACTTATCAATAGTATCAAATATTTCTTCTATATTGACGTATACCCTTACATATGGTCTTTTACCTTGGGTTGAAAAAAGATAACAGTATTCACAGTTTCCGGGACAATTAGTCATCAGCGAAAATTGGTAGTGTGCTGAAGGCTTACATACGTCAAGCTTAAGATTTTTTTTAGTTCCTACGACTAAAGTTCTTTTAGCATTAGCAAACTTAGCCTTTTCATCCTTGCCGGGTATTCCGCGGACCTGATTATGAGATGTGGTTTGTAAAATTTCTATACTTTTATCTTGACAAAATTCATATATTTTTTTACCTAAAGGGTAATTTAATGCTTCAGGCTCAAAGTATGTTCTGTCGGGTAGCCAAAGCTTCATTTAAAACTCTCCCTTCTATATTCCTTATATAAGATTTTGCTTCATTAAGGGTAAATGTATTCATAGATAATAAACTGATTTTAAAAGAGTTAAAGATTAACCTTATATTTGACGAAATTACTTTATATAGGGATATAAAATTTATTTTGAAATATAAGCTGACAATAGGGGAGATAGACATATGTTTAGAAATATCGAACTAGATGAAAATATTATAAAGAAGAACAAAGTTCCAATTTTGATAAAGGATAGGGAGTGGCAGAAATTATTTCAGGATAACTTGACAAAGAGTATGGAAAAACTGGCACAGCAGTTAGAAGAGCTGATAGCTGAGGAAAAGGAATGTATGAATGATTTAAGGAAAGCTAGAAAAAAAAAGAAAATCCTGATGGAAAAGATCTTAAAACTATCTAACGAGGTCAATACCAATGATGATAAAGTAGCTATAGTCAAATTGGAGCAGGCAAAAAATATGATATTGGAAATTAACGATAAAATCGATGAGCTACAGTTTAAATTGGAAACTCTGCCTAATGAAATTAAAAATATTAATTTTAAACTCTTAAAAGAAACTGTAACTAAAGCCTATGATGATATTAAAGAAGGCAAAAACAGAATTAGTTGTCTGGATAAAGAAATTCAAAGGTTAAGAAAAATTTTAGGCAATATGTGGGAAGAAAAATTTACAACGGAAAAAAAGGTAAATAATTTATATCTATATCTTCATGGTATCCTGGGCCATAGGGAAACGGATAAATTAGATAAGAAGTTTTTATAAAAACTTTATATGTATAAGGGGTTAAATTATATTAGTTAAAAAGGTGTGATTCAATGGTTAAAGGAATAGGAATAGATATTATTGAAATAGAAAGAATAAATAAAGCATTGAGCAAATCAAGGTTTTTGGATAAAGTTTTTACAGATAAAGAGATAGAGTACTTTAAAAGTACAAACTATAATATAAACACTATAGCTGGAAGTTTTGCAGCTAAAGAAGCAGCAATGAAGGTACTGGGGACTGGGTTAAGAGGATTTAAATGGGTAGATATAGAAGTATATAGAGATGAGTTAGGCAAACCTAATGTAATCTTATACAATGGAGCTAGAGGGATAGCCGAAAAAAGAGGAATATCTCAAATAATGATTTCCATTTCCCATAGCAAAGAATATGCCGTAGCTCAAGCAATTGGAATATAGGAGGGAGAGTATGAAGGTAGTTTTAAATGAGGAAATGAAAAAGATTGATAAAATTACTATAGAGCAATATGGCATTCCTGGTATTGTTCTTATGGAAAATGCTGGTCTCGGCGTCGTAGATGAAATAATTCAAGACTTTGATAGAACTTCAAAGGTTACTATAGTTTGCGGAAGAGGAAATAATGGGGGAGATGGATTTGTAATAGCAAGACACTTATTTAATAAAGGATATGATATAAAAATATTTGTAGCCGGAGGAAGCGAAAATATTAGTGGGGATGCCCTTATCAATTACAAAATTATAAAAAATTTAAATATTGATGTAGAGGAAATAGTTAAAGATGAGGAAATATCAAAATTAAAGGAAAGCATCTCTCATAGTTCAGTGGTTGTTGATGCCCTATTTGGAACCGGATTAAATAGCGATGTGCATGGAAGGGCAGAAAAAATAATAAATATAATTAATGATTATAGCAAATATGTTATAGCAGTTGATATACCATCGGGTGTAAATGGAAATAATGGACAGATATGTAATGTAGCAGTAAAGGCAGATAAAACAATTTCCTTTGGATTTCCTAAATTAGGCAATGTGGTTTTTCCGGGGGCTGAGTACAATGGAAAGCTTGTTCTTAAAGACATAGGAATTCCTAATAAAGTAATAGAATCTATAAACTTAAGACGTAGTATAATTGATAAGGAAGTTGTTGGGGTTAGTTTACCAAAACGAAACCGTGACAGCCATAAAGGAAATTTTGGGAAGGCCGATATCATTGCTGGATCTATCGGAATGGAGGGGGCAGCGATACTTACAAGTAAAGCTGCTTTAAGGAGTGGACTTGGACTACTAAGACTGTATATTGCTGAAAGCTTAAATGCTATTATAAAAACCAGTGTGCCGGAAGCGATAACTGTTCCTCAACAGGAAATGAGGAAAGGAATAATAGGCATACACAATATAGCGACCATATTAGAAGGAACTAAGGGTACCGATGTTGTAGCTGTTGGACCCGGATGTAAAGAAACCCCGGAACTTTCCGAGATTATTCAGAGTCTTTTAAAGGAATTAGAAATTCCGATAGTTATTGATGCTGATGGATTAAATGTCTTAGCAAAAAATATTGAATGGCTTTCTCAAAAAAAGTCAAAAATAGTTATTACACCTCATTTAGGAGAAATGTCTAGGCTCACTGGTATTTCAATAGATGAAATAAAGAAGAATAAAGTAAAAGTTGCTGAAGAATTTGCTAAAAAATGGGATGTAATTACAGTTTTAAAAGGTGCAAGTACAATAGTGGCTTCTCCCGATGGGAAGGTATTTATAAATACTACAGGAAACCCCGGTATGGCTACTGCCGGCAGTGGAGATGTGCTGACTGGGATTGTAACGGGACTTATTGCTCAGGGAATAGAGCCTCTGATGTCAGCTATAATCGGTGTTTACATACACGGACTTGCCGGGGATAAGGCAGCAGAGGAAAAAGGAGAGTATGGACTTATTGCAGGAGATATTATTGAGAAACTTCCTGAAGCAATTAAGGAGATATTATAAATTAAGGAGATATTATAAATTAAGGAGATATTATAATTCATACTAATTACAGAATAAATTGAACACTATTCCAAGTGGAATTTAAATAATGGACGATGGCTGATGGCTAATAATAAAAAGGCAACAGATTACAGAAATTAAGGATTAAGAAATAAAAGTTTGTAAAACTATAGCAAACTAAAGGAGTGTTATTATGAAGGCAAAGGATATTATGAATAAAAATGTCGTTAAGGTAGGACCAGAGGATAATGTTAATGACCTGGTGAAGCTATTATTGGAAAAGAAGATAAGCGGTGTACCAGTAGTTAATGAGGAAAATGAAGTGATTGGAATAGTATCTGAAACGGATTTAATTTATCCTGAAAAGAGTGTGCATCTGCCGGCCTTTATTCCCATTTTAGATAGTATAATATTTATAGAAAGCTTTAAAAAGTTAGAAAAAGAAATTAAAAAGATGGCAGCCTATAAGGTGAAGGACGTAATGAATGAAGATGTAATAACAGTTAGAGAAGATGTAGACATAGAGGAAATAGTAAATATCTTTGTAGATAAACGAATAAATAGAGCACCAGTGGTTGATGAAAATAATAGACTTTTGGGAATTATAACTAGGACTGATATTTTGAAGCATATTTATTAAATCCTTACGTAAAAATTATATAGGTGGAGAGACTATCCTATATGATTTTTGCTGAGGGGGAGACAATTTTGAAATATAAGGTATTAATCATATTGTTTTCAATAGCACTACTTTTACAGGCCTGTAGAGAAAAAACTGATGAAGAGATTTTTTATGAAGCTCAGAAACTGATTATGAACCTAAATAATTATAGTTGTACTGCAGAGATAACTTTATATGGGAATAAATCTCCTGAAACCTATGTTATGAAACAGTGGTTTTATGCACCAAACAAATATAAACTTGAAGTAAAGAAACCTGAAAGACTTAAGGGAAAGATAACTATTTATGATGGGAAAAGAGCATGGATACGCCATCCGCAGATAGGGCAGGAATGGCTTATGGATGACTTTGAGAATTCTGTGGAACAAAAGATGTTTCTAGGACATTTTATCTACAACTTTGTAAGTTCAGAAACCGGAGAAATAAAAAAGGAAAATATGTTAAAAAAGGAATACGTAGTATTGGAAACAGAAATACCAGGGAACCATCCTTATTTTTTCAAAGAAAGATTATGGTTTGATATTGAGAACTACTATCCCTATAGGCTTGAAGTCTTAGACCAAAATGGTAAAATAAGGATAGAGATTAATTATCATAATTTCAAATACAATGAGGAAAAGATAAAGGAGGATATTTTTAAAATACAGGGAAATATTTAATTTGTTCCGTCTTATTAGTATACGTTATTAGTTTAACTGGCATAAGAATTTAAATTTAAAATACAGGCGATGATATGGAATATTTTTGCTGAGGGGGAGAAGGATGCAAAAGATAAAGGGATTAAGACCTGTATGGGCAGAGATAAATCTTGATAATCTTGCTCATAACATTAGGGAAGTAAAGAGGGTAGTCAAGCCAGATATCCTTATAACGGCAGTTATCAAGGCGGATGGATATGGACATGGAGCAGTACAAATAGGTAAAACACTTCTGAAAAATGGTGCAGACAGATTTGCTGTTGCTACTTTATCTGAAGCAATACAACTTAGAAAGTCTTATAGTGATGTTCCCATACTTATACTGGGTTATACACCAATTGAAAGCGCTGAAGAAGTTATAAAGTTTAATATAATACAGACAATTTACACCTATGATCAGGCTGAGGCCTTTTCAAAAAAAGCGGAAAAGATGTCCAAAATAGCTAAGCTTCATATCAAAATAGATACGGGTATGAGTAGACTGGGTATGCGGGTAGAGGATAAAACTATAGCAAAAATAAAAAAAATAGCTGATCTACCAAATGTATTTGTAGAAGGAATATTTACTCATTTTGCAGTTGCCGATGAGGAGGATAAAAGCTTTACCCATAGACAGATTGAAAGATTTAATTATATTTGTGAAGGTTTACAGAAGCAGGGAGTTAATATACCTATTAAGCATGTTTCAAATAGCGCAGCAATAATAGATTTACCTGAGGTTAACCTAGATATGGTAAGAGCAGGAATAATACTTTACGGGCTATATCCATCGAATGAAGTTAATAAAGATAGTGTGAAGTTGAAGCAAGTTATGTCCCTTAAGGCTAGAATTTCTCATGTGAAGGAGCTTGAAGAGGGTCGTGGAGTCAGTTATGGATTGATATATACGACTGATAAAAAAACTAGAATAGCTACACTTCCTATAGGATATGCTGATGGTTACACCAGAATGCTTACGGGAAAGGCTGAAGTCCTTGTAAAAGGAAAAAAAGTTCCTGTGGTTGGCAGAATATGTATGGATCAGTGTATGATTGACGTTACAGGTATTGATGTAGAGCGTGGCGATGAAGTAGTACTATTTGGAAGTGATGGTGAAAATTCCATATCAATAGATGAAGTTGCGAAGAAATTAGGAACAATTAATTACGAAGTAGTATGCATGATCTCCAAAAGAGTTCCTCGCGTATATGTTGAGAAGGGTAAAGTAGTCAAGGTAAGTGACTATGTTCTAAACCTATAAAGATAGGGAGATAGGAGAAAGGATAAAGTTTTACGGTTGTCGGTTATCGGTTACAGGCAATAATGAATTAAGTAAGATAATAAGTAATAAATTCTCTAAATTTACTAAGGGTTACTTAGGAAAGACTTGAAAAACTTACCCTAACTGAATGCCGAATAGAGAATAACCATGACTATAAAGACTGACCCTAACCGAGCTGCTAGTAGCGATGACCCTAGAACTTTGACCCTAAATTTCTACTTGCAACATGGAACATGCAACTGAAAAAGCGAGGGTTATTGAATAAAAAAACAGTTATATTGACACACTTATAGTAATAGTATATAATAAATTTGTTAATGAAATAATATAATGGTGTATTATGTTCATAGTTCAGATAAATTTTCCTCGGAGGTGCATTATGGCCGAATCAAAGAAGATCATGGTATGTGTTCCCGATTCTTTACTACAGGAAGTTGACTACATAGTAAAATTAGAAAAGAGAAACAGAAGTGAATTCATAAGAGAGGCCATGAAGCTATACTTAAGGGAGAGGAAAAGAATGGAAATGAGAGAATCTATGAAAATTGGGTATAAAGAAATGGCAACAATAAATCTGTTTTACGCTGAAATGGGAATAGACACTGATTTGTGCTGTCTTGAAAAATATGAGTCTCAACTGGCTGCGGAGTGTGAGTGGATTGATAATTAGAAGAGGAGATATATTTTATGCAGACTTGAGTCCAGTTGTTGGGTCAGAGCAGGGCGGCGTAAGACCAGTATTAGTTATACAAAATGATATAGGTAATAAATATAGTCCTACAGTTATAATAGCGGCCATAACTTCTCAAATTAATAAGGCCAAATTACCTACTCACATTGAAATCGATGGTAAGGAGTATGGCCTGCCTAAAGATTCGGTAGTACTTTTGGAACAAATAAGAACCATAGATAAAAGGAGGGTCATAGAAAAAATCTGCCGTCTTGATGAGGAAATGATGAAGAAGGTTAATGATGGATTAATGGTAAGTTTAGGACTTGTTGATATATAAAAAAATATATATACATACATAAAGGCTCCTGTCTAAATACGTAGATGGGAGTTTTATTAATTTTGTAATTAAAAATTAATAATTGTTTTAGCAAGTATTTATGAAATGTATGATAAAATAGACTTGCATGTATGTATAATAAAATAGAAAGGAGATGGACATGCTTAAAATACTAAAGAAAAAGAAAGTCTACATATTTGCTTTAGGAATATCAGTATTAATTACATATCCATATATAAGTAAAGCCCTAAGTGCTGAACCCGGCTCAGAATCAGATCCTATTGTGACTCAAAGCTACGTTGAAATGAGAAATGAACAACTTAAATATTATATAGATGAAAATCTAAAAAAAATTAATACTTCTATTGAAACTCTAAATAAAGAGATAGAAAATTTAAATGATAGTGCTGTAAAAGATCAAACAAAGGATGATAATCAGGCAGCAGGCGCAAGTGTTTATGAAGTCGTTACTGTTCCTGCTAATAAGAAACTTATTTTAGGAGCTAGTAGTGAACTGATTCTTAGGGCAGGAAAGGCAACGGTTATTGATAGTAAATTAGGAGGACTTGCCGATGTTACAGCGGGAGCAGATTTAAAATACGGTGAAAATGTTCCTCAAAATCATTTACTAATAGTTCCTCGAAATGATGGCAGAGGTGCAGCGGCTGTAACGGAATCTATTTTTATGGTAAAGGGCGGTTATACAATTCAGTAATAGTGAAGGGTAATAAAAGTTGGAGGTTTTTATGTCGAGTGGTAGAAAAACTGTAAATACTGTTATTTTGGTTATTTGCCTTACTATAGCTTCTAAATTTTTTGGCTTTTTTAGAGAAGTATTTATTGCAGAACGATTTGGTGCTACACCTGCGACTGATGCTTATTTTGTAGCATTAAAAATTACGGCTATTGTTTTTATGAGTGTAGGAAGCGCCATAACTACTACGATGATACCCATAGTAGTAAAATATTTATCTAGGGGAGAGAAGGATAAGGCTTTTGCTTTTGCTAATAAAATATTCACCATATTAATGGCGGGTGCACTGGTTATTGTTTCCCTTGGGATAGCTTTATCTCCATACTATGCTAGATATATAGCTATTGGATTTGAAGGAAAGCAGCTCTCACTTACTGTGTCTTTGATAAGGATAATGTTTCCTATTTTGGCTTGTGTATTTATTACATATATATTTGTATCGATTTTACAGTCTTTTGGACAGTTTTCAATAACTTCAATTATAAGTATTCCTTATAATTTTGTACTAATAATTTATTTATTATTGTTTTCAGATAAATATGGCATAATGGGTTTAGGAGTAGTTACTCTTATAGGATGGATTGCTCAATTTTTAATTCAACTGCCATATCTGTTAAAGAAAGACTTTAAGATAAAACTAAATTTTGATTTTAAAGACAAAGATGTAAAAAGTTTTTTTAAGCTTATTTGGCCCATATTGTTGGCTACGGCTGTTTATAATGTAAACACGTTAGTGGATTCCAGCCTTGCATCTACTTTATCGAAGGGGAAGGTTTCAGCACTAAATTATGCATATATAATTTATACTGCAATTTCCACCACTACCATATATGGGATAAGTACGGTGCTCTTTCCGAGATTTGCAGAAAATATCAGCTTGAAGGATTTTAATAACCTAAAGAAAGAGATTACTTCAACAATTAAGGGATTAATATATATATTACTTCCAATGACTGTAGGACTCATAATTTTGAGAACACCAATCATAGAAGTTGCTTTTAGAAGAGGAGCCTTTGATGAAAGGGCTGTTGAAATGACAAGAATTGCCCTTGCATTTTATTCCGTAGGTATGATAGGTTTTGGACTACAGGAGGTTTTCAACAAGGGATTTTTTGCTCTGGGAGATACTAAAACTCCTATGAAAATGGGAATATTCAGTGTTATTATAAATATTGTATTAAATTTTATGCTTATTAGGGTAATGGATCTGGGAGGCCTAGCATTAGCCACATCTATTGCAACAATTTGTAACGGAGTTTTACTCTTTACAGCTTTGACGAGAAAAATAGGCAAATTTGATAGTACGGGAATAATGAAACAGTTTATTAAAGTAGCTGTCTCTGCATCGATAATGGCTTTCGTAGTAATATATTCCTATAAAGGATTAGAGACTATAATAGATGCAGGGTCCCTTATAAATAAAGGAATAATATTAGCTGGAAGCGTACTTTTTGGCATTGTAAGTTATGCAGCTTTGACAATGCTATTTAAGGTGGAAGAAACAAAATATGTGATTGACAATTATATTATAAATCTATGTAAGAGGTGAATAAATGGGAATCAAAAGAACCATATGCCTTATATTATACTATCTTATAGGCAGACATCTGCCTTCTTCTCAGAGTCCCTATTCCTTTGGGGCAAAAAAAATGCGATATGTTTTATGCAAAGAGATATTTAGGAAGATAGGAAAAAATGTTAACATAGAACATGGAACCTACTTTGGAAGTGGCTCAGAGATTGAGATTGGAGATAACTCAGGATTAGGTATAAATTCTCGGGTATCAGGTCCCCTGAAAATAGGGAAAGATGTTATGATGGGACCAGAGATTATAATATATACTTCAAATCACAAAATAGATGATATCAATATTCCAATGATTCAGCAAGGGGAAACTCCTAAAGAGATGGTAGAAATTGAAGATGATGTATGGATAGGTGCTAGGGCTATTATACTTCCAGGAATCAAAATAGGAAGGGGTTCTGTTGTAGGTGCAGGGGCCGTAGTTACTAAAGATGTACCTTCCTATGCTATCGTTGGAGGAAATCCTGCCAGAATTATTAGGTATCGAAAATAGAAGAAAAAGAATTTGAAGGGAAGTTTAAAATGACAAGAGAAGTAGTTATTTTTTCTCTAATAAACTGGGAAAGTAAGCTTTTACACAGATCCCATATGTTAGCAAAATACTTTGATAAAAAGGGTTTTAAAGTCATTTATATACAGAAGGAAAATATATCTGCTCTTGCAGATTTAAACTTAAAACCTAATATCAAAAAGTATAAGAGAGTAATGGTAGTAGGACTACCGGCTCTACCCTATTTTAAAGGGAAAATTTCTCCCGTTTATAGATTAAATGATTTAATTATGACAAAACAATTAAAAAAAATATTTAAATTATTCGACAATCCCCTTATAATTATAGAAACACCCTACTGGATTAGGGCAGTTGAAAAAAGTAGAAACAGTAAGGGGACAGTATGTTATGATATAAGCGATGATTTAAGTCAATTCGCAACTAATGAAAAATGGAAGAATAAGATATTGGAATACGAAGATGAAGCCATTAAGAAATCCGATTGCATATTTGTTACAGCCGAAGAATTAGAGCAAAAAGTAAAGGAGAACAAAAATACGTATTTAGTTAAAAATGGTGTCGACCTTGATGAATTTCAAGAAGCCAAGGATGTTTTATCAAATAAATTCAAAAGACCAAAGTGTGGATTTATTGGAGGTATTTTTGAATGGGTAAATCTTGACTTGATTGAAAAATGCGCAAAAAAATATCCTGAATATGATTTTATTTTAATAGGTCCAACGGATAGGGCTGAAGAGATAGAAAAACTATGTAAAAACGACAATATACATTATCTTGGAGAAAAAGATAAAGATCAAATAGGATGTTACTTTGCAGGCCTAGATATAGGACTGATTCCATTTGTTTCAGAAAAGACTTATCCAAGACTTAAAACTGTAAACTCAAATAAGGTTTTTCAGTACTGTTATTTTGGATATCCGGTTGTATCTACTGAATTTCAGCAGGTTAAAAATTTAAATGGTATAATTGAGGTTTGCAAAAACGAAGATGAATTTGTAGAAAAAATAGGTGTTGTATTACAAAGAGATGATGATAAAGAAAGAGAAAGCAGAAAAAATTTTGCTATGGAAAACTCATGGGAACGTAGAGTTGATCAAATAATTTCAGCCGTTTATGAACAGGAAACTTCATAATTCATAGAATTTTAAAGTTTAAAGTTCGATCATAATACTTTAAACTGGTAACCTACAGCTGACAAAGGAAGGGAGGCAGCTGCTAAATCGGCAGATTTAAATGAAAATATTACATCTGATTAGCGGTGGAGATACAGGTGGGGCAAAAACCCATGTTATAAGTCTACTTAAAGAGCTACAAAAGCATATAGATGTACAGCTGGTTTGCTTTATGGAGGGAGAATTCTCCAAGGATGCTCGAAGAGCGGGTATAGATATTCAGATATTTGAACAAAAAAGCAGAATAGACTTTGCTGCTATTAAGCAGCTGATTAACAAAATAAAGAATGAAAAGTACGATATTATACATTCACACGGAGCAAGGGCTAACTTTATATCCGCCATACTTAAGATCTTCTTGGATATGACGGTAATAACTACTATTCATAGTGATTATAAGTTGGATGATTTCCTGGGAAATTATTTTAAGAACGTATTATTTAGAAAAACCAATGCAATTTCATTGAGGCTTATAGATTACTTTATCGGGGTTTCAGATAACTTTAAGGAAATGCTCATTCACAGAGGCTTTCCAGAGGAAAAAATTTTTTCAGTATACAATGGAATAGATTTTAATGAAACAATAAGCTATAGGGATCGAAAGGATTTTTTAAAGCAATATGACATCGGTTACAAAGAAGAAGAAATTCTTATAGGAATTATGGCTCGTCTTGATCCAGTAAAGGGAATTAAGGTCTTTTTAGAAGGAGCTTCAAAGGCATATACAAAGAATAAAAACTTGAGATTTTTAATAGCAGGTGAAGGGGAGGAAAAACAAAAGCTAAAAAGATATTCTGAGGAGCTTGGAATAAATGATATAACCCATTTTCTTGGGTTTGTAAGCAATCCATATGATTTTTTTAATGCCATAGATATAAATACTCTGACATCCTACAGTGAAAGTTTCCCCTTTGTCATTTTGGAAGGTGCAAGAATGAAAAAAACTGCCATAAGTACTAGTGTTGGAGGTATCAAGGACATGATTTGCCATGGAGAAACGGGATACCTATTTAATGTAGGAGATAGCGATGCCTTAGGCAGATTTTTAGTAAAATTGGCAGTGGATGAAAAACAAAGGATTATGATGGGAGAAAAGTTTTATACTTATGTCAAAAAACATTTTTCAACAGAAACAATGGCAGCAAAACATATTGAAATATATAGGGAAGTTATAAAAAGAAAGGGTTAAGGAGGACATAGGATGAAGTTTATTGATGAAAAGGGAAGATTATTTGGTAGAGTTAACCTCTTTGATTTAATGGTTATTCTTTTAATATTAGCTTTAATCGGAGGAGCGTCATATAAATACTTATACTTAGATAAAAAGGTAACATTAAATGAATCGGATATTACCGTAACGTTATGGATAGAGGATATAAGACAGGTTACTGTAGATACAATAAAGGTTGGAGATGTGGTTAGAGAATATGACAGCAATTTAGTTTTTGGTAAAATAGTTAAAAAAGAAGTTAAACCCCACTACGAGCAGGTTGAGACCGCAGACGGAAAAATTGTCAATTCAGAGGTAGAGGGTAAATATGACGTATATATAACACTAGAGTGCAGAGGAATAGCCAGTAATAATGCAATATCTATAGCAAGCAAAGAGGTTAAAATTGGAGGTACTATTGTACTTAACCATAAATATTACGCTGTAAGGACTAGAGTTGTAAAAATTATTGAACATTAGTTAAGGAGCTGTTTCTATGAAAGACAGTTTAGTCTATAGAATATATGTAAATATGAAAAAAATATACATTAATAGTAAAATTGTCAATTATGTATCGAAGTTATTGTCCTTATTATTTAGTGCAGTGATAAATAGCAAAATATTTATCAGTTTAAGTAATACCAACTCAGTTTTACTAAAAAGGAGCTTTATCTGTAAATTATATTCTAAAATTATGGTTTTTATATACAGTATAATAGACACAGAAAGAGCAACGATTGATAGTAGACTCCAAAATAGCTTTTTTGTAAGGAGTTTTAGGAGTCTAGTTTCAGATAGGAGTAAAAATATGATAAGAGGCTTATTTGCGTTTCTAGCCCTTACGCTAACCTTCAACATGCTAACAAAGGTGGCTGCAGGTAATTTTACATTAATAGGAAATAAGCATATCATTGCTTTGACTGTTACTTTTTTTATTTTATATATTTTTGATATAGATTATATACTCATGATTAAAGAAAGTCGGGCCTTTAAATTTTTTTATAAGATCACAAATGATGTTAAATAATTGACTAAAAAAGATTAGGAGAGAAAAAACATGAATTATGTTTTACAAAAGCATAAAAAAATGGGTATAGTTTTAGTGCTAAGTCTTATCTTGGGAATAACTTTAAATATTCTCCCTACAAAGGCCAATATGTTTTTATTTCTAGGACTCATACTCTTACCGACTATATTGTGGAGGTATGAGATAGGAATTTATATTGCAGTAATGGCCATGCCGGCTATTACCTTTAAATATATAGCTCTGCTCATCTTTTATACCTTTACCTGTTTTTTGATAAGGCATATATATTATCAAAAAACTTTGAAAACAACTGAAATAGATGGACCTATATTATTATTTTTTATAATACTTTTAGTTTCATCTTTTACATCTATTACTTTTAAACAAAGTTTAAAGGAGCTTTTTCTTTACACGTCAATTATTTTCCTGGTAATAATGGTTGCTAAGGGACTGAATAGAAAACAAATCAATTATCTGCTAATATTATTTATTATAAGTGCTACTCTAGTATCTATGCTGGGGATATATCAGTATTTTACGGGAGAAATAGGACACCGGGCTTGGGTTGATGTGAAGTCTAATCCTGACCTTGAGGCTAGGGCCTTTTCAATAATGGGCAATCCAAACATTTTAGCAGAATATCTGGTTATAGTTTGCAGCTTAGCTATAGCTCTATTTTTAGACAGTAAAAACATATATAGAAAAATACTCATGGGAATTGTGGCATCTATCAATATATTATGCCTTGTTCTAACCTTTTCTAGAGGGGGGTGGATAGGCTTTGCTATTGCACTATTTACAATTTTAATTTTTGAAGAAAAGAGGATTGTTCCTATAGGAATATTATTAGGAATAGTATCGCTTTTCTTTTTGCCTGATGTTGTAATAGACAGGATAAAGAGTATAGCAAATCTTAAAGATACATCTAATGCCTACAGATTCCTAATATGGTCAGCTGCTTTAAAAATGTTAAAGGACTTTTGGATAAGCGGGGTAGGTCTTGGATACGCAGCATTTATAAAAGCTTATCCAAACTATACCTTGGGAGGAATTAAAGCTGCTCATGCACACAATGTGTATTTGCAGATAGCCATTGAAACAGGTCTTTTAGGATTGATAATCTTTTTTTACAACATATTAAAAACTTATGTCATGGGAGTTTTGACTATTTTACAATCAAAGGATTCTTTTTATAAGAGAATATCTGTTGCTTCTATGGGTGCGGTTTCAGGACTTTTGTTTCATGGACTTGTAGAACATGTTTTATTTGATTATAGAATAGTATTTTCATTTTGGCTGATTGTTGGATTAATTGCAGCTTCATATAAAAGAAAAGAGAATGACTTACAAGTGATTTAGTTAAAAAAACAGCAGAGCTGATTTTTAGGTTGAGGTTAAGGCCTAGGTTAAGATATTCAGGTCAGTCTTTAGGGCTCTTCCTGTTACTTGTCACCTTTTGCCTAAAGCTTAGTTTTCTCCAAATCCTTGTCGGAATGAACGTTCTTTTAGCTTCAATTTCAAAGTTGGAAGTTTATACAATAAAAAGGTCAGTTCTTCATTATGGAAGAGAGGAAATGAAAATGAAAAAGGTCTTTATTTTCGGATACTATGGATTTAAGAATATAGGAGATGAAGCGATATTGTCTTCAATTATAAAGACGTTAAGGGAAATCAATCCATCAATTGATATATCAGCTTTGTCTTACAATGTAAAATATACTGAAAAAATCCATAATATTAAAGGTGTAAGCAGAAATGATATAAGAGAGATTATCAAAGCAATAAAGAGATGTGACCTCGTTATAAGTGGTGGTGGATCTCTACTTCAGGATGTGACTAGCAACCGTTCCATTATCTATTATCTGGGTCTGATACTTATGTCTAAATTTTATGAAAAACCGGTTGTTTTCTTCAGCAACGGATTTGGTCCTGTAAATAAAGAATGGAATAGGTATTTAGTACGCAAAATAGTTAACAAGGTAGACAAAATTATTTTAAGAGATAATGACTCAAAACAACTTATGCAGAAAATAGGTATAACAAAAGAGATAGATGTAACAATTGATGCAACCTACGCACTTGATGATATTGCTACTGATGAGCTTGAAAAAATTATTCAAGAGGAATGCATACCTGGGGATAAACCATTAGTCGGCATTTCAGTGAGACCTTGGGTATTTTCAGAAAACTTTAGAGATATAATGGCTGAGTTTGCAGATTATATAGTAGAAAAGGGCTTTGAAGTACTATTCATACCAATGCAGGTACCTAAGGACAGTGACCTTTCAAAAGAAATAATTAGCAAAATGAAAAACAAAGCTTATGTTTTGCAGAAAGAATACAGACCCCAGGAAATTTTAAGTATAGTTGGAAAACTGGAGATTTTAATAGGAATGAGACTTCATTCCTTGATTTTTGCTTCGATCCAGGGAGTTCCAATGCTTGGGATTGAATATGACCCTAAAATAGATTCCTTTTTAAAAATTGCAGATCAAAAAAATCTTGGAAAAGTAGAGAAGTTGAATTTAGAGAATTTATACAAAGAATTTGATAGAGTTGTAAGACAACACATGGTAGAATCCCTTAAAACCCAAGGAATAGCCGAATTGCTGAAGGAGAAAGCTGAAGAAAACAAAAAGCTTTTACTTGAAATGTTAAGATAAAGCAGGTGTAATGATGAGAAAAACAGTTAGTATATTTGGAGTTCCAATAGACAAAATTACCTTGGAAGAGGCCTCAAAGAGATTTGAACATATATTGGCTGAAGAAAAACTGGGAATTATTACTACCCCAAATACGGAAATTGTAATGGCTGCTAGATATGACAAAGAATTAATGGAAGTTTTAAAAAGGTCAGATATGAATATTCCCGATGGAATAGGACTTATATATGCATCTAAAATACATAATTTAGGACTAATCGAAAGAGTGACCGGGATAGATCTTATGCAGAAAATACTTGATTACTGCAATAATATGAATAGATCGATATTTATATTAGGTGGAAAACCTGGGGTTGAAGAGCTTGCATGCAAAAAAATAAAAGAAAGGTTTCGCCATATAGAAGTTAAAGGATATCACCACGGCTATTTTAATCAGGATGAGGAAATAGACATTATTGAAAGTATAAATAAATTAAAGCCCGATGTTTTATTTGTAGCGTTAGGGGCACCGAGACAGGAAAAGTGGATATATAATAACAGAAAGAAACTAAAGGCAGGAGTGGCTATTGGAGTAGGGGGAAGCGTTGACATATGGGCAGGAACGGCAAAGAGAGCTCCGATGATTTATCAAAAACTGGGATTGGAGTGGTTTTATAGACTGATTAAAGAGCCCTGGAGATATAAGCGAATGATGGTTTTACCTAAGTTTATGATAAAAGTGCTGTTAAGCAAAAATATACAATAAAGGGGACTGGGCAAATTATTTGCCCGGTCCTATTTCATTTAAAATATAACTGTGTTATAATGTCTTTTGTGCTACAGTGTAATTAATAGGTTACAGGTAACAGGATATAGGATATAGGAAATAGGATAAAGGATGACGGTTACAAGTTACAGGTGATAGTCTGTAAGGGCTCAATATATTGTGCCTATACGGTATGAAATAATACCCAAGGTTTATTACCCAGAGTCTAATGGCAAGTGCCTGATACTCTAAAGATGTCAATAGCTAAGAGCTAATAAAGCATCGTCAGATGTCTTTGCACTACAGTTGCTAATCATAGTGAGGTGGTTTGAATGAAAAGAAAAACATATAAGATTTTCTTTGAATACGTGGGAATCACATTAGGTACTCTTTTAATGGCTGCGAGTCTAATGTTGTTTCTAGAGCCGAATACAATAGCTCCCGGCGGAGTAACGGGATTAGCTATTGTGATACAAAAAGTAAGCGGAATTCCCATTGATGTAACAAACCTTGTTATAAATATTCCATTATTTATAGTTGGAATAATAATTTTAGGCAAAGCCTTTGGAGCTAAAACAGCCTACGGTACCCTTATGCTTTCATTATTTATAAGGATTTTAATAATCACTTTAGGAAATAATATAAATGCTACTCAGGATCTGTTACTTGCTTCTCTGTATGGAGGAGTTCTAATGGGAGTAGGTATAGGTTTTGTTTTTAAAAGCGGAGGAACTACTGGGGGAACAGATTTAGCAGGCGCCATATTAAATAAGTTTATACCTGGTATTAGCATTGCAAAACTAATGATGATGATAGACCTCATAATCGTTGCCGCTGCAGGTGTCGTTAATAAAAACATTGAAACGTCTCTATACTCTACTATCGCTCTATATGTTATTGTGAAGGTAGCTGATTTTATTGTTGAAGGATTAAATTATGCTAAAGCTTTTTATATAATTACAGACTACACTGAAGAAATAAGTAGGGAAATTATTGATAAACTAGGAAGAGGAGTTACTTCATTAGACGGAAAGGGAATGTATACCGGTAATAAAAAGAATGTTCTGCTATGCGTTGTAAACAGAGCACAGGTTACAAAGCTAAAAGATATAGTCTATTCCATAGATAAAAGGGCATTTATGATGGTAACTACAGTCCATGAAGTCCTTGGAGAAGGATTTAGGGAGATAGAACAATAAATTAATTTCAGTTTAAATTTAGATTTTATAGGAGGTAGATTGGATGAGCTCTAAGTTTCAAGACTTGAAAGACATAGCTGTTCAAGTCAGAAAAGATATTATCAGTATGACCACTGCTGCAGGCTCAGGTCACCCTGGAGGGTCTCTTTCTGCCGTTGAAATTCTAACGGCACTATATTTTGAAAAAATGAACATAGATCCGAAAAAACCAGATTGGGAAGGCAGAGACAAATTTATTTTATCAAAGGGACATGCAGCTCCCGTATTGTATTCAGTCCTTGCAAGAAGAGGATTTTTTACTCCCGATAAATTAATAAACTTAAGAAAAATGGGAGCCATGCTTCAAGGACATCCAGACATGAAAGGAACTCCTGGGGTAGAAATGTCAACTGGATCTTTAGGTCAAGGTTTTTCGGCTTCAGTTGGTATGGCTTTGGCTTCCAAGCTGGATAACAGAAAAAACAGAATTTATGTTCTTCTTGGCGATGGAGAAATAAATGAAGGAATAGTTTGGGAAGCTGCCATGGCTGCCGCCCATTACAAACTGGATAATCTTACTGCATTTCTAGATTATAATGGACTGCAAATTGATGGGCCAAATGAAGAAGTTATGAACATTAAGCCTGTTGATGAAAAATGGAGAAGCTTTGGTTGGAATGTGTTAGAAATAGATGGCCATGATTTTGAAGCAATATTTAACGCCATAAACAAAGCTGAAGAAACGAAAGAAAAACCTACAATAATTATTGCCAAAACTGTTAAGGGTAAAGGCGTTTCCTTCATGGAAAATCAAGTAGGCTGGCATGGAACGGCTCCTACAGAGGAAGAAATGGAGCAAGCCTTGAAGGAACTTGGAGGTGAATTATAATGACGAAAAAGATAGCTACTCGTGAAGCCTATGGAAAAGTATTGGTTGATTTAGGAAAGCAGAATGAGGATATTGTAGTTCTTGATGCAGATTTATCTAAATCTACTAAGACTAGCTCCTTCGGAAAGGAGTTTCCAAATAGATTTTTTAACATGGGTATTTCTGAGCAAAATCTTATGGGAACGGCTGCAGGACTTGCTGCATCAGGAAAGATTCCCTTTGCAAGCACTTTTGCGATGTTTGCTACGGGCAGAGCATTTGAAATAATAAGAAATTCTATCTGCTATCCAAAGCTTAATGTAAAAGTATGTGCGACCCATGCGGGGATCACAGTTGGAGAAGATGGTGCATCCCACCAAGCATTAGAAGATATAGCATGCATGAGAGCCATACCTAATATGACAGTAATAAATCCCGCCGATGCAATATCTGCTGAGGCCCTTATTTATGCTGCTTCCGAATATAAGGGACCGGTGTACATAAGACTGGGAAGAGCAAAGGTCCCGGTTATATATAACAAAGAAGATTACGAGTTTGAAATCGGAAAGGGAATAGAAGTAAAGGAAGGGCAGGACGTTACAATTATAGCAACAGGCATAATGGTAGATAAAGCCTTGAAGGCTAGAGAAGATCTTCTCAAAGAAGGTATTTCTGCAAGGGTTATAGATATACATACCATAAAGCCCATAGACAAGGATATAATCATCAAAGCAACTAAGGAAACCAAAGCTATAGTGACTGTTGAAGAGCACAATATACTAGGTGGTCTGGGTAGTGCCGTTGCAGAAGTAGTTGTAGAGAATAGTCCTGTTCCAATGAAAATGATAGGTATTAATGATACTTTTGGAGAATCAGGAAAGCCAGATCAGTTGCTGGAAAAATACGGTTTAACACCAGAAAATATTTTTAATAAAGTTAAGGAACTTTTAAATAAATTAAAATAAGAAGCCTCAAATTGGCTTCTTATTTTAAATTTTAGAATATTTGTATTTCCTCTTGAATACTATTTAATAACTAAGTGATACAAGTTAAAGGGGGGAATCATGTTGGAAATTAAATCAAAGGCTAGAAATCTGCTTAATAAAAAAACAATTATTATTTCTATTGTAGTCATACTTGTTGTAATAAGCGGTACAATGGGAATAAAACACTTTACTGGTGGCAGTAGAGAAGTAGATTTTAAAGTACTAGAGGAAAAACAAGTACCTAAAAAGATTAAGGAAATATTGCCAAGATACAAAACCCTTGAAAGGGCCTTGGCATGTAAAGTTAACGGAGAAATTTTTGTAGTGGTTACAAGGGGAGAAAAACCAACAAGCGGATATACTGTTAAAATAGATAAGATAGAAAAAATAAGGGAAGAAGATAAGTTTAAATTGGTGGTATACGCTGAGTTTTACGATCCTAAGCCAGGTGATGTCGTTGACCAGGTTATTACTTATCCTTACATAGTTACAAAAACTAATCTAAAGGAACTGCCTTATAGAATAGAACTAAAAACTAGATATGATGATTAATTTAAAAGACCCTATAGAATTTCTTTAGGGTCTTTTAAATTGCTTTGAAAAGTTACCATTATTTACATCAAGGGATTTGTCGAAAAATGTCGAATGTTTTTTATATACACTATGGTTAAAATAAACTTTTGCAATCATACAGTTTAAGGAGGAATGATTAATGAAATTTAAAAAAATAGTAGCTGGAGGCCTTATATCATTGTCCCTTATCTCGCAAAGTAGTATATTAGCTTTTGGAGAGATCGTAACCTATGAAGTAAAGTACGGGGATACCTATTGGAAAATAAGTAATAGGTATAATATAAAGCTTAGTGAACTAATGAGCACGAATTCCGCCAATCAAAACCCTTATTTGGAAGTTGGACAATCTATAAAACTTCCCTATAATCTAAATGAAAAAATATTGTATAAGGTAAAATGGGGAGATACATACTGGAAGGTTAGTCAAAAGTTTAATATAGATATAGACAAGCTACTGAAAGCAAACAATGCAAATTCTAAGACGCAGCTAAATGTTAACGATGTAATAATAATACCTATAGAAAATAACTATAGAACTCATACTGTAAAGGTAGGAGAAACCTATTGGAAAATAAGTCAGTTATATGGTGTAGATTTAAATAAGCTTCTGGATGTAAACAATGCTAGCCAACACAGTCAGCTTTATATAGGACAAAAAATACTTATTCCGAATAATAGTAAAATAGAACGCTCTACTGAAAATTCAGATGTTAATAAACCATATGTAACCTATACTTATTATAAGGTGCAGAAGGGAGATGATTTCTGGAGTATAGCCCTTAAGTTTGGAATACCTTATTATGAGCTGATAAGAGTCAATAATATGTCTCAAAGTACAGTACTTAATATAGGAGATACATTAAAAGTTCCCGTTCATCATGTACCAGTAAAGGATACTCCTGGGTATAAATATGGTGAATATTTAGACTGGTGGACTGAAGCACAGTATGTAGTTCCAATAGGTAAGGTCTTTAAAGTAAAAGACTTTTATACTGGAAGGGAATGGAATATGAAAAGGACCATAGGGGCAAACCATGCAGACTGTGAACCATTAACTAAGTATGATGCACAGATAATGAAGGAAGTATGGGGAGGTTATTACAGTTGGAACAGTAGACCGATTATTGTAATGGTTGATGGAAGACGAATAGCAGCTTCAGCAGCCTCTATGCCTCATAGTATTGAGTATATAAAAGATAATAATTTTAACGGACACATGGATATCCATTTTGCCAATAGCACAAGACATAAGGATGGAGAAATTGATTACAAGCATCAGGAGAACATTAAAATTTCAGCAGGATTAAAGTAGAGGGCCTAAAAAATTGTATTGATTAAAAATATTTAGAAAATTATAAAAAACGTATTGACTTATATGTATAACGATAGTATAATGTGCATAATAACACAACACATAGAAAAGCTATGATGAAGAGAAAGATATCTATGCTTTAACTACAGAGAGCCAACGGTTGCTGAAAGTTGGTGTTAGAGTGGATATGTAATGATCACTTCTGAGCTGCCGAATCAAAAGGAAGTTGCCAAGTAGATGAGGCCGGTTGCTGCCGTTACACAGCTAAGGTTCAAGGAAAAGCATCCTTCGACCTGAATAGAGATCTGATTGGTTTATACTGATTAGAAATTAGGGTGGTACCGCGAGAATAATCTCTCGTCCCTAAGATAGAGTTATTACGTCTTAGGGATGGGAGGTTTTTTATTTATAAGAATTAATTGCATTTATCCTTGTAAATAGAAGATGAAGGGAGGAATTAAGTATGTATATAGTCAATGTATTAGAAACAAGGATAAATAAGAAAATGAAAAAAGAAAAAAGCTAAAGAACTGCGCCAACAGTCTTTAGCCATGAAAAAATAATAAAACTACAAAAAAAATTAAACATTAAAAAATACTTATCATTGATATTATATCAGTTTTGTGATAATTTTTAAAATCTATTAGTTGAGAGAACTTTGAACTTAATTAATAAAATTAAGGGAGGGAATAGATGTGGATAAAAGAGTCTATGCCCGTGTCAGTACAGGCCTGGAAGTTCTAATGAGAGTGGTTGGAGTTTTAAGGAGAAAGAGGTTTAATGTAAAGGGAGTCAATATGGTGGATGCCACAGATTCAAAGTTTGCAGACCTGATAATAACTTTAGAAGATGAATTTGGGCTAGGCGTTCAGCAGGCCATAAATCAGATGGAAAAGCTTATAGATGTTTATGAAGTAAAGGAACTAGTTTAAAAAATATAAGGGGGACTTAAAATGACAAAAATGTATTATGATAAGGATGCTAATTTAGGACTACTTTCAGATAAAAAAGTGGCGGTTATAGGGTATGGAAGTCAAGGGCATGCTCATGCACTGAATTTAAAGGAAAGTGGAGTAGACGTTGTAGTAGGGCTTTACAAAGGAAGTAGATCTTGGGAAAAGGTACAACAGGACGGATTGGAAGTTATGGAGGTTGCCGATGCAGTTAAAGCAAGTGATGTGACTATTCTTTTAGTGCCAGACGAGGTTCAGAAAAAGGTATATACTGAGTACGTCATAGAAAATTTGCAGGAGGGGGATGCTCTCGCATTTGCCCATGGATTTAATATCCATTTTAATCAGATAAACCCTCCGGAATATGTAGATGTATTTATGGTGGCACCTAAAGGACCTGGACATTTAGTAAGAAGAGTATATAGTGAGGGAAAAGGGGTACCGGCATTGGTGGCAGTGCATCAGGATTATACAGGAAAGGCAAAGGATATAGCTCTGGCTTATGCAAAGGGAATCGGAGCAACAAGAGCGGGAGTATTGGAGACTACCTTTAAAGAAGAAACTGAAACCGACCTCTTTGGTGAGCAGTGTGTATTGTGTGGAGGAGTAACTGAGCTTATTAAGGCAGGATTTGATACCCTTGTTGAAGCTGGATATCAGAAAGAAATAGCATATTTTGAGTGTTTACACGAAATGAAGCTTATTGTTGATCTGCTATATGAGGGTGGCTTTGAAAATATGAGATATAGTGTAAGTGATACTGCTGAATATGGAGACTATATGGTAGGTAAAAGAATGATAACCAAGGAAACGAGAGAAGAGATGAAAAGAGTATTGGAAGAGGTACAGACAGGTAGGTTTGCTAAGGAATGGCTTTTAGAAAATGCTATGAACAGGCCAGTTTTCAATTCAATAAAAAATCAAGAGCTCAGCCATCCTATAGTAGAAGTTGGAAAAAAACTTAGAAGTATGATGTCCTGGATTAAAGAATAAGGAGAGATTGTCGGCAAAATATATGATTTAAATTGAAGGCAGGTGAAAAAATGGAGCTAAGGGGGGCAGAAATTGTTCTTGAATGCTTGAGGGAACAGGGTGTAGACACTATATTTGGATATCCTGGAGGGGCTGTAATCCCCCTCTATGATGCCCTGTATGATTACAGTAATCAGTTTGACCATATAGTGACTGCTCATGAACAGGGAGCGGTACATGGTGCCGATGGATATGCCCGTTCTACCGGTAGAGTAGGGGTATGTTTTGCTACATCCGGACCGGGAGCAACAAACACGATTACGGGAATAGCTACGGCATTTATGGATTCGGTACCCATGGTAATTTTTACTGGGCAGGTACCAACCAGTCTTTTGGGAAAAGATTCCTTTCAAGAGATTGATATAACAGGGCTAACATTACCTATTACAAAACACAATTATCTTGTAAAGGATGTTAAGGATTTAGCGGATATCATAAGGGAAGCATTTCATGTGGCAAGCAGCGGAAGACCGGGACCCGTGCTGATTGATATCCCAAAGGATATTTTCATTCAAAAGACCTATTATGAGAAAGCAGAAATTTCTTTTAACATGGAAAAAAAATATGAGATTGATGAAGAGATATTGTTAAGGGTAGCCAAAGCAATAAATGACTCCTCAAGACCCATTATCTATGCAGGTGGCGGAGTTATCATATCTGACGCATCTGATAAATTATATAAATTCGCTGAAAAAACAAATATTCCAGTAGCAAATACTCTGATGGGACTCGGCAGCTTTCCTAGAGATAATCGTTTATCTTTGGGATTAGTGGGAATGCACGGGTTTAAGGAAGCAAATTTGGCAGTTACAAATTCCGATTTAATTATAGCTATTGGGGCTAGATTTAGTGATAGAGTAGTGGGAAAGGCAGAGCGATTTGCACCCGAGGCTCAAATTATTCACATAGATATAGATAAAACTGAAATTGACAAAAATAAGAAGGCAAATCTTTCAGTTTTAGGAGATGTGAGTTATATATTAGGAAGGTTAATTAAGCATGTTGAAAGAAGGGATAGGAAGGAATGGATAAATAGGATTTCCAGCTGGAAAACAGGGGAAAGAAAAGAAAATGATTTTCATCCAGAAAACATCCTTAAAGTGGCTAACGATATTTTTGGTCAAAATACAGTAGTCGTTACTGATGTAGGCCAGCATCAGATGTGGACAGCTCAACATTGGAGATTTAAAAAGGCTAGAACATTTATATCATCGGGAGGTTTGGGTACTATGGGATATGGACTGGGAGCTGCCATAGGAGTCCAAGTTGGTAATCCTAACAAAAGGATACTTCATATAACCGGTGATGGAAGTTTTAGAATGAACTGTAATGAACTAGCTACAATTGCAAGATATAAAATACCCACAATAACCATGCTATTCAATAACCATACATTGGGAATGGTAAGACAATGGCAGAAGATGTTTCAAGGAGGAAGGTATTCAGAAACGGATATAGGAGATGAGGTTGACTATATAAAACTAGTAGAAGCTTACGGAATTAAGGGGTATAGGGTTAATGACATAGACAGTCTAAAAAAAGTGTTAGAAAAGGTTAAGAATAAAAAAGCGGCAGTTGTTATTGAGTGTGTCATTAACAAGGACGAGTGTGTCTATCCAATCGTTCCCCCAGGAGAACCGATAGATAACTTAATACTAGGGAAGGAAGGATATTAAAATGAACAATTCTTATGTATTCTATCAAGGGAAAATAGTTAAAGAAGAAGAGGTGACCATCAGTATAAGGTGTAAGGCTTTTAACTACGGTCTGGGATGTTTCGAAGGAATTAGAGCCTATTGGGATGATGATACCGGGCAATTATACGGGTTTAGGTTAAAGGAACACTATGAAAGATTGTTACAATCCTGTAGAGCTCTATATATAGATATTCCATATACAGTTGAGGAACTCTGTGATTGGACCGTGAAGCTACTAAAGAAAAATGATTTTAGAACTACCGTATACATACGACCTGTAGCTTATAAGGGTTCAGATGAACTATATCCTACTCTTAAAGATGATGATAATCGTCTTTTAATTTATTGTCAGCCCATGGGTAACTTTGCAGGGAAGGAAGCCTTTAGAGCATGTATATCTTCCTGGAGACGTATATCCGACAATATGATACCCGCAAGAACTAAACCTACAGGGGGATATCTAAATTCAGCCCTTGCCTCCCTTGAAGCTCTTCAGAATGGATACGATGAAGCCATACTACTTACTGATGACGGCCATGTTTGTGAGGGACCGGGAGAAAACATATTTATATACAAGAATGGAAAGCTGATTACTCCACCTCCTTCTGATAATATTTTAGAAGGAATTACAAGGAATACAGTTATGACCCTAGCTAAGGAAGAGCTGGGCATAGAAGTAGTAGAAAGAAGCATATCCAGAACTGAGCTTTATTCAGCAAAAGAAGCCTTCTTTAGCGGAACGGCTATGGAAGTAACCCCTATTGTAGAAATAGATAATAGAAAGATTGGAGATGGTAAGCCGGGAGAAGTTTGTAGAAAGGTAAAGGAGCTATTTTTCAATATTACTACCGGTAAGAATCCAAAATATGCACATTTTTGTACACCTGTGTATCAAAAGGTCTAATATTTGATCAAATTTAGAGGATAAGATGGCAAAAGTCATCTTATTTTTTTTGAAAAAAGAGTTTATGACTAATAGTTAATGGATCATGGCAGAAAAAGGTGACAGGAAAAACCCTAAAGAATGATCTGGATTTGCCAAGAGCTAAGAACTAACAAAGGGTCGGAGATGTCTTTGTCCTGGCGAAACCATTGTTTAACATTTTAACATAAAGTTAACGTGAAGTTTATTTAAAATTAAAACAAAATTAAGATAATATAATCGTGTGTTATTGATAATTTTTTAAATTTTATAAAAACATGAGGAAAGAACATAGGATTTAAACAAAAGATGAGTCGGCTTTTTAGAGAAATTAAGGCACCTAAAGAAATAGTTAGTTTTTTAAAAAAGACTGGCAATTATAAAGATTGAATCAAATAGAGGTACTGAGTAAAAAGTCCAGAGAAACCTTTGGCATAGCGAAGAAAGGCCACAATGAAGTTTTAGACCTTAAAGAAGAAATAAACAATCTCTGCTTAACATGAATTTAACATTCAGTTAACAATGGCATAACAAACAGAGGGAAAAATAATGATATTTTATTTATGTACTTTAAGAATATATAAAAAATCTGAAGGGAGAGTTTTTATGAACTTTAGCAAGGTAAAGAAAACAGTATCAATTCTATTAATCGCAATCTTATCTCTAGGACTTTTAGCAGGATGTGGTTCTAAAACAACTGATCAACAAAGTGAAGAAAATAAACCGGCTGAACAGCCAGCTGAAAAAGAAGCTAAATTGGAAGGTTCTATTGCAATTGACGGTTCCAGTACAGTTTTTCCTATAACTCAAGCAGTTGCTGAAGAATTTCAGAAGGCAAATCCAGGAGTGAAAATTACTGTAGGAGTTTCTGGTTCAGGCGGAGGATTTAAAAAGTTCTTAGTTAACGAAACTGATATAAATGATGCTTCAAGACCTATTAAAGATAAAGAGAAGAAGCTAGCTGAAGAAAATGGCATTGAGTATGTAGAAGTTAAAGTGGGTGTTGACGGATTATCAGTTCTTGTAAATCCACAAAATGACTTTGTAGATTATTTAACTGTAGAAGAGTTAAACAAAATCTGGAACAAGGACAGTAAGGTTAAGACTTGGAAGGATGTAAGACCAGAGTGGCCAGATGAAGAAATCAAGCTTTACGGACCAGGTTCTGACTCAGGAACATTTGACTACTTCACAGAAGAAATAAATGGTGAAAGTGGAAATATAAGACCTGACTATACTGCTAGTGAAGACGACAATGTACTTGTAACTGGTATAGCAGGAGACAAGTATGCATTAGGATTCTTCGGATATGCTTACTATGCAGAAAATACAGACAAGTTAAAGGCTGTTCCTATAGATGCTGGAAATGGTCCAGTAGCTCCAGAACCTGCAACAATCGAGTCAGGTGAATATTCACCACTTTCAAGACCCCTATTTATCTATATAAACAAGAAGTCTTTAGAAAAGCCACAGGTTAAAGCTTTTGTTGAGTACTATTTAACTGAAGGTAAAGACTTAATTCCTCAAACAGGATATGTTAAAATGCCTGAAGCTAAATATGAAGAAGCGCTTGAAAAGCTAGGACTTAAATAATTAAACTAAAAAATATTTAAGTTTTGTATTGAAAGTATGCTTACATTGAAATTAGAATTAAATTATAATAGTAATAAAAGGGCTTTTGCCCTTTTATTGCCGTGTTTAGGAAGAATCAGGAGGAATATTATGAATGGTATCAATATTAAAAATAATAAGAAAAATGCAAACAAAAGTGATATTCTCAGGAATATCCGAATAAAGAAAGTTAAAGAAAAAATAATTAAGAATCTGTTATTCGGATTTGGAATGGTCTCCGTTCTTATTACTGTAGCAATATTTATCACATTGTTTAGTGAAAGTGTACTGTTTTTTCAGCATATTCCAATACTAGACTTTTTAACAGGAACAAAATGGACTCCACTTTTTAAGCCACAGCATTTTGGAGTACTTCCGTTAATTTCCGGTACTTTTTTGATAGTTATATTTTCATCAATAATTTCAATACCCATAGGTCTTTTAAGTGCTATATATCTTAGCGAATATGCTCACAAAAAAGTCAGAAAGATTGTAAAACCTGTAATTGAAGTTCTTGCTGGTATCCCTTCAATAGTATATGGATATTTTGCACTTAATACCATAACTCCCTTTATAAGAAAAATATTTCCAGAAGCAAGTATATACAATGCACTCAGTGCGTCAATCGCAGTAGGAGTAATGACGATTCCAATGGTTTTATCATTAAGTGAAGATTCAATGAAAGCTGTACCCAATAGTTTGAGAGAGGGAGCCTATGCTTTGGGACTTACCAAACTGGAGGTTGTATATGGCGTTGTAATACCAGCTGCATTTTCTGGCATAGTAGCTTCCTTTATATTAGCAATATCTAGGGCAATAGGGGAAACAATGATTGTTGCTCTGGCTGCAGGTTCAACTCCAAAGCTTACATTAAATCCCCTTGAAAGTATTCAAACAATGACAGGTTTCATAGTCCAAATAAGTCAAGGGGACGTAGTTCAAGGAAGTATTGAAGCCCAAAGTTTATTTGCGGTTGCTATGTTATTATTTGTAATTACTCTTTCAATGAACCTGCTTTCGAGATATATTGTTAATAGATTTAAGGAGGATTATTAATGAACTTGGGGAAAAGAAAAAATGCGAACAGAATTTTCCATGGAATATTGGTATGTTGTATATTGTTTAGCATATTGATGTTGGCAGTTTTATTTATTGATACCTTTAAAAAAGGACTCCCTTATTTAAACGTAAAATTTTTAACTAATTATACTTCCAGATTTGCAAGTAAAGCAGGAATAAAGGCAGCAATATTCGGATCACTTTGGATTATTGTTTTCACTATTATAATAGCTTTTCCTTTAGGAGTTTGTGGTGCTATATATCTTGAGGAATATGCATCAAAAAATAAATTAAATGATTTAATTAAGGTTAATATCAGTAATCTTGCAGGGGTACCATCAATAGTATATGGTATATTAGGTTTGGCTATATTTGTTCGTGCTCTAGGATTTGGGAGAACAATTATTTCAGGAGCCATTACTATGGCATTGCTTATATTACCGATAATTATCGTTGCTTCCCAGGAAGCTATCAAGACTGTTCCACATAATCTAAAAGAGGCATCTTACGCATTAGGTGCAACTAAGTGGGAGACTATAAGAGAGGTCATTCTTCCTTATTCTATGCCGGGAATCCTTACTGGGACAATACTTGCAGTATCAAGAGCCATAGGTGAAGCAGCTCCTTTGGTTGTAGTAGGTGGTGCAGCTGCCATATGGTTTACTCCACAAACACCATTTGATGAATTTACTACTTTGCCACTTCAAATATTTACTTGGGCTACTATGCCTCAAAGAGAATTCCAAGGCGTTGCTGCAGCAGGTATAATTGTTTTACTTATAGTTTTGATATTTATAAATTTAACAGCTATTTTACTTAGGAATAAGTATCAGGATAGAATTAAAGTCTAGGGAGGATAAAATATGAAAGTAAAGATGCAAATTAGAGATTTGAATTTTTATTATGGAGACTTTAAGGCACTAATGGATATAAATATGGATATTGAAAGAAAAAAGGTTACTGCACTAATAGGACCTTCAGGATGTGGTAAATCGACCTTCATAAGGACATTAAACAGGATGAATGATTTGATTGAAAATACTAAGGTAGAAGGAGAAATCCTGTTGGATGGTGAAGATATATATTCAAAAAAAATAGAAGTTGAAGAACTCAGAAAAAAAGTAGGAATGGTTTTCCAAAAACCAAATCCATTTCCAAAGTCTATCTACGAAAATATAGTATATGGACCTAAAAGGCATGGAATAAGAAATAAGAAACAATTGGATGAAATTGTAGAAAAAAGTCTTCGTGGTGCTGCTCTTTGGGATGAAGTTAAGGATAGATTAAACAAATCCGCATGGGAATTGTCAGGTGGACAGCAGCAGAGGCTGTGTATAGCTAGAGCTATTGCCATGGAGCCGGAGGTTATATTAATGGACGAGCCTACTTCAGCATTAGATCCAATAGCTACTTCTAAAATTGAAAATCTGATAGAAACTTTGAAAAAAGATTATACTATTGTAATCGTTACACATTCAATGCAGCAGGCGGCAAGAATATCAGACAATACTGCCTTTTTCCTTATGGGAGAACTAGTAGAATTTGGACCTACAAGCACAATATTTACTACTCCAAAGGATCAAAGGACAGAAGATTATATTACCGGTAGATTTGGTTAAAGTCACACAGTAATAATAGTGTGGAGTTGATTTTGAAAAATTATATTTTAGTGATAATCTTATCCAATTATAAATAGAATTATATATGGCATTATAGATATTGCATGTAAGAATTTGGATATTACCATTAAAAGTTAAGGAGGCTAATGAATGGGTAGAGATGGTTTTGAATCAGCTTTAAAAGAACTGAAAAAAGAAGTAGTTAAAATGTTTGAGGGTGTAGAGGAGCTAATCGATAAATCTGTAGAATCATTAATCAATAAAGATGTAAATCTTGCAAGGGAAGTTATAAAACTAGACGATAGAATAGATCAATATATGTTTGAAATAGAAGAAAAGACTATAGAACTTATTGCCCTTCAACAACCTATGGCGAAGGACTTAAGAGTCATATTTTCAATAGCTAAGATAATAACTGATTTAGAGAGAGTAGGAGATTTTTGTGTTAATATCTCTAAAGAAACTATAAAGATTGGTAATGAAGAACATATAAAACCTTTGATAGATATTCCAAAAATGAGGGATATAGTTAAAGATATGCTTGTAAATACAAAAAGGAGCTTTATGGATGAAGACTCCCAGCTTGCTCGTAGAGTAGGGGAAGATGATGAATTGATTGATAATTTATATCACGATATATATACAGAAATATTAATGATGATACATGAGGATAGCAGATATATTAACCAGGGAACTAAATTTTTATTTGTAGGCAGATATATTGAAAGAATGGCTGACCACATAACCAACATTTGCGAAAAAATAATATATATGGTAGATGGCAAAAAGGTAGAAATTAACTAATCCTATGAAAACAAAGCGTCTGGCGACGCTTTGTTAGTTCGTAGTTAGTAGTTGGTAGCCCTAATTAGTTCTTAGCTCTTGGCTCTTGGCAAATCCTGGCCGTTCTTTAGGGTCTTTCCTGTAGCCCGTCACCTGTCACCTTTTTGACATGAGCGGTCAGCAGTTAGCTGTTAGCCTTTTTAATATTTAACTGGTGAAAGTTTGTAATTTCTTGCATCTCTTGAATTTACTTTGTTTTATACCTACAATTTTTTTCAAAAAATGTTTGAACTCCTAGACAAAAATAATAGCTAATATCATTACTGCATAAAAGTAATAATATTAGCTTTTTATATGTAGGAGAGGTCAATTTTTGAAATTCTCTTGCCATGTACGCTATATCCTTAATATTGCCTATAGCTCTTTTGGTCTCATCTGAAAGCTTTCTTATTTCCTCTGCTCGTAAATTGATACTATAATGTCTTCATCAAGTATATCCTTTAAATAACCTTCAATTTTAATAAAGCATTATGTCCTTTAGCTCCCATAAATTCACTCCCTTTATCATTTGCATTAATAGGATATACAAAAATTATATAACAAACTATAAATATATCGATAAAAAATGGTATAAACTACAAAGAATAATTAAAATAATAAAATAATTTTTATGGCGTTTATTGCTAATATTATACATAGTGACAAAAAAGTTATGAAACTACTAAGATAAATTGAATATGAAAAAAGGAAAAGGGTATATGAATTTATAACACAACAGTAAAAGGGGAGTGAGTAAGATATGTTGGAAAAATATAAAGTACCTGTTGAAAGACTAAAGAAAAAATGCGACATTGATTGTTTGAATTTTAAAAATACTTCAGATTTAAAACCGCTGCAGGGAATTATAGGACAGGAGAGAGCAGCCCATGCTTTGAATTTCGGACTATCTGTAAAGAAAAAAGGATATAATATATTCGTATCGGGACAAAGTGGTACAGGTAGAAATAGTTATGTAAAATTAATTACGGAGAAGAAAGCTGAAGAAAAGAAAATACCTGACGATTGGATTTATGTATATAACTTTAAAAATCCGCACAGTCCAATAGCTTTAAATTTCAGGCCGGGAATGGGAAAAGAATTTGTTAAGGATATGGAAAATACCATTAAACAACTAAAAAAAGAAATTGAAAAGGCTTTTACAAGTCGTGATTATGAAAATATGAAAAATGCGTTGATACAACAGTACGAGATGAAAACTCAGAGGACAATAGATATGCTCAATGAAGTAGCTGAAAAATACGGATTTAAATTCACTCAAACTAAAAATGGATTAATAAGTGTACCATTGAAAGATGGACAGCCTATGAGTGAATCAGAGTACAGAAACTTGTCTGCCGAGGAGTTTGAAGAGCTCAGGAGAAGGTCCAATGAACTGAGCTTAGAAACGGTTGAACTTTTTAATAAACTTAGAAATTTAGAGGGAGAATTTAGGGAGAAATTAAGGGAACTGGATGCTGATACTGCAAGCAACGTGGTAAAATTTCACATAAATAAATTAAAGGAAAAGTTTAATTATAATAGAAAAATCTATGAGTATCTGGATATGCTTAGGGAGGATATAGTTGAAAATCTTGATAAGTTTAAAAAGGATACTGATGATGTGAGCGATAATCCCTTTGCTATGTTTCAACTAAAATCGACCGCATCCTTTTTTGAAAGATATAAAGTAAATCTGTTCATTGATAACAGCGAAAAAAAATGTGCTCCAGTAATATTTGAAACTAATCCTACCTATTACAATCTGGTAGGAAGTGTTGAATATAAGAATGAAATGGGAGTTATGAAAACTGATTTTACACAGATAAAACCGGGAGTGCTTCATGAAGCTAATGGGGGCTATCTGGTGCTTCAGGTTAAGGATTTACTTACAAATCCATTTGCTTGGCAGGGATTGAAGCGGGCCCTTATTACTGATGAAGTAAACATTGAAAGTTTAGGAAAACAGCTTGGTTATGTAATTACTACTAGCCTTAAACCCCAACCTATCCCTCTCGATTTAAAGGTAATACTTATAGGAGATCCTTATACTTACTTTCTACTCTATAATTATGATGAAGAGTTCAAAAAACTCTTCAAAATCATGGCAGATTTTGATATTGAAATGGGTAGAGATGAAGAAAATATTTTAAAAATGGCAAGATTTATAGCAACCCATTGTGAAAAGGAAGATTTAAGACACTTTGACAGGGATGCCGTTGGAAGGGTGGTAGAATATAGTTCCAGACTGGCTGATAGTCAAAATAAACTAAGCTCTCGATTTAATCAAATAGTAGAAATATTATATGAAGCTGACAGCTGGGCAGAAGCAGATGGAAGTGATATAGTAACGGTAAAGCATATTGAAAAGGCGATAGCTGAAAAGATATTTAGAAATAATAAATATGAGGAAAAAATACTTGAAATGTTCGACGCAGGTGACTACCTCATAGATGTTGAAGGAGAAAAAATAGGAGAAATAAACGGTCTGGCGGTTACAGGTACTGGTGAATATAAGTTTGGAAAACCAAGTAAGATAACCGTAGCAACATATAGAGGTAAGGCTGGAATCATAAACATTGAAAGAGAAGTAAAGACTAGCGGAAAGATTCATGATAAAGGTGTTATGATAATAAGTGGATACTTGGGATATAAATATGCACAGGATAAGCCGATGGCTTTATCTGCAAGTATAGTTTTTGAACAGCTTTATTCAGGTGTAGATGGGGACAGTGCTTCCAGTACTGAGCTATATGCGATCCTTTCAAGTATAGCTAAGGTTCCTATAAGACAATATATAGCTGTAACAGGGTCAGTCAATCAAAGAGGTGAAATACAGCCTATTGGAGGAGTAAATGAAAAAATAGAAGGTTTCTTTAAGGTTTGCAAGCTAAAGGGACTAACTGGAAACCAAGGTGTTATGATACCTCATCAAAATGTAAAGAATTTAATGTTAAAGGATGAAGTAGTTCAGGCAGTTAAAGAAGGGAAGTTCCATATATATTCAGTTAAGACTATAGATGAAGGTATAGAAATTCTTACAGGAATACCTGCTGGAAAGAAAGATGAAAAGGGTAATTACCCTGAGGGAACTATACATTATTTAGTAAATAAAAGACTTAAGGAGCTTGCTGAAGAATCAGAAGGGGATAAAGAAGATTAGTAAAAAGAGTTTTGATATTCAAAATATATTTTAAAATAACTAACAAAGTCTATGACAGATGATATTGTCGTAGACTTTGTTATTTTTTGACGGCAAATGTTAAAAAACATAGGATTTAAGCAATAAAATTGATAAAATAACAAATTATTACAAAATCCGACACGGCATTTATGCTGATATATAGATAACATAGAATATTGCATAATATTTTGAAAAAATATATTAAATGTTAATTTTATACTGGATTGTCAGCAGAAAAAATATTATCTCTTGAGTCTAAACAAAGATATGGTAGATGATTTTGATGAACATCTACTATTACTTGCTTCTTATATTATCCAAGCATCTCAGTTACATAGCCGGAAAGTGGATTATCAAGGACATTCTTTGGACATCCTGTTTGGATTATTTTCCCATCCTTTAAAATCACTACTTTGTCGGCAATAGCTCTAGAGTCCTCCTTATCATGAGTAACGAAGATAGATGTTATTCCCGTATGATTTAATATTTTTTTTAGTTCCCTTCTTATTTTAGACTGGAGAGTTGCATCTAGGTTGCTGAAGGGTTCATCCAGTAAAAGTAATGAAGGTTTGGGAGCTAGAGCCCTTGCCAATGCAACTCTCTGCTGCTGGCCTCCACTCAATTCATAGGGATATCTCTCCTCGAATTTTTCCAGGCTTACCAATTCTAAAACCTCTTTTAACCTTTTACTTTTTTCTTTTTTACTTAATTTTTTCAGTCCGAACTTAATATTTTGAGCTACAGTCATATGGGGAAATAGGGCATAATCTTGAAATACCATGCCGATTTCTCTTTTTTCCGGAAGTACAAAGGTATTATCATTAACTATCAATCTATTATTTATTTTAATTATTCCACTGTTTGGTATCTCAAGACCAGAAATAAGTCTTAAGATTGTACTTTTCCCACTCCCGCTTTCTCCTAAAATAGAAACTGTTTCTCCTTTCTTTATATTAAGATTAAAATTCTTTAAAGTTTCTTCTTTAGAATTTTTATATTTAAAACTTAGTCCTCTGATTTCAACAAACATTAGGTAGCCTCCTTATCGCCTATTTTATAAAAGAAATAGATTAAAATAACACTTATTATTATAATGATAAGTGAAGAAACAGCAGCTTCATGGATCATTTCATCATTGGCATATTCAAAGGATTTGGTAGCCAAAGTATTGAAGTTAAAGGGCCTTAGAATCAAAGTGAGGGGTAGCTCCTTTAAGATGTCTACAAAAACAAGGAGAAAACCGCCTAAAATTGCATGCCTTATCATCTTAAAATCTACCTTAAAAAAGGTTTCTGTTATATTCATCCCTAGAGTTCTAGAAGCTTCAAAAAATTTCTTGCCAACTTTTTCAAAACCCGACTCTATAGAATTATAACCAATAGCTAGAAATCTTATTACATAAGCAAAAATGAGCATTACTATACTTGTACTCAGAACCAATTTGCTTGAAGTGTCATTTATCATTCTGTAAAGCCAGTATAACTTATTATCCAAAGCTACAAAGAAGACTATTACGGCTATCGCTATCACGGCTCCAGGAATCGAGTAACCCATTACTATAATTTTGGAATAGATTTTAGAAAGAGGTCCCTTGCTTATTCTGCAGTTGTTTGCGATAATTACGGCTAGAATAATAATGATGCCTGAGGATAACAGGGCTATAATCAGGGAATTTGATATCATGGTTAAAAACTTTGTATTTAAAATTTTTCTATATGTAAGTAGGCTCCAGTGAATCAGCTGCAGAGTAGGAATTATAAAACCAAGGCTGAAAATTGAAAAACAGAAGGTAAAGGCTAATATTTTTTTTGATCCCTTCAATTCTATACGGGAAATCGGTCTGACCTTTGAAGTAGTGTAGCTAAACTGTTTTCTTCCCCGTAAAAATTTCTCTAACGTTAAAATACAAAATATCATAAACATCAATGAAGCGGAAAGCCTTATGGCAGAGTCTATATCTCCCATTGCAAACCAGGTTTTAAAGATAGCAGTACTAAATGTAGGTATGCCGAAATACTTAACAACTCCATAATCATTTAAAACTTCAAGTATAACTAGACTGACTCCACCTACAATGGCGGTTCTTGATATAGGTAGTGCTACATATAGAAAGATTTCCAGAGAGCTCCGACCTAAAACTCTTCCGTTTTCTATTAATGAAGCAGACTGTTTTTCAAAGAAAGATTTTGTAATTATATATACATAGGGAAATAGAAACATGGTAAATATGAATACAGCACCCTGAGCTGACATGACATCAAAATATTTTTGATTGACTCGTATGTGGAAGTTATTTCTCAAAAAGCTTTGAATAACTCCTGTATAGTTTAATAAACCGTTGTATGTATATGCTGCTATATAGGGAGGTATTGCAAGGGGTAAAACTAGTCCCCATTTAAAAAATCTTCTAAAGGGAAAATCATATACAGAAATTATCCATGATAGGCTCACACCTATCAATATAGTAAATATCCCAGTGAATATGACTAATATTACAGAATTAAATATATAGTCTTTTAAAAGGTATTCCTTAATATGATTCCAGTTTTCGTTTGGATGATTCAAAATATTAATTAAAATATTTAAATTTGGCAAAACTATTAAGGAAATAAATATAAAACTTAAAACTGACCAGATATTAAAGTTAAATTTTAAATCTCTAATTCTAAGCAACTTTTAACACTTCCTTTTTTGAAAAAAGCAGCCTTAAAGGCTGCTCTTTTCTAAATTACTCTGAATAAATTACTTCCAACCCACTTCATTAAATATTTCAACTGCTTTTTGATTAAACTCTCCTAGTTTAGATAAGTTAATATTTTGCGGTTTGAATTCTCCCCAAGATTTTAGTAAATCTGAAGGTTCTACTGAAGGGTTAGCAGGATATTCATAGTTGGCCTGAGCAAATTGTTCTTGAGCCTTTGGGCTTGATAGAAATTCCATAAACTTTATTGCATTTTCTTTATTTTTAGCATATTTGGTAAGTCCAACTCCGCTTACATTTATGTGAGTTCCTGTAGTATCCTGATTGGGGAAGAAAATACCTACATTTTTAGCAACCTTTACTTCTTCAGGGTTAGAAGAGTTTAGCATTTTACCAATGTAGTATGTATTCATTATGGCAATATCACCTTCACCTGCAACTACAGCAGTTGCCTGAGCTCTATCGTTTCCTTGGGGATCACGTGCCATATTTTCTACTATACCTTTTGCCCATTGTTTAGCCTTTTCTTCGCCATCAATTGCTATGAATGAAGCTAATAGGGATTGATTGTATATGTTTGATGATGATCTAACTAAGATTTTTCCCTTCCACTTAGGATTTACTAGATCTTCATAGGTTGAAAGTTCCGAAGGATCTACTCGGTCTTTAGAATACACTATAATTCTGCCTCTTACAGTCAGACCAAACCATTCATTATCCTTATCCCTTAAGTTTGTAGGGATATTGTTAGTTAAAGTATTACTTGTTACAGGTTGTAGCAAGTCTTTTGTCTTTGCTCTGTGTAATCTTCCTGCATCTGCAGTAATGAGTAAATCAGCCTCAGTGTCCTTACCTTCCCTTGCAAGTCTTTCTATCAATTCATCGGATTTTCCTTTAACTACGTTTACCTTTATTCCAGTTTCCTCAGTAAATAATTCATATAGTTTTTCATCTGTATCATAATGTCTATCAGTATAAAGATTCACAACTTGATTTTCTTTCTTGCTATTTAAAGCTTCTTCCTGAATATTTGCAGTTTTTTCCTGGCCAGTAGAACAACCAGCAAGGGTAGCTATCAACAATATTAATACAAAACTTAAAGAAACTACAGATAATTTCCTTTTCATATTTAAAAATCCTCCTCTTAAAATAATAAGTCTAATTGAAATATTTAGCACATAATAGGAGCTAAATATTTGCTACTAAAGTTCCAATATAATATACCAATCCTTTGCCAGATCACCTCCTTTAAAAAAGAATTAAATACCAATGAATAAAGGCTTGATAATAATCAATAGAAATTAATAATAATTATCATTATCACTAACAGTTCAATAATAATAAATAAAATTAATTTTGTCAAGATTTTATTTGATTAACTCAATATAAATAGGGATAGAGAAATTTCTCTGTCCTTGACTTATGCTTAAAAAACTAATTCAAGCTTTAACAATCTGTTTTTCAATTCATTAATTATTCTTTTTTTTCTCATCAAAGTTTTTGGCTTCAAAGGTTACTGAAAATCTTACATAGGGTTCGGGACTATTCCAAGGTACTGTGCATATAAAAGCTTTATTTAAATGATATAATGAAAAATCTTCGGTATTAGTCAAAGGTAGTCCATAAACTACCCCACCTAAATATTTGGTATGGATAGATACTACTGGTATGGAATAAATTTACATCAAACAATACTTTATTTCAAGCAGAGAAAACCATTATAATATATCTATGAACAAAGGCGTCTTCGACGCATTTGTTGGTTCGTAGTTAGTAGTTTGTAGTTGGTAGCCCTAATTAGTTCTTAGCTCTTGGCTCTTGTTAGCTGTTAGCCTTTTTAATATTTAACTGGTAAAAGTTTGTAATTTCTTGCATCGCTTGAATTTACTTTGCTTTATACCTGCAATTTTTTTCAAAAAATGTTTGAATTCCTATGCAAGGACAAAATAGTCAATAAGGACTATTTTTTTAACTTAAATTTTTGAAGGAAATAGTAAATATATGTCGAAATAAATTTATGTTAGGAGTTGGTACAATGATTGAATTAGTTAATATTTCAAAAAGATATAAAAATGGTGTTATGGCACTTTCAAATATAAATTTAAAGATTGAAAAAGGTGAATTCGTCTTTTTAGTAGGGCCAAGTGGAGCAGGAAAATCTACTATTGTTAAGATGCTTTTAAAGGAAGTAGCACCTACTCAGGGGCGAATTATTATTGACAATGAAGATATTACCTATATTCATAGAAGAAAAGTGCCTCTAGTAAGAAGAAAAACAGGAGTGGTATTCCAAGATTTTAGGCTACTTCCAAATAAAACAGTATATGAAAATGTGGCCTTTGCAATGGAGATCGTTGAAGCAAGTCCCAAGGAAATAAGAAGACAGGTCCCTATGATGTTAAGCATGGTTGGCCTAAGCAAAAAGGCAAAGGCGTACCCTGAACAGCTTTCTGGAGGAGAGCAGCAGCGTGTTTCAATTGCCAGAGCAATAGTAAATAATCCGCCTATACTTATTGCAGATGAGCCAACAGGAAATTTGGATCCCGATACATCCTGGGAGATCATGAAGCTTCTTAGGCAGATAAACAGAAGAGGAACTACCGTAGTTATGGCAACCCATGCCAAAGATATTGTGGATCTAATGCAGCAGAGAGTTATCGCACTAGAAAATGGACTAGTAGTAAGAGACGAGAAGAAGGGTGGCTACGGTTATGAAAATTAGAAGCATTGGATATATGATTAAGGAAGGATTAAAAAATCTATGGCGTAATAGAATGATGAGTTTAGCTTCCATAGGTTCCGTCACAGCTGCTTTAATTATTCTTGGAATAATTTTAATACTTATATTAAATATAAATAGCTTAGCCGAGGGAGTAAAGGAACAGTTTGATGCTGTACAGGTATATCTGGAAGAGGGAATAGACCAAGGAAGAATTGAAGAAATAGGAAAAGAAATCAGTCAAATAGAAGGGATAAAGGATATAAAGTATGAATCAAAGCAAGAAGCCCTTGAAAATATGAAAAAACGTTGGGGTGAGCATGGATATTTGCTTGAAGGCCTTGAAACTAATCCCTTACCCAATTCATATATAGTATTTTTAGAGGATGTTCAACAAAGCAGCACTGTGGTAAGTATTCTGCAGGGTATTCAAGGTGTTGACGAGGTAAAATTTTATAAAGATATTATAGACAAGCTTATAAATATAACAAACTTTATAAAAATGGTAGGTTTAGTGATTATAGTAATACTTATCGCAATATCGATATTTATAATAGGGAACACTATCAAGTTAACTGTGGCTGCTCGAAGAAGAGAAATTAATATTATGAAATACGTAGGTGCAACCAACTGGTTTATAAGATGGCCCTTTCTAATAGAAGGAAGTATGTTGGGGCTTATTGGGTCAGCTCTAGCAATAGCATTGATTTTTATTGCATACAGATATGTTTACGATTTTATAACTACTCAAATGTATGTTATGATTACTGCTTACTTTCTTCCAGTGCAATTGATTTTGGACAATTTGATTGTTATATTTCTAATTTTAGGTTCAGGAATTGGGGCCTTGGGGAGCATTTTATCGATGAGAAAATATTTGAAGGTTTGATTTGTGTGAAAGGGGGATTAGAGCTAAAGTGAGACTTAAAAATAGCTTAATAGTTTTTTTATCTTTTATAATCATATTTGTAATGACTTTTGAAGTTTTTGCTTTAGATATAAGTAAAGATAAGGAAAAACTGCGAGAAATAAATAGTAAGATAGAAGAAGTAGCAAAGGAATTAAAGGAAAATGAGAACAAGCAAAAGACAGTGGTATCAGAGATTAATCGATTAGAAAAAAATATTCAGAAGCTAGAAGGAGAAATAGATGATATCAATGATAAAATAGTGGAAACTAAGAGCAAAATTGAAAAAACAAAAAATGATCTAGCTATAGCAGAAGATAATATTTTAAATAAAAAAGAAGTATTAAATTCAAGACTAAGAGTAATGTATAAAAATGGACAGGTAGGATACATGGAGGTGCTTTTAGATTCTGCAAGCTTCAGTGACCTACTGACCAGAATAGATATGGTTAAAAGAATATTTAAGCACGATGTAGATTTGTTAAAATATTTAAAAGAGCAAAGAGATCTGATAGAGGAAAAGAAGCTCTCTCTTGAAAACTATAGTTCAGAACTTGTTTCTCTTATGAACAATATAAAGGAAAAGCAAAATAAACTTGTAGTTTCAAGAGGAGAGATGGAAAGGGTCAAGAAGCAGCTTGTTAAAGATCATAAGGCTCTTGAGGATCAGGAAGATGAATTAAATAAACTGGCAAAAAAACTCGAAGAAGAAATTAGGAGAAAGCAGTCATCCCGAAAATATGTTGGGGGAAGTATGACCTGGCCATCGCCAGGATATACAAGGATTACTTCTCCTTTCGGCTATAGACTTCACCCAATACTTAAAAAGAAAAAACTCCATACGGGTATAGATATAGGAGTGCCTTACGGTAGTAATGTAGTAGCTGCTCAAAGTGGTACAGTTATGCACGCTGACTGGCTTGGAGGTTATGGTAGAGTCGTTATGATAGATCATGGAGGCGGAATAGTAACTTTATACGCCCATAACTCAAAGCTACTTGTTAAAGAAGGACAGGAAGTTAAAAGGGGACAAGTTATTGCGAAATCTGGAAGTTCGGGATTGTCCACTGGACCCCATCTTCACTTTGAAGTTCGTAAAAATGGTAAATATGTAGATCCAATGGGATATGTTAGTAAATAATAAAAATTGTAAAGCTTAGCTTTACGATTTTTATTATTTCTATAAATTTTGTTTAAATAGATTAAAGATGGTATAATGAATATTGAAATATAATAGAATAAAATAGCGAGGGTTTTATTTTTTTGAAAAATTAATGACATAGAGGTGAAAATATGATCAAAAAAAGAACCGCCTTTCTTGGTGCAGTTGTAATTATTATGCTAACAAGTCTTGTTACATTAACATTAAGTAATTTTGTTGCTTTGGAATTAGGAAATAAGGTTATACTTCCTAAAAAAGATTATAAATATCTGATGAATTTAAATAAAAAGTTTGAAAAAGTGCTCGGTCTTAAAAATTTTATAGAAGAAAATTATTACAAGCCTGTTAATGATGTAGATTTTCAGGATGGGATTATAAAGGGATTATTTGAAGCATTAGGTGATCCCTATTCGGTTTATATGACAAAATCTGAATTTGACAGCTTTAAGACTCACACCAAGGGAACCTATGGAGGAATAGGTGTAATAGTAAGCCCTGGAGATGACGGATATATAACTGTTGTAACTCCTATTGAAGATACTCCAGGTGAAAGAGCCGGTATTTTACCGGGAGATAAGATTGTAAAGGTAAATGATAAGGAAGTAACGGCTGATAAGCTCGATGAAGCTGTGTCTATGATGAAGGGCAAGCCGGGAACAGATGTTGACCTTACTATAATAAGACCTAAAAAGAAAAACCCCCTTACAGTGACGATTAAAAGGGAAGAAATACGATTAAAGACGGTTAAATCAAGGGTTATTGATAATGAAATAGGTTATTTAAGAATATCTATGTTTGATGAGAAAACTGCTGATGATTTTAAAGTACATTTAAAGAAATTGGAAGATAAGAACATTAAAGGATTGATAATAGATCTTAGGAATAATCCTGGAGGGTCCCTAAGTGAATGTGTTGAAATAGCCGATGAACTCTTAGGAAAACAGGTTATAGTATATACTCAAGACAGGGCAGGTAATAGGGAATACAAAAGATCCGATGCTGATAAGATAAATTATCCGTTTGTAATACTAGTAAATGAAGGCAGTGCCAGTGCTTCAGAAATCTTAACCGGTGCAGTAAAGGATTCCAAGGCTGGTGAAATAATAGGGACCACAACCTTCGGAAAGGGCTTGGTTCAAATGGTTAAAGAGCTTCCTGATGGAACAGGATTTAAGCTAACAATATCACAGTATTTTACACCAAGCGGCAAATATATCCACGGAACGGGAATAAAGCCCAATATAGTAGTAGAGCTCCCAGATGAGTTGAAGGAAAAACCTGAAATAAGTGATAAAGAAGATGTGCAGCTACAAAAAGCTCTACAGGTTTTAAGAAGTAAGATTAAATAAACATTGCCCGGGAAAATATCCCGGGCTTATCTTACAGTTGAGGGCAGGTGAATATATTATGGAATGGTTTCAAATATTGTCAATGTCATTGCAATCCATTTTAACTATAATAATCAATCCGTTATTTTGGGCGGTGATATTATTAATATATACCCAGTATAAAAAGATTACCCGCATGGAAATAGAGCTCCTAGGAGAAGAAAAAGCTACCGCAAAGGAGAGGGTGTTCTATTCCCTTGGTGTTGGCATGCTTGGAGGTATACTTGGTACTGTTGTGATGGTCGTATTAGGAGTAACTATAGAAATTAAAGATTTTACACTTATTTTACCCTTAGCTATTTTACTGATGCTTATCAATGTAAGATACCTTTGTTTTTCCTATGCTGGAGGAATTATAGCTCTTACGAGTCTTGTATTTGGATTTCCTGATGTAAATGTTTCAAGTATCATTGCTATAGTAGCAGTATTACATTTAGTAGAGAGTATTCTCATTTGGATTGATGGACATAAGCATCCTACGCCGGTTTTTGTTGAACATGATATATATGGAACCGTTGGAGGATTTACCCTTCAAAGGTTTTGGCCCATTCCCTTTGCAGTGCTATTAGCCATTGCCGGTAAATTACAGGGAGCTACTGATATAAGTTTACCTGACTGGTGGCCACTTTTCATAGCAGATAAATTAGACTTGGATAATGTTACGCTACAGCTAAGCGTAGTGGTAGCAGCCTTGGGATATGGGGATATCGCGATTACAAGCTCTCCCAAGGAGAAAAGTAGAAAATCTTCTATGCGATTAGCTATCTATAGTATAGTTTTACTGATATTATCAGCAATATCTTCATATATTCATACCTTTAAATATATTGCAGCCCTGTTTGCTCTTCTAGCCCACGAAGGACTTATCATCTATAGCCAGAAAGAAGAGAGGAATAAAAGACCCATATATAAAAATCAAATTAAAGGGATTACGGTTTTAGATGTAAAACGGGGGAGTATTGCTGAAAAGATTGGGCTAAAGCCGGGATATACCATATGGAAGGTTAATAATTATTTAATGAATGATAAAGAAGATTTAATTTATATTTTAAGACAATTTCCTACCTATTTATGGATAGATGTAGTGGATGAAAAGGGTAACAATATGATATTAGAATATACCGACTATAGAAATGGAGTAGGTGCTTTAGGAGCAATAATAATCCCAAGGAAATCTGATGTAGTAGTAAATCTCAACCAAAATGTAAGTATCATAAAAAATCTTTTCAGAAAGATTATAAAAAGGGATAAAAATGATTTTTAAAATTTACCTGAAAAGCTTCAGTGGATTTTAGCAAGAATGTAAGTAAAGAAAAAAACAGAAGAGATGAATATGCTACGAAGTAAAAACAATCCTTTAACACTAGGTGTAATTGTTGAAAATCGAGAAGGGTAAAGGATAGATATTGATGAGGAAATATTTAAAAATGAACGAGAATCTTCAAATGATTTATTAAAATATATTATGTATATATATTAAGATGGGAATCGAATAAAAGTGAAAATTCACATAAAATTAAGCCCCCATCTTTTTTTCTTAGTATAAAAAAGATGAGAATATGTGGTATAATTTAATTGAATTTGTTGATTGGGAGGCACCATATGTTTAACAGTAATAAAATACCCTATTTAAATTTAATTCCCCTTTTAGTTATAGTTTTTGTACTATATAAAGTTATAAACAGAATAGATAGTTTTCTGTTTATAAAGATAAATCTTTTATCAATAATAAGTCCATTTCTTTGGGCCTTTGCTATTGCTTATTTTTTAAATCCACTAATGACTTATCTCGAAAGGGAGTTTAGATTCAAAAGAGGATGGAGTATATTGCTCATCTATCTGCTAGCTATAGGAATTATTACATTCGGTATTACCATCATATCGCCCAGAATAATTAAGAGTATCGGTGAGCTTTTAAGGGATCTCCCAGACTATTTTACTGCCCTTGAAAGAACCTTAAGATTTCAAATAAATAACCTGAAATTATTTGATAAATATGGCGTAACTCCCTATGTTGAAGATTATCTGAATACAATAATTGAACAGGTCAGTGCATACTTAAACACTGCACTGAGCACTGTAATAAGTCAAGTAATAAATCTCACTTCTTTAATACTGAAAATATTCCTCGCCCTTATCATATCTGTATACATGTTAAAGGATAAAGAAAAATTTATTGATGGTATCAAAAGAGCTCTATATGCAATATTAAATAAAAAGAAGGCCAATGTTGTAATTGACTTTGGCATAGAACTTGATAATATAATTTCTAAATTTATAATAGGTAAGTTTATTGATTCTTGTATAATAGGAGCAATTTGCTTTGTAGGACTTTTAATTATCAAGGCTCCCTATACTATGCTTTTAAGTTTGATAGTAGGGATTACCAATATGATCCCCTATTTTGGACCATTTATAGGAGGAATTCCCGTTGTGACTATTACGTTGTTTTACAGTCCCATAAAGGCTCTATGGGCCCTAGTATTTATACTACTTCTACAGCAGTTTGATGGACTTATATTAGGACCTAAGATTTTAGGTGATAGTGTTGGATTATCTCCTTTTTGGATAATATTGGCCATTGTTATAGGTGGAGGGGTTTTTGGAGTAATAGGAATGTTTTTGGGAGTTCCAATAATGGCTATAATCAAAATACTGTTTGAAAGATATGTAACTAAAAAGCTTGAGGTTCAGAATATTAATTCATAAAGACACTGTATTATTAAATCAGCAGTGTCTTTTTCAAAATCTAAAGATCAAAACTTAAATTTATCTCACTTGATTATAATACTCACGATTCTAGAAGTGAGAGTATTAGAGAAGTTGGTAATCGGATAAAAAACTTCTACACTTTATGGCAAAGGAACTCAAACATTTTTTAAAAAAAATTGCAGGTATAAAACAAAGTAAATTCAAGGGATGCAAGAAATTACAAACTTTTACCAGGTGACAGGCCGCAAGAAAGACCCTAAAGAACGACTAGGATTTGCCAAGAGCCAAGAGCTAAGAACTAAGAGCTAATCAGGGCTACCAACTACGAACTACTAACTACGAACTAACAAAGTGTCGCCAGACGCCTTTGTTCGTTAGATAAACAGTTGAATATCAGACTCTATAGCGTTCTTTAAATATTCCTTTGCATCTACAACTTCTAGCTCAGGAATTAATTCTTCTTCCTTAAATCCCATGACCTCCATAGATAGTTTGCATCCGTAAAACTTCACTCCTTTTTTTCTTGCCCCCTTTAAAAAGGCTTCGAGTGGAGGGGCATGGTCGTCTTCCATCATATCCAGAAGCATTCTTTTACCTAAACCACTAAAATTCATTTTTGACAGGGGAAGATCTTCTGGACCTTTTGGAGTCATAGCTCCAAATATTTTTTCATAGGATGTTTTACTTTCTGAAGTTATATGCTCAGGGCTTCTGAGTAAAAATAATCCCCAAAATGCAAAAAACATACTGACATCCATATCCAGTTCCTTACCTGAATTTGCTAGAATCAATGCTGCTAGAGCCTTATCATAATCTCCACTAAACATTATTAAATTCAACTTTTTCTTCAAACTATTCCAAGCCTCCTTAAGTCTCACTAGACCTTATTTTTCCCTAAAAGTTAAAGTTTTATAATAGGAATAAAAGTAAAAATCTTCCATGAAGGAAGACTGCAAAATATATTATTTAGAAAAAAAGTCATATTTTCGTATATAATATTTTTTGTTTTTAATTATTGTTTTGAGACATTCTATAAAGATATCTATTTCTTTATAGGTATTGTATAGTCCAAAACTTATTCTAACCATTCCGGGGTGCGGTAGCTCCGGATTTTTAATGCGTTTTTCTATTTCATCCTGTTTTACATTTAAAAGTCTATGGATATAGGGATGAGCACAAAAACATCCATTTCGTACTGCTATGCCGGCCTCATAGGAGAGAATATTGGCTAGTATCTCATGGTGGATACCCTTAATATTAAAAGTAATTATCCCCAGCCGGTCATGATAGTTTTCCGTATCGCCATATATTATAATGTCCGGAATTTGTTTTAGCCTGTTGATTGTATAATCAGTTAAACCTTTTTCATGAATAAAAATATTTTCCATTCCAAACATAGTCAAAGTTTCTATTGCAGCTGTTAAAGCTATAACGCCTATAATGTTTGGCGATCCCGCTTCTTCCTTATGAGGAGGTTCAGCCCATTTTATATAGTTATGAGTCACTATGTCAATAGTTCCTCCGCCAGAATAATCCGGATTACCTTTATCAAAGACTGATTTAGGGCCTATCAATACGCCGATACCAAAGGGAGCATACATTTTATGGGCTGAAAAAACTAAGTAGTCGATATGCTTTTGTGAATCTTTAGGCTTCATATCTACGGGACAATGGGGAACTAATTGGGCTCCGTCTACCATGATCTCTGCACCATACATATGTGAAAGCTTTGCAATTTCGTGTATGGAATTTTTATATCCGGTTACATTGGAAGTTCCTACTATTGTTACCAGCCTGACTGAATCCTTATATTTTTCAAGCTTGGACTTCAGGTCCTCCAGAGATAGACGCCCATATTTATCGATATCAATGTAATCTACACGAAATTTATCTCGCCAGGGCAAATCATTGGAATGATGCTCCATATAACTGGATAAAACCATATTCCTATTATTATTTTTATCAAGTCTATAGGAAAGCTTGTTAAGGGCTTCTGTAGAGTTTTTAACAAAAATTACTGTATCTTTATTGAAATCTGCATTAACAAATTCAGTTACAATTTCCCTAGCTTCTTCATAAAGTCTTGAAGAGTACTTTGACTTATATCCTGTGCCCCGGTGGATAGAGGAATACCAGGGAGAAAATACATTAACTGCATCCATAACTGTTTTAAAAGGTGGAGTAGTTGCAGCATTATCAAAATTTATGGCAGTTGTAAGTTTTCCATCTACTAGAGGAACTTTACTTTCAATACCAAGTACGTAGTCTCTATAACTTGATAAACTATTTTTATTCATCACCATACCTTCACCTACCGAAAAGATTATAATATTAATTTATTCACTAAATAAATAAATGTGATTGAATTACTCCAATTTAATTGACTTAATAGTAAAAGAGTTATATAATTTAGTCGATAATACGAACTAATGTTTGATGAATATTAAATGTTATTATGATATTTAAAACTTAATTAATTGAGGTGTATATAGATGGGTGAATTTAAAATAGCTTCAGATTTTAAACCTACCGGTGATCAGCCTAAGGCTATTGAAGAATTAAGTAGAGGAATACAGGATGGCATAGATCATCAGACTCTCCTTGGAGTTACCGGTTCAGGTAAGACCTTTACAGTAGCAAATATAATAGAAAAGGTTCAAAAGCCAACTCTTGTAATAGCTCACAATAAAACACTGGCAGCTCAGCTGTGTAGTGAGTTTAAGGAGTTTTTTCCCAACAATGCTGTAGAATTTTTTGTAAGCTATTACGATTACTATCAGCCGGAAGCTTATGTAGTTCAGACAGATATGTATATAGAAAAGGATGCTTCCATAAACGATGAAATAGACAAGCTAAGGCACTCTGCAACAGCAGCCCTGTTTGAAAGAAGGGATGTGATTATAGTTGCCAGCGTATCCTGTATATATGGACTTGGTGACCCCATAGATTACAGAAACTTGGTTGTATCTCTAAGGCCAGGAATGATCAAGAGTAGAGATGAGATACTGGAAAAACTTGTTGATATACAGTATATGAGAAATGATATAAACTTTACTAGAGGAACTTTTAGGGTAAGAGGAGATATAATAGAGATATTTCCTGCTTCCTCATCGGAAAATGCCATAAGAGTAGAACTGTTCGGAGATGAGATAGACAGGATTACAGAAGTAAATGCATTGACGGGACAGATAGTAGGACTAAGAAATCACGTAGCTATATTCCCGGCTTCCCACTATGTAACAGAGAAGGAAAAACTGGAAATGGCCATTAAAGATATTGAGAAGGAACTGGAAGAAAGGGTCAAGGAATTCAAGGACCAGGGAAAACTGGTGGAAGCCCAAAGAATTTATCAGCGTACAAAATACGACATAGAGATGCTTAGGGAAGTAGGATTTTGTCAAGGAATAGAAAACTATTCAAGGCATATATCTAGAAGAAAACCAGGAAGCAGGCCATTTACATTGATAGACTATTTTCCAGATGATTTTCTAATGGTAATAGATGAATCCCATGTTACCATACCCCAGATAAGGGCTATGTACGGTGGAGACCGTTCCAGGAAGGAAAATCTTGTTGAATATGGATTTAGGCTGCCTTCAGCCTATGACAACAGACCTTTAAATTTTAAAGAATTTGAAGGAATGATAAATCAGGTAATTCACGTTAGCGCTACCCCAGGTCCCTATGAAAGAAAGCATAGCAAGAAAATCGTAGAGCAGATAATAAGACCTACGGGACTTCTTGACCCTGAGATTGAGGTAAGACCTGTAGAGGGACAGATAGATGATTTGGTTGGAGAGATTAATAAAAGAGTTGAGAAAAAGCAAAGAGTTTTAGTAACTACCCTGACTAAAAAGATGGCCGAAGATTTAACAGACTATCTTAAAGAGGTAGGCATAAGAGTAAAATACATGCACTCAGATATAGATACAATAGAACGCATGGAAATAATAAGAGATCTAAGACTTGGTAGATTTGACGTTCTTGTGGGTATAAACCTTCTCAGGGAAGGTCTGGATCTGCCGGAGGTTTCTCTGGTGGCTATTCTGGATGCGGATAAAGAAGGATTTTTGCGTTCAGAAACCTCACTGGTACAGACCATAGGAAGGGCTGCAAGGAATGTAGAGGGTAAGGTTATTATGTATGCTGACAGAATAACCAAATCAATGCAGTATGCCATAGATGAAACCAATAGAAGAAGGGATATACAGGAGACTTACAATAAAGAACATGGTATTACCCCTAAAGGAATTAAGAAAGGTATCAGAGATGTAATCGAAGCTACCAAGGTGGCTGAGGATGAAGTTAAATACGGTGTAGATACCGACATGGATATGAGCAGGGAAGAATTATTGGAGCATATTAATAAACTGGAATGTGAAATGAGGGAGGCTGCTGCAGATCTTCAATTTGAAAGGGCAGCAGAGCTTAGAGACAAGATTGCAGAACTTAAGGAGAAACTTGAAAAATAATCAATTGTTAGCTATAAGTTATTAGAAGAGGTGAAAAAATGTCAAAGAACCATATATTTGTCAGAGGAGCAAAGGAACATAATCTGAAAAATATAGATGTTAAAATACCAAGGGATAAACTGGTTGTAGTAACTGGTCTAAGCGGCTCAGGGAAGTCTTCTTTGGCCTTTGATACTATCTATGCAGAAGGACAGAGAAGATATGTTGAGAGTCTTTCAGCTTATGCAAGACAGTTCTTAGGGCAGATGGAAAAACCCAATGTAGAATATATAGAAGGATTATCTCCAGCCATATCCATAGATCAAAAAACCACCAGTAAAAATCCTCGTTCCACTGTAGGAACCGTCACAGAGATATACGATTACATGAGACTTTTATATGCTAGGGTAGGCATTCCCCACTGCCCCGTATGTGGTGAGGAGATTTCCCAGCAGACTGTGGACCAAATAGTGGACAATGTGTTGAAATTAGAAGAGAGAACAAAGATACAGATTTTGGCTCCTGTAGTAAGAGGTAAAAAGGGTGAGCATAAAAGAGAGCTTGAAAAAATAAAGAAGGATGGATTCGTAAGAGTAAGAGTAAATGGAGAGCTTAGGGAAATTTTTGAAGAAATTGACCTGGAGAAGAATAAGAAGCACACAATAGAGGTAGTCATAGACAGACTAATTATAAAGGAAGGTATTCAAAAAAGACTTACCGACTCCATAGAAACTGCGCTAAAGCTGGCCGATGGACTGGTAATAATAAATGTTTTAGATGGAGAAGATTTGCTCTTTAATACAAAGTTTTCCTGTCCAGAGCACGGGATAGGTATAGAAGAGCTGGAGCCTAGGATGTTTTCATTTAACAGTCCCTATGGTGCATGTCCCGACTGTAAAGGTATAGGATACCTACTAAAGGTTGACCCAGAGCTGGTTATACCAAATGATTCACTTACCATTAATGAAGGAGCTATAGCACCTATAGCAAATAGCGGTGAAGGTACTTACTATCAACAGATGGTAGAGGCCCTTGCTAAAGATCATAATGTTGATCTGGATACACCTGTAAAAAAGCTTCCTAAAAAGTTTATAAAAGAGCTTTTACACGGCACAGGAAATAGAACTATTGAGTTTCACTATCAGAGCAGGCACGGATACAGGAAATACAGATCTCCTTTTGAAGGTATAATAAGAAATCTTGAAAGAAGATACAGGGAGACAAATTCCGATTATATCAGAGATAAGATTGAAGAATATATGAGTCTAAATGCCTGTCAAACATGTAAAGGTGCAAGACTTAGTGATGAATCATTGGCTGTTACTGTTGGAGGGAAAAATATTGCTGAGGTTACAGATTTATCCGTAAGGGATGCCCTTGAATTCTTCGAAAACCTACAGCTTGATAAAAAACGTGAAACCATTGCTGACCAAATACTTAAAGAAATTAGGGGAAGACTTAGATTTTTAGTTAATGTAGGCCTTGATTACTTGACTCTATCTCGTTCAGCAGGAACGTTGTCAGGTGGAGAATCTCAGAGAATCAGACTGGCAACCCAGATAGGATCAGGTCTTGTGGGAGTGCTGTATATACTAGATGAGCCCAGTATAGGTCTGCATCAGAGAGATAATGAAAAACTGCTCAAGACCCTTAGAGAACTGACGGATATAGGGAATACGTTAATAGTAGTAGAACACGATGAAGATACGATATACGCTGCTGATCACATTATAGACATCGGACCGGGGGCCGGAGAACATGGAGGATATGTTATAGCAGAAGGATCTGTGGAAGAGATTAAGAAAAATGAAAATTCTATAACAGGTCAATATTTAAGCGGGAAAAAGACGATAGAAGTGCCGAAAAAAAGAATAAAACCTAATGGTAAGGCAATAGAAGTAATAGGTGCAAAGGAAAATAACCTGAAGGAAATTGACGTAAAATTTCCACTGGGAGTACTTACATGTGTAACGGGAGTTTCGGGTTCTGGTAAGAGTACTCTGGTAAATGAAATATTATATAAAAGGGTTGCAATGGAGCTTCAAAGATCAAAGAAAAAGCCCGGAGGACATAAAGAGGTAAAGGGAATTAAGCATGTGGATAAGGTGATAGACATTGATCAGTCCCCAATAGGAAGGACTCCAAGATCTAATCCCGCTACCTATACCGGTGTATTTGACTATATAAGAGAACTCTTTGCACAGGTGCCTGAAGCTAAAATGAGAGGCTATAAAAAGGGAAGATTTAGCTTTAACGTAAAGGGCGGTAGATGTGAAGCCTGTAAAGGTGACGGCATCATTAAGATAGAAATGCATTTCCTTCCCGACGTCTATGTTCAGTGTGATGTATGTAAAGGCAAAAGATATAATAGAGAAACCCTTGAGGTTAAATATAAGGGTAAGACTATATCCGATGTACTCAACATGACGGTGGAAGAAGCACTGGAATTTTTTGAAAACATTCCAAAGATAAAGAGAAAGCTTAAAACTTTACACGATGTAGGGCTTGGATATATAAGACTGGGACAACCTTCTACCCAGTTATCAGGAGGAGAGGCTCAGAGAATAAAGCTTGCTACTGAGCTTAGTAAGAGAAGCACAGGTAAAACACTATATATACTTGACGAACCCACAACAGGACTCCATATGGCCGATGTTCATAGGTTGATAGGAGTATTACAGCGCCTTGTAAAGGGTGGAAACACGGTAATAGTAATAGAACACAATCTGGACGTAATCAAATCAGCGGATCATATCATAGACCTAGGTCCCGAAGGAGGGGACAAGGGAGGAACCATAGTAGCTCAAGGAACACCGGAGGAAGTAGCAAAGATTGAAGGTTCTTATACAGGACAGTTTTTAAAGAAGGTATTGAAAAACTAAAAATATATTGAAAAAAGAAATCCTGAAAAAGGATTTCTTTTTTTGGAGATTTAAGAGTTGTAACATTAACCTTGATATGAAAAAGTCATAACGGTTATTGTATTATTAAGAAAAAAAATGGTAGAATAAAAAACGAAAGCGATAAAATGTTAAAAAAGCAAGAATTAAATTAACTTGTTGTGCCAGTTCCTTATAGATATCCTTCAATAATCCTCTTCAGGCTCCATAGAAGAAGTGAATCTAAGTTAGGAGGTGATTATTAAGTGACAAGATATTGAAAGAGAATTAGTTTTCTAATGAAATCTATATTTTGCTTTATAATACTAAAATACTAAATCACTAAATTCAGTTATTCCTTTAGTCGATTTGATCCTGAAATTGTTAATATCTTTATTAATCAAGTCTTAGCCGAATAAGGAGGGAAATAAAAAATGGCTAATATTCTAGTTATTGATGATTCCGGACTAATCAGATTAAAGCTCCGTAACATGCTGGAAAGAGAGGGGTTCAGAGTCTTTGAGGCTATAAATCTAAGACAGGTTAAAATTGGCTCATTTTCTAAGGAAATTCCTTTAAGTAAGATTGATCTCATTCTGCTGGATATCTATTTAAAGGATGAGAGCGGCTTGGATTTATTGTCTTTTTTAACTGAGAACTATCCCAATATTCCTATTATTATGCTTAGTGCTGAAGGAAAGAGGGAAGTTATTATGAAGACACTTGATCTCGGAGCAAAGGATTATATATTAAAACCTTTTGACAAAAAAATTTTGCTAAACCGAATCAATTCCCTTATTTCAAGTAAATCTATAAGAACAACAACGAAAGAAGATATATTAACCAATAACCTTAATTCTTTTAGGACAAATCTATCTTTAGAGATCAATCGTTCAATAAGATCTAAACTGCCAGTTTCAATCTTAAAACTTAAATTGAAAGGGAAAATTCTACAGGATAAGCTAAATAAAGTAAAGGAGATTCTAACTAATGAAATTAGGGATGTTGACCAGGTATTTATTATTTCTAAGAGAGAATTTATTCTTCTTTTACCTCTTACAGATAGAAAAGGAGTTCAGGTTCTTCTTGAAAGATTAAAAAATAAACTAAAAGAAAACATCGAAGATATAGAAAAGAATGTTGACGTTATTATTTTGACTTTTCCAGATTCCGAATCTGGTAAGTTAGAATTTGCGAAAAAAGATAACTATCGAGATAAACTCCTTAAAGAGCTTGAAGTTATTTAAAAATTATTTTGGACTGATTAATTATATTGGCATTTGCATATTGGGTTATGAATAAAATTATTTCAGGGATATAGGTATTGTTATTTTGTATACTTTTAACTATAATATGTCAAACTTACATTGATAATATTAATTTATTGTCTAGGAGTTCAAACATTTTTTGAAAAAATTGTAGGTATAAAATAAAGTAAATTCAAGGGATGCAAGAAATTACAAACTTTTACCAGTTAAATATTAAAAAGGCTAACAGCTAACTGCTGCCCGCTCATGGCAAAAAGGTGACGGGCCGCAAGAAAGATCCTAAAGAACGACTAGGATTTGCCAAGAGCCAAGAGTTAAGAACTAAGAGCTAATCAGGGCTACCAACTACGAACTACTAACTACGAACCAATAAATGCGTCGAAGACGCCTTTGTTCTGTAAAAAATAAATAGGTAGATAGTCCCAATAGATTTTATACGGAAAAGAGAAAATAGCTTATATAAAGGTCTAATTAATGATAAAATAAAATTATATAATTTTGTAATTATGACTAGAGTGGGGGATAAAATTGGACCTTATAATGAGCTTAGGTAATAAGTTTGGAAATTTATTTGTATTTGCTTTTATCCTATCTAGACTTAAAGCGGTTAGAAATCTGGTGGCAAAGAAGCCGGTTAGATTGGTTGATAAATTGGTCTTATCGGTATTCTTTGGAATCTTTGGTATAGTTGGTACTTACTTTAGTGTGGAATTTAATGGTGCACTCATAAATACACGAATTATAGGTGTTGCTACGGGAGGGCTTTTAGGAGGACCACTTGTAGGACTTACGGCAGGGCTTATAGCAGGGATTCACAGAGGACTTATAGATTCTGGAGAATTTACTGCTTTTGCCTGCGCTATATCCACAGTTTTTGAAGGGCTTATGGCCGGATATATGGGTAAGATATTTCAAAATCAAAATAGAAAGTGGGGTTATGCTGCATTGACGGGAGCTATAGCGGAAAGTATGAGAAAAATATCTGTTCTTATATTTTCCAAGCCATTTGTAGCTGCTGTGGCTTTAGTTAAGGAAATATGGATACCTATGGTAATTATAAACTCCACAGGGTTGGCATTACTATTCGTAATCATAGAAAATATATTCAAGGAGCAGGAAAAAATGGGAGCCTACCAAGCTAACTTGACCCTTAAGATTGCAGATAAAGCGTTGGCTTATTTAAAGGAAGGTATTTATTCAAAAAATATAGAGCAAGTGGTAAGAATAATATATGAAATGACAGATTTTGACGCCGTTAGTATTACCGATAGAGAAAAGATTGTTGCACATATAGGAATGGGTGCAAGCTATTATGATAAGGGGAATAATTTAAACTTGAAATATACACAACAGGTTTTGAAAAATGGAGAACCTGTAATAATCAATGATTGTAAGGAAATAGAATGTAAAATATACCAGTGTCCTCTTCGATGTTTTTTAATACTTCCATTAAAAGAGAATGGTAAAGTAATAGCTACTTTAAAACTTTATAAGAAAAAGCCACATGCTATGACTACTATCGATGTAGAGCTTGGAATCGGAATGAGTAAGCTATTTTCTACTCAATTGACTCTAAGCAAGCTTGAACAAAATTCAAAGCTACTGGCTACTGCAGAGCTTAGGGCCCTTCAAGCCCAAATAAATCCCCATTTTTTATTCAACTCACTGACAGTTATTGCTTCAATGTGTAGAATTGATCCTTTAAAGGCACGAGAATTGATCACTCACTTGAGCAATTTCTTCAGAAAAAATTTAGCTAATAATAAGGAGTTAGTAGAGCTTGAAACGGAGATAAACCATGTAAAGTCCTATGTAGAGATCGAGCAGGCACGATTTGAAGACAAGCTACTTGTAGAGTATGAACTGGAGGATGATTTAGATTGTTATTTACCTTCCCTTACTCTACAGCCTATAGTTGAAAACGCCATAAAGCACGGTATACTTCCTAAGAAAAACGGAGGATCAGTTAAAATTATAGGAAGAAAAAAAGGAAAAGAAATAGAAATAAGTGTAGTTGATGATGGAGTTGGCATAAAAAAAGAAAAGATAACGGATATATTAAATAATAACAAGTATAAAAAATCTATAGGAATAAATAATGTAAATCAGCGTTTAAAAGGCATGTTCGGAGAGGGATATGGTCTCAAGATAGATAGTAAGTTAAATGAGGGAACATCAGTGACTTTAAGGATTCCAATGACAACATCGGTTTTGGAGCGTGATAAGAGTGCTTAATGTTTTGATTGTAGACGATGAAAAGTATATAAGAAATGAGATACGATATTTTTTAGAAAAGCACGAAGATGTGAATATATGTGGAGAGTGCGGTGAGGGAGAAGAAGCTATCAGTCTAGTTCAAAAACTGAATCCAGATATAATATTTCTAGACATTGAGCTTCAGGATATGAGCGGACTTTTGGTGGCGAGGAAGCTATTGGATAAGGAAAATCCTCCCTATATAGTATTTGCGACGGCCTATGATGACTATGCCTTGCAGGGCTTTGAAATGGATGCAGTAGACTATATAGTGAAGCCCTTTTTAGAGGATAGAATAAAAAAGACATTGGATAGGCTGAGAAAACGGATTAAATTGAAAGTTCATGATGAAGAGAAAGTACAAACAAATGATAAGTATCAAATTAAGCTTGATAAACTATGTGTAGTAAAAAATAGTAAGCTGCTTCTAATAGATGTAAGGGAAATTAAGTATATTCAATCTCAGAAAAATGAAATTATTGTTCATACCAAAAGTGGAAAATACAGATGTAATAACACTTTAAAGGAGCTTGAAGATAGATTTAAAGAAGACAAGCTTATCAGAACTCATAAGAGTTTTATAGTTAATATAGATTTTATCAATGAAATTATTCCCTGGTTTAACTACACATACAAAGTCAAGCTAAAGGGTGAAGAAGAAACGGAAATACCGGTAAGTAGGAATTATCTGAAAAAATTTAAAAGTATATTAAACATTTGATGTAGGTCTATGGCCTGCATCTTGTATTTTGTCCTTTATGAATGCATCTTAAGTTTAAATAATGCAACAAAACGTCAAAAAATTTCTTGTTTTGACAAAGTATAATATAATTTTGTTAAAGAAATGTTAACAAAACTATAAATATTGTAAGGAGGACGTAGCATGAAAAGAAAAATTTCTTTATTATTGGTTCTTATGTTAACTTTTAGTATATTTTTAGCGGGATGTTCAGGTTCACAGCAAGCTGGACAAGACTCAGCTGGAGATAGCTCTTCGTCTTCAGGGAAAACGTTTTTGACTATTGCTACTGGAGGAAGTTCAGGAGTATATTTCGCACTAGGAGGGGCTTTATCTAATCTACTTAATAAAAACGTTGAAGGCGTTAATTCTTCTGTTCAATCAACTGGTGCTTCAGCTGTAAATGCTACTTTGTTAGGTAGTGAGAAGGCTGAAATCGCATTTGCAATGAACGATGTTATTAGCTATGCATATACAGGAACAGAAGTATTTAAAGACAAGGGGAAAATTGAAAACTTAAGAGGTATTGCATCATTATATCCAAACTTTGTACAGGTAATTACTGTAAAAGGAACGGGAATCAATGAAATCAGTGAATTAAAGGGTAAAAGAGTTGGAGTCGGAGCACCAGGAAGTGGTACTGAGGTAAATGCTCGTCAGATTTTAGCAGCCCATGGCATAACCTATGATGACATAGAAGAAGACTTTTTATCATATTCTGAGTCAGTTGAACAGCTTAAGAATGGAGCAATAGACGCAGCATTTTTAACTTCAGGTCTTCCAAATGCTACAATAATGGATCTTTCAACAACTCATGATGTAAAAATAATTCCAATAAGAAAGGCTGCTGTAGACAAACTGGCAGCGGAATATCCTTTCTACTCATCAGAAATGATTCCTGCGGGAACTTATGATAATGAGGAAGATGTTGAAACAGCAGCTGTTATGACTTTACTTGTTACAAGGGCAGATTTACCTGAAGAACTTGTGTACAACATAACAAAAACTATATTTGAAAATTTAAATGTTCTAGTAGATACTCATTCGGCAGCTAAGAAAATCAGTATTGACAATGTGAGAAAGGGTATGCCTATACCTCTTCACCCTGGAGCAGAAAAATACTACAAAGAACAAGGTAAATAAACTTATAAAAAATTAGGTTAGATCTCCCATATATTTATATATAGATTTCCCCCTACTCCAACCAATAGTTTTGCATAAATAAACTATGGATAGGGGGAATCTTAAAGTTCTACAAAAAATTCTAATGATAGTGAGGGAGGAGAATATGGAAAAAATAGAAAAAGTGAATGAAGATAGTACTTTGGGGCATGAGGCGATTCTGGAAAAATATGATACGGAATCAAGATTTAGAAAATTTGACAAAAATAGTATTCCCGGAATAATTGTATTTATAATGTGTATTGGGCTTTCACTTTTCCATCTTTATACTGCATGGAAGGGGCCATTAGTTACTCTTATGCATAGGGCTGTTCATACGTCGGTAATAATGGCACTTGTATTTATACTATATCCCTTTGGAAAAAAATCACCTAAAAAAGCTCCTTCAATACTAGATTGGTTGTTTGCACTGGGTTCAATAGCTTTAGGAGGCTATATTGTTGTAAATTATAATGAGTTAGTTATGAGGGCAGGTTTGCCCAATCAAATAGATGTTGTATTTGGAGTTATAGCAATTCTACTTGTATTAGAAGCTGCAAGAAGAATTACGGGAAAAGAAATAGCCTTCCTTGCAATACTATTTTTGCTTTATGCATATTTAGGACCGAAGCTTCCAAATATCATCGCTCACAGAGGATATACCATCACAGATATTGCACAATATATGTATCTTACAACTGAAGGAATATTTGGTATAGCTATAGGTGTGTCTTCAACCTATATATTCCTGTTTGTATTATTTGGAGCTTTTTTGCAGAAATCAGGTATGGGACAGTTCTTTAATGATCTGTCCATGGCTATAGCAGGCTCAGGAAAGGGAGGGCCAGCTAAAGTGGCAGTTGTTTCAAGTGGATTTTTAGGATCCATAAATGGTAGTGCCGTTGCAAATGTTGTAACAACGGGAGCCTTTACTATACCCCTTATGAAAAAGATAGGATATAAGAAGGAATTTGCAGGAGCCGTTGAGGCTGCCGCTTCATGTGGCGGACAGATATTGCCGCCAGTTATGGGAGCAGCTGCTTTTATCATGGCAGAGTATTTAGGTATTCCATATATTAAGATTGCGATTTCAGCAGCAATACCTGCATTACTTTACTACCTAGGGGTTATCGTTATAATACACCTTAGGGCATCCAAAAAGGGTTTAACGGGAATGTCTAAAGAAGAACTTCCTAAAGTTTGGGATGTTCTTAAGGAAAGAGGACACTTGTTATTACCTCTATTTGCATTATTATATCTGTTAATCAGTGGTAGAACACCAATATACGCAGCTTTTTTCTCGATATTATTTACAATAGCCGTTAGTGCAATAAAAAAGGAAACAAGGATGGGTTTCAGGGATATCATTGATGCATTAGAAAGCGGTGCTCGCACTGCCCTAGGAGTTGCAATGTCATGTGCAGTCGTTGGATTGATAATAGGTGTGGCAACACTTACAGGTTTTGGATTAAAACTTGCAGGGGCAATTTTGTTCCTAGGAAAGGGAAATCTATTTATAACACTTGTATTGACAATGGTAGCATGTATAGTTTTAGGAATGGGGCTTCCATCAATACCTGCATATATTATTACAGCTACTATGGCTGCGCCCGCGTTGGCTAAAATGGGCATACCTCCACTTGTATCCCATATGTTCGTATTTTACTTTGGTATGCTTGCTAATCTTACCCCGCCTGTTGCACTGGCAGCCTTTGCAGGAGCAGGTATAGCGGGAGGAAAGCCTGCCCAGACTGGATTCCAGGCCGTTAAGCTTGCATTGGCCGGATTTGTGGTACCGTATATATTTGCCTACTCGCCGGAATTATTATTAATAGATGTTACTCCTCTGAAGGTAATAATTGTAGTAATCACGGCAGTTATAGGTGTTGTGGCTCTAGGAGCAGCTGCGGAAGGTTACTTATTTAAAGAATTGAACATTTTAATAAGGATTGTAATGCTGGCATCAGCTTTGATGCTGATTTTTCCAGGTTGGCAAACAGACCTTATCGGTATAGTCCTGTTTGGAGCTATATTTATAACTACAAGGATAAGAAAGGGTCAACGCCGCTCTATCTCCCACTTCTAGAAGTGGGAGTATTATAATCAGGTGAGATAAAAATGACTGTTTTCTTTAAAAAGAAACAGTCATTTTTTCTATTATATAATTTGCCATATTTATTTGTGATACATAAATATTTATAGAATTGGCATCCTTAACTTTTTCATAGAGTTTAATTTTTTTATCTTTAAAAAAGAAAGTATGTTTAGCAAAGCTGGAAATTCCATAGGGAAGTTTGCTCATTTTTTTATTTATGCCGCTAAAAATAATATAACCATCTTTAATTTCGGTTTTGTTACCTGCATAGTCGGGAACTCCGGCACCAAACTGTTTAAATCTAGTCCTATCTAGGATAATATTGTAATTTTCATCTATCCTAAAAATTTCCTCCCAAGGCTGCAGTTCTACGGAATGCATCCATTTCATGGTAAACTCATCACCGGGTTTGATCTTATTAATAAAAATCAGTTCATTGGTCTCTACGCATCTTACAACCAATACATTTGTATTAATTGTAAAAAGAAGTATAAAGGAAGTTAATAAGAACGATAATATAACCAGTTTTTTAGATTTTTTCATATAGTTATTATCTCAGCTCCTTTTTATGAACCAAAAGGGTTCTTATGATTCAATAAAAATAAACATTTATATTATACCAGATAGTTGTACAAAAAAACAAAAGTGCCTACGGCACTTTATTAGTTCTTGCTTCCTAGTTCTTGACTCTTGGTAAATTTAAGTCAGTTTTTAGGGTCTTTACTATCACCTGGGACCTGGAAGCTCTTTCTATAAGTATTAACCTTTTTAAGAATTTACTTTATATATCAATTATTATACCCCTAACTTTATTTTCTTTATTCATTACCATTCCAACTACATCGCCTATTTTCAGATTTTTAAAATCTATATTCATTTTTTTATCATTTCGCTGCATTATTATCGTTACATTTTCTGCAACCTTAAGGTTTAGTTCTTCATAGATGGAATTATCATCTATATGTTGATAAATATGGATAGTTCTTTTTTCCTTATCTATAGACAATATTTCTCCGTATATAAATTTTTCACCTTCTAAAGGATTGGTATCTGAAAAATCCTTAAATGTAGAAATAGAAACGATATTTTTTTCACTGTCCCACAGTACCGTTGAATTTAATGATTCCGATACGGCCCTAAGAGAAACATAAACCCTATCCTTGTATATAAATGGTTCATTTTCTAACCTAGCTTCTTTGCCATCTACCAGTACTTTAATATTTCTAAAAAATACTTTTATATCTTCACTATTTTCAGCTGAAAAAACTGTTAATGAAGAAATTAAAAACATTAATGCAAAAAACAATAGTATTCTATAATTTTTTTTCACTTTAATTATACCCCCTATAATATTTTCCTCTAGAGTATAGTCAAGATTTGGAAAAAATATACTAAGTAAAGTTAATTTTAAACTATGTATAAATTTTGGTACAATGATTATATAAATATCTTAAGATAGAGGAGTAAACAAATATGTTTGATATAAAGGAGCAATTGAAAAAGTTACCGGACAAACCTGGTGTATACCTTATGAAGGATGAAAATGGAGAGATTATATACGTTGGAAAATCTAAATCATTAAAAAACAGAGTCAGTCAATATTTTAGATCTCAAAAGGGCCATCCACCTAAAGTAAAGGCTATGGTCAAAGTGATAAAGGAATTTGAATATATAATTACTGATACTGAGGTAGAGGCTCTGATTTTGGAGGCTAATCTAATAAAAAAACACAAGCCAAGGTACAATGTGCTCTTGAGGGATGATAAGAGCTATCCATATATTAAGGTTACACTGAATGAAAAATATCCAAGGGTATTAAAGACAAGAAGGGTTATTAAAGATAGCGCAAGATACTTTGGTCCCTATATTAATGTAGATGCAGTAAATCAAACTTTGGCAACTATAGAAGAGTTGTTTCCCTTAAGGAAGTGTAAAAGAAATCTAGAGCAAAACAATGAAAGGCCCTGTCTAAATTATCATATAAAAAAGTGTTTAGGTCCCTGCACAGGAAAGGTAAATCATGATGAATACATGGAAATGATAGATCAGATAGTTCTATTTTTAGGTGGGAAACAGGATATCTTGATAAAGGAGCTGGAGGGCAAGATGGCAAAGGCAGCCCAGGAATTACACTTTGAAAGGGCAGCCAAGTATAGAGACCGAATAAATGCACTCAAGAATCTGGCAGAAAAACAGAAAATTGTTTCTACATCCGATGCAGATCAGGATTACATATCTATGGCAATAAGCGACGACAAGGTATGTATAATGGTATTTTTCGTAAGAAGTGGAAAGCTGGTGGGAAGAGAACACTATATACTTGAAGGCACTGAAGATATGGAGAGATCGGAGATCTTAAGTACATTTGTAAAACAGTTTTATTCGAGTACATCTTTTATACCTAAGGAAATATTAGCTCATGAAAATATGGAAGATAGTGAAGTCATTGAAAGCTGGCTCAGTCAAAAGAGGCAAAGTAAAGTAACAGTCAAACAGCCGATGAGGGGAGAAAAGAAAAAACTATTGGAACTTGTTTATAAAAATGCCTTAGAATATCTCACCAAATTTGAAGAAAAAATCAATCGAGATAAAGAATACAGCCAAAAAGTTCTAAATGAAATAAAGTACATCCTGGGACTTGATCACTTACCAAAGAGAATAGAAGCCTATGATATATCAAATATGTATGGAGTGTTTTCAGTAGGGTCTATGGTAGTATTTGAAAATGGGAAACCACAAAACAGTGGATATAGAAGATTTAAGGTCCGAACAATAGAAGGACCTAATGATTATGGAAGCATGCAGGAAGTGCTGTTTAGAAGATTTAAAAGAGGTATAGAAGAAAATCAAATGCTTAAGGAACAGGGGATATCTTTTGAAAAAGGAAAGTTTTCAATTTTTCCTGATATAGTTTTAGTAGACGGCGGAAAGGGTCATGTAAAGGCTGCTGAAGATGTATTAGTTGCATTAGGACTAAATATACCTGTAGCAGGCATGGTAAAAGATGATAAACATAGGACTAAAGGGCTTATTTATAAGGGAGACGAAATATACTTGGAAAAAAGAAGTTACGGTTTCAAACTCATTGCCAAAATTCAAGAGGAAGTACACAGGTTTGCCATAAGCTACCATAAAACCCTTAGAGATAAGTCTATGGTACAGTCAGTATTAGATGAAATACCGGGAATCGGCAAAAAAAGAAAAAAGGAGCTCTTAAAACACTTCGGCTCCATAGAAAAGATAAGAAAGGCTTCTGTCAAAGAATTGAAAGAGGTCGATGGAATGAATACCAAGTCGGCTAAAAGCGTATATGAATTTTTTAGAAAAAAAAAGCCAGTAGGTAACTATTGACCTTTTTATAAAAAATAGTTATTATGAAATGACGATATCGAAATTTGTATTATTTTGATCAAAAATATGTTAAAATAAAACAAAAGTGGTTAGGCGGTGGTTTTTTGCAGACTCTTACCATAGATAAACTTGTTAAAGATCTTGACTTGGAGATAGTTATTGAATTTAAAGACAAGAATATTATAATTTCAACAAGTGAATTGAATAGGCCTGGACTTCAATTAGCTGGCTACTTTGAACTTTTTGCCCATGAAAGGGTTCAGCTAATAGGAAGAGTTGAATGGTGCTACTTTTCAAAACTATCAAAGGAAGATAGAAGAAAAAGAGCATGTAAAATAATGAAGTACGACATTCCCTGTCTGATTTTCACGAGAGGCCTGGAGGTATTTGATGAATTCATAGAAGCAGCAAAAAGATATAACAGGCCCATATTTAGAACTAATTTGCCCACTACAAAGTTCATAAGTAAATTGATAAATTATTTAGAGGATGAACTTGCCCCAACTATAACACTGCACGGAGTTCTGGTTGATGTAAACGGTATAGGTGTTCTGATATTTGGTGAAAGTGGAGTAGGGAAATCAGAAACTGCCCTTGAGTTAGTTAAAAGAGGTCATAGACTGGTTTCCGATGATGCAGTAAAGATAAAAAAAGTTGATGATATGACCTTAGTTGGTACGGCACCCGAGATTATAAAGCATTTTCTTGAGATTAGAGGAATAGGAATATTAGATATAGCTAAACTCTACGGTATGGGAGCTGTAAGAGATACTAAAACCATAGACCTGGTAGTACAGTTAGAGACAGCAGATAAATTTAAGCATTATGATAGGCTGGGCCTTGAGGAAGAATATATGGAGATACTAGGAGTGAATATATCTAAGCTAACTCTTCCAGTCAGACCAGGAAGAAATCTTGCAGTAATTCTTGAAGCGGCAGCAAGAAATCACCGACAAAAGAGAATGGGATATAATGCGGCAGAAGAGCTGGACAGAAGGGTTATGCAACTCAATGAAACAGATTAAAAAAATTTTTGATTTTTTGTTTAAATAAATCGATTTTGGGTAAAATATTAATTTTATGACATTTTATAACAAAGTGTATACAAATTTATAAATAGGTGTTATAATTATAATGATTTGTTATGTTAAAATGATATTTAATACACTATTCATGGTTATGTAAAACATTCTAAAAGATATATTTACGTATTTACTAGGGTAATAAATTTAATTTATTAAAGGACAAAAAATTAAGGGTTAAAGTGAAGACAATTTTCGCAAAATTGTATTTTTCATTGTAGACCCATTTTTCTTATACAAAACAAGGTTAAAAAATTATCATTTTTTATTAAATAATTAATGAGAAAAGGGGAGGTACTATGGCAAAGAATATTTTAACTAAGGAAAATTTTGAAAAGCTTGATCAAGTTATTAAAAAGTATAAGGACACAAAAGGTGCATTGATGCCTGTTCTTACAGAAGGACAAAAAATATTTGGTGCCCTTCCGTTGGAAGTACAAAAGGTTATATCAGAAAAGCTAAACATACCTATGGCAGAGATTTATGGTGTAGTAACATTTTACTCACAGTTTTCACTTGAGCCTAAAGGAGATTATTTAATAGGAGTATGTTTAGGAACAGCCTGCTATGTTAAAGGAGCACAGGCTATAATTGACAGAATTAGCAAAGAAGCAAACGTTGAAGTAGGTGGAACATCACCAGATGGTAAGTTTTCATTGGAAGCTACAAGATGTATAGGAGCATGTGGACTTGCACCAGTATTGACTGTTAATGAAGATGTATATGGTAGATTAGTAGAATCAGATGTTCCTGGAATTTTAGCAAAATATTAATCTGTTAATTAACAAACATGGTCTATTATCAGGAAAATATTTTCGTGCCCAAAATATATGAGCATTTTACTACGAATTTAAATTGATTGGGGAGGTTTAAAATATGAAATCATTAGAGGAATTGGCTAAGATCAGAGAAGAAGCCCTTAAGAAGGTAGACCTTAGAAAGGAAAGAAAAGGTACAAGAATAGTAGTAGGTATGGCAACTTGTGGTATTTCGGCAGGGGCAAGACCAGTACTTACTGCACTGCTTGAGGAAGTACAAAAAAGAAATTTAAGTGATGTAGAAATAACTCAAACAGGATGTATTGGAGTTTGCAGACTAGAGCCGATTATAGAGGTTTATAAAGAAGGCGATGATAAAGTAACATACGTAGAGATGAATGCAGAAAAAGCTAAGAGAGTCATAGCTGAACATATAGTAAACGGAAGAGTAGTAAGTGAATACACAATAGGAGCATATGAAAAGTAAAAAGTAGGTCACAGGTGACGGGTAATAGATAACAAAAACTAAGCTTGTTATATATATATATATTGAAATTAATTCTGCTAGTCCTAAGCTAAAAAATGATCTAAGGGGAAAACCCTAATCCTGTCAGCAGTCAGTTGTGAGCTGACCCAAAAGAATGACTTGAAAGATTAAAGGGAGGTAAAAAAATGGAATTATATAGATCACATGTACTCATATGTGGTGGTACGGGATGTACATCATCAGGTTCAGTAAAAATATTGGAAAAGTTTGAACAAGAACTGGAAAAGCACGACCTTACTAAGGAAGTTAAGCTTGTAAAAACAGGATGTTTTGGTTTATGTGAAGCAGGTCCTATAGTTATAGTATACCCAGAAGGAGCATTTTATAGTCAGATAAAGGTAGAAGACGTAGAAAAAATTACGGAAGAACATTTATTAAAGGGAAGAATAGTAAAAGAACTTCTATATAAAGAAGCAGTAGAAGGAGATCAGGTTAAATCAGTAAATGAAGTAGGATTCTATAAAAAGCAGCAAAGAGTAGCCCTTAGAAACTGTGGTGTGATTAATCCAGAAAATATAGATGAATATATAGCGATGGATGGATATAGAGCATTAGGTAAAGTTTTAACTGAAATGACACCTGAAGAAGTTATTGATACTATAAAGAAATCAGGACTTCGTGGTCGTGGAGGTGGAGGATTCCCAACAGGACTTAAATGGGAATTTACTTATAGAGCTAAAGGAGATCAAAAATACGTTGCATGTAATGCTGACGAAGGTGACCCAGGTGCATTTATGGACAGAAGTGTACTTGAAGGAGACCCCCATGCAGTCATAGAAGCTATGGCAATAGCTGGTTACGCTGTAGGGGCAAATCAAGGTTATGTTTATGTAAGAGCTGAATACCCAATAGCAGTAAAAAGACTTCAGATAGCCATAGAACAGGCAAAAAAATATGGATTGCTTGGAAAAGATATATTTGGAACAGGATTTGACTTTGACTTAGAAGTAAGACTTGGTGCCGGAGCTTTCGTATGTGGTGAAGAGACTGCACTTCTTCAGTCTATAGAAGGTAAGAGAGGTATGCCAAGACCAAGACCTCCATTCCCTGCCAACAAAGGCTTATGGGATAAGCCAACACTTTTAAATAACGTCGAGACCTATGCGAATATACCTCAAATCATCCTAAAGGGAGCAGACTGGTTTGCAGGTATAGGAACTGAAAAATCAAAGGGTACCAAGGTATTTGCATTAGGTGGAAAAATAAACAATACGGGACTTCTTGAAATACCAATGGGAACTACTTTAAGAGAAGTTATCTTTGAAATAGGCGGCGGAATACCAAACGGTAAGAAGTTCAAGGCAGTTCAAACTGGTGGCCCATCAGGCGGATGTATAACTGCAGAGCATTTGGATACGCCAATTGACTACGATAATTTAATCGCCTTAGGATCAATGATGGGTTCCGGCGGTATGATAGTAATGGATGAAGATAACTGTATGGTTGACATAGCGAGATTTTTCTTGGATTTTACTGTAGATGAATCATGTGGTAAGTGTACACCTTGTAGAGAAGGTACAAAGAGAATGCTTGAAATATTAGAAAAGATTACAGAAGGTAAAGGTGAGCCTGCAGACCTTGAAAAGCTTGAAAACCTTGCTTATACAATAAAATCAGCATCTCTTTGCGGACTTGGACAAACTGCTCCAAACCCAGTATTGTCAACTCTTCAATACTTTAGAGATGAATATGAAGCCCATGTTTATGATAAAAAATGTCCAGCAGGAGCATGTCAGTCATTGCTACAGTACTTTATAACAGAAGCTTGTAAGGGATGTACTCTATGTGCTAAGGCGTGTCCGGTTGGATGCATCAGCGGCGAAACTAAGAAGTTACACTCAATAGATCAGGATGCATGTATTAAGTGCGGCGCTTGTATGGAAAAATGTCCATTTAACGCCATAATCAAAAAGTAAATCTACAAATCTGAGCAAAGGAGAGGTGAACGATGGAGAAGGTAACTTTAACCATAAATGGTTTAGAAGTAAGCGTACCAAGTAATTATACGGTACTTGAAGCTGCTAAAGAAGCAGGAATAGATATACCAACACTTTGTTATCTAAAGGAAATAAATGAAGTAGGAGCTTGTAGGGTATGTTTGGTAGAGGTAGAAGGAGCAAGAAGCCTTCAAGCTTCATGTGTACTGCCCGTAAGGGATGGTATGGTAGTAAAGACTAATACAAAAAAAGTTAGAGATGCAGTAAAAACTACTGTAGAGCTTATTCTTGCTAATCATAATAGAGAATGTTTAACATGCTTTAGAAATAGAAATTGCGAATTGCAAACATTATCTGAAGAACTAGGTATAAAAGAAGTAAGCTTTAACGGAGAAAAGAGAGTAGGTACTGTAGATGATATATCTCATTCTATAGTAAGAGACTCAAGCAAGTGTATTCTGTGCGGAAGATGTGTAAATACTTGTAAAAAGGTTCAAAATATCGGTATTCTTGACTTTACTAATAGAGGATTTACAACTGAAGTGGCTCCAGCCTTTAACAAGAGTATGGATGAAGCTCCATGTATCTACTGTGGACAATGTATAAACGTATGTCCAGTAGCTGCTCTAAGAGAAAAATCAGATATAGAAAGAGTTTGGGATGCCATAGAAGATCCAAAAACTCACGTTTTAGTTCAAACTGCACCAGCAGTTAGAGCGGCTTTGGGTGAAGAGTTTGGACTCCCAATAGGAACTAGAGTAACAGGTAAGATGGTTGCAGCATTAAGAAGATTAGGGTTTGATAAAGTATTCGATACTAACTTTGGAGCAGACCTTACTATTATGGAAGAAGGTCATGAGCTATTAGATAGAATTCAAAATGGTGAAAAGCTACCAATGATTACTTCATGTTCACCAGGTTGGCAAATCACCTCATCAAATGATGGGTGCAGTGCTTAAGTCATACTATGCAGAAATGAACGATATCGATCCTAAAAATATATTTGTGGTTTCAATAATGCCATGTACTTCCAAAAAGACAGAATCAGCAAGAGAGGAACTGAAAGTTAATGACCTAAGAGATGTGGATGCAGTTCTTACTACTAGAGAGTTAGGTAAGATGATTAAGCAGGCCAGATTAGACTTTATGAAGCTGCCTGATGAAGGATTTGACCAAGTATTTGGTGAATATACAGGAGCAGGTGTTATATTCGGAGCTACAGGTGGAGTTATGGAAGCTGCCCTTAGAACTGTTGCTGACGTATTAACAGGAGAAGACTTGGAAGATATCGAATATAAAGATGTTAGAGGTGTTGAAGAAGGAATTAAAGAAGCAGCTATAACTATTGGAGATAAGACGATAAAGGTTGCAGTAGCCCATGGTACTGCCAATGCAGCTAAGCTTTTAGATAAAGTTAAAGCCGGCGAAGCTGACTATCACTTTATAGAAATTATGGGATGTAGTGGTGGTTGTGTAAATGGTGGTGGACAACCACATGTTGATGCTAAAACTAGAATGAATATAGATGTAAGAGCTGAAAGAGCTAAGGCATTATATGAAGAAGATGAATTAAAGACTATAAGAAAATCCCATAAGAACCCAACGATTAAGAGGATCTATGCTGAGTTTTTAGGTAAACCAAACAGTCATAAGTCTCATGAACTACTGCATACTCATTATCATAAAAGAGAAATATATCCTATTGAATCTAATGAACGCAGTCGTGTAGTAGAGGAAGCTGCTGTAGCTTCAGAAAAATAAAAAGATAAAGGGTAGATGAAAATTCATTTACCCTTTTTTGAAAAAATTTGTTAAAATATTAATATAGATAATAAAGTTCAAGGTTTAATTTATTAAGATTTTGAGAATCATTCTGATTCATGTGAAGATTTGTTGCTCTATTAAAAAAGATAGAAGTAGCAACAAATGCTTCAAAATCACTCAGAAGGAAACCTCAAAATCCCTAAAGTGACATAAATTGAATCTTAAAGTTGTCCATCTATAAAAAATCATAAAAATAGAATAAAGCTAATTCTGACTGATGGATTTTATTCATTAGGAGGAAATTTCAAAATCAAGCTGATTGCAAGGATTATTCTGAGCAAAAGGTAAGAAAGTAGTGGTAAATATAAACTTCCTAAGGGATGGTTACTTTCCTATCTTTTAGGGAGTTTTTTGTTTTGGGATAAAAATAAAGGAGGATAGTTCTATTATGGATAAGAGAATTGGAGTTGTAGCTATATTAGTAGAAGACATAGAGAATGTCCAAACTGTTAATTCAATACTTTCAAGTTATTCAGATTTAATAATTGGAAGAATGGGAGTTCCTTATAAAGAAAAAAATGTAAATGTTATCTCGATAATAGTAGACGGCACAACAGATAAAATTGGAGCTATGACAGGAAGGTTAGGGAGACTCAAAGGAGTAACTGTTAAGAGTGCATTAACAAAGAAGTAAGGCTAAAGATTTCAGTCAGAAATCGTTATTGAAAAATGGGAGGAATGTTTTGTGGATACTACTAAAATCATTAATGAAAAAGAAATTATGGAATTGTTAGAAAAGGGAAAGAAATATTCAAAGAATGAAATTTTGAATATAATTGAAAAATCAAGGGATTGCTTTGGTATAACCTTTGAAGAGGCTGCGGCTTTGCTACAGATCGAAGATGATGAACTTTTAGAAAAGATGTTTGATGCAGCAAGATATATAAAAGAGAAGATCTATGGGAATAGGATAGTAGTTTTTGCCCCTCTGTACACTAGCAATGAATGCACCAATAACTGCCTCTACTGTGGATTTAGATCGGCTAATAAAGAGCTTCACAGAAGAACATTGTCGGCAGACGAGGTTGTAAAGGAAGCAAAGGCTATTGAAGCACAGGGACATAAGAGAATACTGATGGTATGTGGAGAGGATGAGAGAAAGACAGATATAGAACATATAGTGAATTCGGTAAAAGCAGTATATGAGAATGTTGACATAAGAAGAATCAATGTAAATTCCGCTCCGATGACTGTAGAAGACTTCAAAAAACTAAAAAAAGTAGGAATAGGAACCTATCAGATATTCCAGGAAACCTATCATAGAGAAACCTATAAAAAAATGCATCCAAGCGGTTCAAAATCAGATTATGATTGGAGACTTACTGCACTGGATAGGGCCTTTGAAGCAGGTATTGATGATCTGGGTATAGGCGTTTTACTGGGATTATATGATTATAAGTTTGATGTACTGGCTACATTGATTCACTCAGATTACTTAGATAATAAATATCATGTAGGGCCCCATACTATTTCTATACCGAGACTTAGACCAGCCTTTAATTCAGCCCTTTCAGAAGTACCTTATCCTGTATCAGATCATGATTTGAAGAAAATCGTTGCTGTATATAGGATTGCAGTTCCATATACAGGAATCATATTGTCTACCAGAGAAAGTGCTAAACTAAGAGATGAGCTATTAGAACTTGGAGTATCTCAAATTTCTGCCGGTTCAAAAACAAATCCTGGTGGATATGAAGAAGATGACAGTGAAGCTACACAATTTGAGACAAGTGATGAAAGAAGCGTAGATGAGGTCATAAGAGTTGCCGTAAACCAAGGACATCTACCAAGCTTCTGTACAGCATGTTATCGAGCAAAGAGAACCGGTGAAGCCTTTATGGAGCTGGCAAAGGATGCCCATATCCATGAATTTTGTCATCCCAATGCAATACTTACCTTTAAGGAATATCTTCTAGACCATGCCTCCACCCAGACTAAAGATGAAGGCGAAAAACTAATTGAAAGAGAATTAAATAAGATAGTCGATAGAAAGATAAAAGACGAAACTATACAAAGACTGGAAAGAATTGAAAAAGGAGAAAGAGATCTATATTTTTAGAATCAGGTTACAGGTTATGGGTAACAGAAAAAATAAATATTGCTCTTAAGCCATATCAAAAACCCGATACAGAAAAAGTCAAAAATGCAGTAAACACATAATTATTAGATGGGGGTAATTATGACAAAAGACAATATTAAACATTACCTAATCATGGCAGGATCTACTAGCCACATGCTTAGAGGAGATAAGATTTTAAAGGATGAAGGAGTGGAAACTTCCCTCGTTCCTGCTCCAGCAGAGTATGGAACGGTCTGTGCAACGGCCATAAAGGTTAAAATTGAGGATAGAAATAGAGCGGAGAAGATTTTAAGGCAAAATAACATTTCTATAGAGGGAATATATCCTGACAAGACTCAAAAGCTGGCAGGTCTAGTTACAAAACTAATGGACTCTGTAATATCAGAAGAATTTATAAAGGTTCTAAAGAAAATAGAAAATGGAGAAGAGCTAGGTTTTGAGGATATAGTTCTTTTACTAAAGACTGAAAGAAGGGTAGAAAAGGAAGCTCTTTACCATGCTGCCGACAGGATGAGAAGGGAAATAGTTGGTGATGTAGTAGATATCAGAGGTGCGGTTGAATTTTCTAACTACTGTAGAAAGGACTGCAAATACTGTGGTATAAGAAGGAGTTTAAGTGATCTTGCCAGATATAGAATGACGGAAGATGAAATAATGGAGGTTGTTCACCAACTTCATGAAATAGGAATAAAGACCGTAATTCTCCAATCGGGAGAGGATTTGAGGTGGACTCCTGAAAAGATTTCATCTTTAATAAGAAGAGTAAAAAAAGAAACCAGTATGAATATAACCCTCAGCATAGGGGAAAGGCCTAGAGAAGAATATGAATTATATAGAAAACTGGGAGCAAATAACTTTCTCCTAAAGATTGAAACTACAAATAGAAAGCTGTTTAAGTTTATACATCCCGATGATGATTTTGATCATAGAGTCCAATGTTCCAAGTGGCTAAAGCAACTGGGATATCTTAACGGTTCCGGAAGTATCATAGGATTGCCAGGACAAAGAGTAGAGGATATTGCCAGAGACATATTATTTTTTAAAGATATGGGAATTAATATGATAGGCATCGGTCCTTTTGTACCAGCTAAAGGAACCCCCTTTGAAGGATATCCAAAGGGCAGCATAGAGATGACTTTAAAGGCAGTTGCTGTTACTAGAATAGTGTGCAAGAGGGTGTTTATTCCGGCAACTACAGCACTAGCCTCTTTAGACCCTGATGGACAGACAAAGGCTCTGAAGGCTGGGGCTAATACTATTATGCTTATAAATACACCCGCTAAATATCGATATAATTACCAGATATATAGTGATAAAAATATGGTGGATTTAAAGTCGGCTTTTAAGGCAGTTAAAGAGGCAGGGAGGAAAATGCCGCCCTATTTGAAAATAGATAAAATGACAAAGGAAACTTAGTAAGATTTTTTATATATTTAATACAAAGGATGAGGAGGAGAAGGATGCAGGATACACCGAGAAGTAACAGACTTCATATAGCTATTTTTGGAAGGAGAAATGCTGGAAAATCAAGTCTTATCAATGCAATTACAAATCAGGACATAGCTCTGGTATCTAATGTAGCAGGAACTACTACAGATCCTGTATACAAAGCAATGGAGATTCTACCCATAGGACCTGTAGTAATAATAGATACAGCAGGAATAGATGATGAAGGAGAACTGGGAGAACTCAGAATAAAGAAAACCTATCAGGTACTAAATAAAACTGAACTAGCTATAATAGTTTTAAATGGAGAAAATGGCATAACAGAATTTGATAAGGATGTTATCTCCAGAGTAAAGGAAAAGAAAATTCCTCTAGTGGGAGTTATAAATAAGGTCGATATTTATGATATAGACGATGAATTGATGAAAAAATGGAGTGAAGAATATAACATTCCCTTTGTTAAGGTAAGTGCATCGACTAAAGAAGGTATAGAGAAATTAAAGGAAACCATAATAAAAGAAGCCAATCTAAAAAAACATGAAAAGGTGATTATTGGAGACTTGATCGAACCCAATGATTTTGTAGTACTGGTAACGCCTATAGATAAGGCGGCTCCAAAGGGTAGAATGATTTTACCTCAACAACAAACCATAAGAGATGTAATTGACCATGGAGCTATTGCTGTTGTAACTAGGGAAACAGAGTTAAATGAGACATTAAAAGGTTTAGTAAAGAAACCTCGTATTGTTGTAACAGATTCACAGGCTTTTGAAAGGGTAAATAAAGACACTCCAGAGGATATTCCATTAACATCCTTTTCAATCTTATTTGCAAGATACAAAGGTGATTTAAAGGCACTAGTAGGAGGAGTAGCTAGGATAAAAGAGCTTAAGCCGGGAGACAAAGTTCTAATTTGTGAAGGATGCACCCATCATAGACAAGAAGGAGATATTGGCAGAGATAAAATACCTAGATGGCTAGAAAATATGGTTGGAGGAAAGCTGAATTTCCAGTGGACTTCTGGCACTGCCTATCCTGAACCTGAAGAAATGAAAGAATTTGACTTGATTGTCCATTGTGGAGGCTGCATGCTTAATCCAAAGGAGATGGAATTCAGAATAGAGCAGGCTAAAGAAAATGGAATGCCAATAGTTAACTATGGGGTATTGATAGGGTATGTAACGGGGATATTGGAAAGAGCATTAGAACCATTTCCACATATAAAAAAAATATTGTATAACTAAAATGTTGTGACTATCAATCAAAAAATCTTGACCTTAAGGTCAAGATTTTTTGATTGAAGCTCTATAATTTATTATACATTTGGGAGTAAAAATGTTATAATGAGATTGTTAAAAGGTTATCAAACTGGAATGATATTATATGTTATATAAACAAAAGGGGGGGAGTAATTCATGGTTAGTATTATTATCAATGGCAACAAGGTTCAAGTTCCAAAGAACTACACCGTTCTTAAAGCCTGTAAAGATAATGGAATAGATATTCCAACACTTTGTCATGATGATAGGCTTGAGCCTCATGCAGCCTGTAGATTGTGTATTGTAGAAATAAAAGGGATGAAAAATCTGGCCACATCATGTTCAACAAAGGTTGCAGATGGCATGGAGGTCTTTACAAATACTAAGAGGGTCAGGGAAGCTAGAAAAGAAATATTAAACTTGATGATTTCAAACCATCCAATGGAATGTTTGACCTGTGAAAAATCAGGGGAATGTAAACTACAGGATTATTGCGAAGAACTGGGTATAGGTGAAGTAAAATACAAGGGAGAGACTAAAAACTATCCAATAGATTATAGTAACCCATTTTATTATAACGACCAAAATAAATGCATAAGCTGCGGGAAATGTGTAAAAGTTTGCGAAGAACTTCAATGTACCAGTGCCATATCCTTCAGTGATAGAGGTTTTTATACCCATGTAACCCATCCCTTTGAAAAGGGGATGGAACATTCAGATTGTGTATCTTGCGGGAATTGCGTATCAGTTTGTCCAGTGGGGGCATTGATGCCTAAATCTAAAGAAAATTTGAGACTATCCACAACAAAAAGAGTGAGAACAACATGCTCATATTGTGGAGTGGGCTGTCAAATGGACTTAAGAGTAAAAGAGAATAAAGTGGTAGGAGTAGACCCTGCCTTTGGACCATCTAACAATGGGCTGCTATGTGTAAAAGGGAAGTTTGGATACAAATTTATAAATCATCCAGATAGATTAAAAACTCCTTTAATTAAAAAAGATGGAAAGTTTAAGTCTGCTACATGGGATGAAGCCTATGAGATTATAACGAATAAGATAAATGAAATCAAGGAAAAGTATGGTTCTGATGCTTTTGCTGGATTGTCGTCGGCACGATGTACAAATGAAGAAAATTACCTTATGCAAAAACTATTTAGAGCTGTTATAGGAACCAATAATATAGACCATTGTGCTAGGCTCTGCCATTCCTCTACGGTTGCCGGTCTGGCAACTACCCTTGGAAGTGGAGCCATGACAAACAGTATCGGTGAAATTTTAAACGCAGATGTCATTTTCGTAACAGGATCAAATACTACGGAGAATCATCCTGTTATTGGTTCTCAAATGAGGCAAGCGCTAAGAAAAGGAGCTAAATTGATAGTAGCAGATCCAAGAAAAATAGATCTTGCAAAGGATGCAGAAGTATTTCTTCAGATAAAGCCCGGCACTAATGTAGCTTTGTTAAATGGTATGATGAATGTAATATTAAAGGAAGAACTTTACAACAAGGACTATATTGAAAGTAAAACTGAAAACTTCGAAGAAGCAGTTGAGGTAATAAGAGATTTTTCAGTAGAAAGGGCCGCTGAAATTTGCGGTGTGAATTCCGAAGATATAAGAAAAGCAGCAAGACTATATGCTAAAGCCGATAGAGCAGGTATATTTTATGCTATGGGTATTACACAGCACAGCTCCGGAACCCATCATGTTATGGCAATAGCCAATCTTGCCATGATGTGCGGAAATATAGGAAAAGAATCTGCTGGAGTTAACCCGTTACGTGGCCAAAATAACGTTCAGGGAGCCTGTGATATGGCTGCGCTTCCGGGAGATTTTCCCGGGTATCAGAAGGTAAGCGAGCCTGAAGTACTAGAAAAATTTGAAAGGGCTTGGGGAGTTAAACTAAGTGATAAGCCGGGTTTGACAATACCAAAGATGATGGATGGAGCAGCTTTGGGATATGTCAAATTTATGTATATAATGGGCGAAAATCCAATGGTATCAGATCCTAATATAAACCATATAAGAGAAGCACTGCAAAACTTGGATTTTCTGCTGGTTCAGGATATATTCTTTACTGAAACCGCAGAGCTTGCTGATGTAGTACTTCCGGCAGCATGTTTTGCAGAAAAGGATGGGACCTTTACAAATACCGAAAGAAGAGTTCAGAGAGTTAGAAAGGCAGTAGATGCTCCGGGTGAAGCTAAGGCTGACTGGCTTATACTTATTGAACTAATGGATAGACTAGGATATAAGCGAGGTTACAATCACCCATCAGAAATAATGGACGAAATAGCTTCAGTTACGCCTCAGTACGGTGGAATAAGTTACGATAGGATAGAAGAGACAGGTTTACAGTGGCCATGTCCCACAAAGGACCATCCAGGGACCAAATATCTGCATAAAGGTTCTTTTGTAAGGGGTAAAGGGCTGTTTATGCCAATTTCCTATGAGGAATCAGCTGAAAAGACCGATGAAAAATATCCATTTGTTTTAACTACCGGACGTATAATATATCACTATCATACAAGAACCATGACAGGTAGGGTGGAAGAATTAAATCAAATGGCGCCAGAAAGCTATATAGAAATATCTCCAGCCACAGCGGATAAAATAGGAGTTCAAGATGGTGAAGAGGTTAGAGTTTCATCTAGAAGGGGGATAATAACAACTAAGGCCAAGGTAACAGATATAATAGAGGATGGAGTAGTGTTCATGCCATTCCATTATGCAAAGGGAGCTGCAAATGTGCTTACTAATACAGAGTTAGACCCTATAAGCAATATACCAGAGCTCAAAGTTTGCGCCGTTTCAATTGAAAAGGCAGTATAAATTTTACAGTATAAGAGGGATATAGCTCCCTCTTTTTTTTGAGTTAAAAACTTTAATTATCTTACAAATATATTATAAAAGATAACAATACAAAGGCAAGTTGTTATACAACTAAGCTAAAAATATTTATACTTATATAAAAAAGTAAACGTCTAAAAAAATTTTTTTTTAATAGAATTAGGAGGAAAACGATTGACAAGTAAAAAAATAGAATATATAATCTAAAACAGAGATAGTTGTCAGACAACTCATAGATTTACTTGTAATACAAGTTCATGGGAGATGCTTATATGGAAGAGAAAATGAATGCAAGTGAAAAGGTTTATAGAATTATAGAAAGCAAAATACTTAGCGGAGAATGGACACCGGGAATGAAAATATCATCAGAAAATCAATTATCTAAGAAATTAGGCGTCAGCAGGATGTCAGTCAGGGAAGCTATGGAAAAGTTAGTGGCACTGAATGTACTCACAAAAAAACAGGGTGAAGGGACCTTTGTCAATGATTTAAATCTTTCTATGTATTTAAATGGTCTTATACCTATGATTTTATTAGATAAAGACAATTTAATAGATATTCTGGAATTTAGAATGATAATAGAAGTTGACAGTGTGAGACTTTGTGCTCAAAGGTGCGATGATGAAACCATAAAGAAAATGGAAAAATGTTATGATGATATGCAAAGATTTAAAGACCAGCCTGAAAAATTTTATATGGCAGACTTTAATTTTCATATTGCAATTGCAGAGGGAACTAAAAACTCATTAATTATAAAAGTAAATAGTATAATGACAGATTTATTAAAGTTTCATCAAAAGGAAATCCATGAATACTTGGGGCCTCAAGGGGGCCTTGATGAGCACATAAAAATTCTGGAAGCCATGAAAGAAAGAGACGCTGAGCTGGCCTCACTGTTTATGAGGAGGCATATAAAAAGGACACTAGATGAAATAAGAAAAATTAAATATAATTTACAAAATAATAAATAATTTTTTTGAGAGGGTGAGATTTTGTGGAGACATTAACAGTTAAATTGCCTAATTATACTATTGGAGAGGATGCAATTTATAAGCTAAGTAAAATTGTAGATAAATATGGTAATCGAGTTTTAATAGTAGGAGGAAAAACTGCTTTAGAAAAAACACACTTAATAAAAGCAACACAACTTATCATGACTTTATGTGGTATGGAGGCGAATGTACATATCATAATATGGAAGAAATAAAAAATACAGCGCAGGAAAATGATTTCAATCTTATTATTAGTGTAGGTGGAGGAAAAGCAAAAAAGGGCTTTCGACCAAGATATAGTAAACAAGTCGATTTAGAATTCTTAAAACGACTACAAATATAGAAAGAAGGGAGGGCTTTATCGACAATAAAACTCATAAAACTATAAAAAAAACCAGAAAAAATAAGGAGGAGTACAATGAGTAAATTTTTGAAAAAGACTAGTATGTTAATGTGTTTTTTGCTTGTTGTTTCTTTGGCGTTTACAGGATGTGGAAATTCAGGAAAAGATAACGAACAGACAAATGCTAAAAAAGTTGAAGATAATATAGAAAAAGAAAAAAAATCTACTAAGCCAATAACTATAAAAATAGCAAATTACTATGCACCAGATCACCCAGTAAACAAAGCATTAAATGATAAGTTTAAATCAATAGTTGAAAAAGAAACAAATGGGGAAGTAAAAATTGAAGTATACCCTAATAATCAATTAGGAAATGAGCAGGAGTTTGTAGAGGGTGTACAATTAGGAACTGTCGAGATAGCATTAACGGGGAATTTATGGGAAAATACTGTTCCTCAATTCAGATTGATGCAAATGCCGTATATGTTTGTAAGTTATGATCATGCAGATGCAGTATTAAACGGTCCTATTGGCAAAAAAGTCTACAAATATTTAGAACCATTAAATGTTAAGGTTTTAGCTTCTTTTCCTAATGGATTTAGAGTGGTATCAAATAATAAAAGGGCTATTAAATCAATTGAAGACACTAAAGGGATTAAGTTGCGTGTTTTTCAAGGCGAAACTATTATAGATGAAATGCAAGCCTTAGGATTTGATACAGTTGTTATGCCGTTTAGTGAAATTTTTACAGCTTTACAGCAAGGTGTAGTAGATGGGCAAGATAACCCACTTGCTACTGCTTATTATGCAGGATGGTATGATGTACAGAAGTATGTTGCTATTACAAATCATATGTATAGTCCAGGGTATATTGTTATAAACAATGATGTTTGGAACAAATTATCAGCAAATGCACAGGAAGTTGTTGAAAAAGCTTCTATAGAAACGGCTGAGGCAATAAAGAATGAAGTTAAACAAGAACAAGAGAAAATAATTAAAGATATTACAGAAAAAGGAGTAGAAGTGACTTATCCTGAGCTGGATCCATTTATAGAAAAAGTAAAACCTATTGTTGATGAGTATATTAATGAGTATCCAGAGCTTAAAGAGATTGTTAAAGAAATTCAAGAATTAGGAAAAGATTATCTTAATTAAGAATAGTTACTTAATTTATAAGTCAGGTAGTCGTAATACTACTGCCTGACTTTTTTTGTATTAAGTAGGAAATTATAAAATTTCAAAAGCTGTGGAAAACTTGCTAAAATATATGTAGAAGTATTGAAAAAAGAGAGATGAAGAAATGGCTGAAATAACACTAAAAAAAATATTGCA
>JACCKY010000116.1 GCA_014236755.1 Candidatus Petromonas tenebris | reverse complement strand
TCAAATTTCTCTATTAAGTTCTGGTCTAATTCATCAGGTAAATAATATACATCCTTCATATTAGTAGTATCTACTTTAAATACCCTAAAACCATAGTCAATGTCTGCCCCAGTTTCTTCCTTTATCTTCTTACCTGCTCTACGGATACGTTCTTTACCTATCTCTGCTATATTTTTATATCCTGCTTTATAGGCTTCGGACTTCTCATCTGTAGGTTCTGGAAGTTGAACCATAATATATTTTCTATTACCTCCATCTTCAGCATTAAGCTGCATTACTGCATGGGCTGTTGTAGCTGAACCAGAGAAGAAGTCTAGGATAACGGAGTCTCTAGATATAGAATATTTTAATAGATCTTTTATAAGTTTAATAGGCTTAGGATACGCAAAATCAACATTCAAATCATTTAGTTCCTTTGTTGCATTTTGATTCATATAATCATTACTTACAAATAAAAGGCTGTCCATTGGTTTTGTTTTGTTCTTAAGCTGATTCAAGTACGTCTTAAAAATGAATCCCCTCTCATTTAACCCATGTTCTTTTTTAAAAACAATCTTTCCACTTTCTAGATATCTATTATAAGTATCTTTATTAAATGCCCAAAATCTTCCTTGTGGTGGTAAATCAACTTTTTTTGTATATGGATTTACTATTTTAAAATAAGTTCCACTCCCTCCACTTTTGGCAGACGGATCACTACTAACCCACGCACCATTTGGATCATTATCTGGATTTGTATATCTAGAAAGATCCTTTGGCAACCCTACGAACGTAAATTTATCACTTTTCATATAAACTAAAATATTATCATGTTGCATATTATAATTTAAATTAGGATCATTAGTTGAAGATTTAGTTTTTCTTATTATATCTCCAACAAAGTTTTCCTCCCCAAAAATCTCATCACAAATTTTCCTTAAGTTATGTACCTCATTATCATCAATACTAATAAAAATAACACCATCATCACTCAATAAGTTCCTTGCTAATTTTAATCTTGGATACATCATAGAAAGCCAATCACTGTGGTATCTTCCATTGTATTCTGTATTTTGAAATAATCTGTTTCCATATTCATCAACTTGTCCCGATTCTTCTAAATATTCCTCTTT
>JACCKY010000051.1 GCA_014236755.1 Candidatus Petromonas tenebris | reverse complement strand
AAATTATCGGAACAAAAACTGCGGATAGAGTTCTACGGTAAGAAAATCGCAGAGGTGGAAGAAGAAATCGCTCGCTACAAGGTAGAACGGAAGAAGGAAGAACAAAAGGAAGAGACTTCGGGAAAGGAAGAAAATGAGAGTGCCGCCTGATGAAAGAGCGGCGCTCTCGCTTTTTCTCAAATTACAACCAATTATACGACTCTATGCCCTACGGAACTTTCTTTCTCAATATATTTATACTCGGAGGGCATAAGCAACTTTCTTTTTGGAGGTGGTGAAAAACTTGTCGAGGTAGCAGGATTTTTAACTCCAATGGAGAATATTACTAAAAGATATGCTTGCTTTGAGGAGGTGAGTTTTTGAGAGTTGCCTCTATGATTTTAGGTATTATCGGCGGAGTAGCCAGTTTTGGTGGAGCTCTTTTTGCGCTATTCGTTGGTGGAGTAGATGCTTCATTTTCTGCATCAGGTACGAGTTCCATAATTGGTCTGGGTGTTGCGGCTATATTTTTCAGTTTGCTTGGATTAGTAGGTGGTGCATTAGCACTAAAGAAACCAAATGTCGCTGGAATAATGATGCTCATTAGCGCTATTGGAGGGGTTATTTCAATTTCGTGGGGCTATGTTATAGCGTTTCCAGTCCTGCTAGTGGCAGGAATTCTTGCATTGATAGGTCAAAAAGAGAAAAATAAAACAACGTTAGATAAGGAGGTAGTATAATGTTTCTACATACTAGAAAACTGCTTGTTGGTTTGTTAATTGGGCTTTTAATTGTGACGCTGACTGGTTGTGGTGAACCTTCAGGAGTAAAAACAGGAGCTGAGTCAGATTCCGCTAAATCTGAAGCTCAGTCAAAACCCGAGGAAAACACAAAGAAAGTAGCTGTTAATAAGGAATTTTCTGTTAACGGATTAAAGATTACCATTGGAGAGGTACAGGTAGAAAAAGAACGTATTCTTGTTGGTATGACAATTAAGAACGAAACCAGTGATAAATTAACTTTCTATCCAGACCAGGGTAGTGCCGTTGTTGGCAGTATGCAACTGGACGCAAATATGTTTATGACTGAAGGTGACGTTTCTGGTGATATTCAGCCCGGGGTTGAAAAATCCGGTGTAGTAGTTTTCACTACGCCGGAAAGTAAGACTTTAACTCCTGAAGAAGTCACGTCAATTGCACTTCACTTAGGAGACGTTTTCAATGAGAAATCTTTCGAGGCTAAGCCTTTCGATACCACACTATCTTTAGAGTAAATGTAAGTTTTTGTGCAAGAGTGCGCTTCGGCGCCTCTTCTTTTATATATGTGTGCGTGATGTAATGGGAACGCAGATGAGGTGATACTATGAAAGGACTACCAAAACGCGCCGCAATACTCTGCAGGGTTTCCACAGAAGACCAAGCGGAAGGAACCTCTCTTGATACTCAAGCTGAAATCTGTATGGAGGAAGCAAAAAGACGAGGTTATCAAATGAGAGACCAGTGCTCCATCAACTTTGGGAGAAATATCAAGATGGTGAGTATGACGCTATCTTTGTTTACCGTATAGATAGGTTAAGCCGTTCTCCGGGAACATTTATGGCGCTTCGTGATTCAGCACGTGAAGTAAGACGCTGCGGTTATAAAGGAGACGGATTTATCTTTGTACAGGGTTCGTCCGACCCTACACCGGAAGGAAACCTCTTTTCAAATATTCAAAGTATCTTTGCTGAATACGAGAGGGAAGTTATCAAGTTACGGACGATAACCGGTAAGAAAAAGTTAGCGAAAGCTGGAAAGTATGCAGGAGGTTCTCAGCCTTTAGGTTACAGGTGGAACGATAAAAAGGAAAAATGGGAAATTATTGAAGATGAAGCTAAGATAGTCAAACTCATTTACCAGTGGTAATCAACTTCGCAAAACTCGTAAAGGACGCGCTGGTAAGATGCAGGCTCATTGGGGTGATGCTACCATCCAGCGTATTCTTACTCACACAGTTTACGCTGGAACAAACTATCTCTGGAGAGGTGATAAAGTGCAGTTAAGTCCTGAACAAGTTGAAAAAGTGAAAAAGGAAAAAATTGATGGGTGGTATGAGGTAGATTTCCCACCTATTATTGATAAAATGCTGTGGGAGAAAGCGCAGGAAAAGAGAGTTAAATCCAGAGGAGGGTTTAACCGCAAGAGACCTAAACCTATACTTGCCGGTCGTATCTTCTGCGGTCTCTGTCAGCGTTCGTTTCACGATACTATGTATAACAAAGGGACGAAACTGGTTTTTAAGTGTAATGGAAAACTCAAGCAATACCATCTTGACGGCAGTTCGAGATGTGAAAGTCCAGTCCTTGATGGTGAAGCAGTTACCACAGAAGTTAAGAAACGAATTATTGATATGCTTCAAAATAAAGAACAGATGCGTAAAGCCATTGATGAGTATGTCGGTTCGCTGGAACGCCGGAAGGAAGAACTGGAAACTTTACTCTCTCCTATAACAGAGCAGATTTCACAGCTACAGGAGAAACAGAAAAGGCTCGCTACTGTTTATGTTGACGGAGCGTTATCACATACCGACTACAAGCGACAAATCAATGAATTGAAGGAACAGGAACTTGCTATTCGCAAGCGGTATGAACATTACTGGCCGGAGATGGAAAACCTCACGAAGCTGGAACAGAATATCGCGGTAGTGAAGGAAGCGATTGAGGAAGAACTGTTTGATGTCCGTTACCAGCCGGATGAGAATACCGTTACTGAAAATATTGCTTTTGTAAAGGTGCACGATGAAAAACATTTAACGGTCGGATTCCCACAGAGAGTAATGACCTGGGAAGAACTGCTTGACAGGTTACAAGTGAGGCTGTGGGTGTATCCAGACCGTTTAGAGGTTCGAGGAATTGTCCCGATAGAAGATATAGCGAATCCTAAATGCTTTTCATTAATTATATTGTAACATAATAGATTTAAAGAACCATTCGTTTACTTTTAATTTTTAAATTTGAATGGAGATAATTATTATACAAATTTCCAATATTTAATCCCTATATTTAAACATAAAATAAAGAGCACGTGTATTCTTTTTTGTAACTCAGTAAAAAATAATTAGTAGTATATAAAAGTGAGGACTTCAATCATGTTAAATAATATTCATTTTCGATGTTTACAAAATTATAATATTGAACCTTATGAAAAAATACAACCTTTAAATCCTTTCTATAAAAAGACTGGACTACATATAGCAATGTTTACAAACAATTATCTTCCATTTATAGGTGGAGTTCCTTTATCTATTGATAGGATGGCTTCAGAGCTAAGAAGACAGGGGCATCGTGTATTCATTTTTGCTCCTGAATACCCTACTAATAATTATGAAGATCATGAGGACACAATTAGATGTAGACTGTTAAAGTTAAAGTATTTAAAAGGAGCTCCCTTTCATTATGCAATTTCAGATATTTTTTCTTCATATATTGAAGAAATATTTATAAAACTAGATGTTGACATTGTTCATGTGCATCATCCTTATTGGATGGGAAAAAAAGGAATGCAAATGGCTAAAAAATATAAAATTCCCATTGTCTATACTTATCATACAAAATTCGAAAAATATATAGGTAGTATACCTTATGTCAATGAAAAAATTGGACAGCGACTGTCCGACTACATTGTCAAACATTTTTCTTCTAATTGTTCCTATATTTTTGCGCCCTCAGAATCAGCAAAGGAAATCCTAAAAAACTTAGGTATTGCTACTCCAATTGAAATTTTGCCAACTGGAATTGATCTAAGCCATTATAATATAGAATCTCAAGAAATAAAAAAAATCAGAAAAAATTTTTTAAAAACTTCAGAAATTTTACTTTTTTGTGTATCAAGACTTTCAAAAGAAAAAAATTTATTATTTTTATTAGAAGGCTTAAAATATGTAAAACAACATACAGCTATAAAATTTAAATGTATAATAGCTGGAGATGGACCTGAAAAAACAAACTTGGAAAAATATATTTTAGAAAATAAATTAAATAGTGAAATTTATCTATTGGGTTCCATTTCTCCTAAAGAAATAAACAAATACTATATGGCATCAGATATTTTTATATTTTCTTCTACTGCAGAAACTCAAGGTATGGTTTTATTAGAGGCAATGGCTGCTTCTTTGCCTGTTGTAGCTGTATCTAGTCCCGGTGTCAATGATATAATTCAAGATGGAATAAATGGATTTAAAACAAGCAATGATATTAAGGAATGGGGCGAAAAATTAATCAGTCTAATGGAGAATCCAAATAAATTACAAAAAATATCTTTAAATGCACTTGAAACTGCAAAAAGATATACGATAGGTTCTATTGGAAAGAAAGCTATATCAATCTATAAACAGCTAATTAGAACTTAAAAAAAATCGCTAGTAAATTTCTCTAGCGATTTTTAGTCTATTCAATATTCATTATTTAGTTGTTTTCTCCATAGCAATATCTTTTACTGATTTACCAAAGAAGTGAACTACGCCAACAATAACTAATAAGGCAATTGGTAATACCACATAAATAGGCATTCCTAAACCTACAGGAATATAGCCAAATAATATAGATATACTAGCTACGGTTATCGCATAAAACAGCTGGGTTTTTGTATGTTCAATATGATCACAAGCCGATCCCATAGATGACAATATTGTTGTATCAGAAATTGGTGAACAATGATCACCAAATATAGCTCCTGTCAGTACAGCTCCTGCACTCATTATTACATAACCTTGTTCTGGTGAGATTGCATATGCAAGAGGAATTGCGAGGGGCATTAAAATACCCATTGTTCCATAGGAAGTCCCTGTAGCAAATGAAATAACTGAACCAAGAATAAATATAATAGATGGTAGTAAAAATGCTGGAATTGTATCTGATAGCTTAGATACTAAAAATTTAGCTGTCCCAAGTTCTTTTATAACACCAGATAATGACCAAGCTAGTAATAGTATAACCCCCGTAATTACTAAAGATTTTAATCCTTGAATCCATATATCTATACCTTCAGACAATGTAAATATTTTTTGTTTAATACCCATAGCTAGAGCAACAATACTTCCAAATACAGCCGCCTGGAATAACACAACACTGGCATCAGAAGCACCAAAGGTCTCTCTGATAGCAGCAATAGAAAGTGGTGAGCTGTTGATCATTTCCATCATAGCTGCATCATCTGATAAAGCGACATACCCATTATAGTAAAATCCTATAAATGCTGATATAATTAAAACGCCAATTGGAATGATTGCATTCCAGATACTTAACTTTATTCCTTCCTTTGGTTCAATGTCAGTAGATTCATCGGAAATCATTGGCTTTGCTCCATCCGGTAATACCTTACCTGTTGTTCTTGCTCTTTTTTCCGCTCTATACATAGGTCCGAATTCTTTAAGAAGTAATGCTGTGGTAACAATAAATGCCAATATTAAAATATTATAAAATCTATAAGGTATTGTAGATACGAAGATACCATATGCGTTAACGCTCTGTCCAATAGAATCATAGGCATCTTTGATTAATCCTACTTCGTACCCTACCCAAGTAGATATTAAGGCAATACCGGCAATTGGAGCCGCAGTTGCATCAATAATAAATGAAAGCTTTTCCCTCGAAATTCTCATTTTATCTGTTACTGGTCTCATTATTGGTCCTACTATTAAGGAATTGGCATAGTCATCGAAAAATACAAATAATCCTAAAACCCAAGTTATGATTTGAGCACTTACAGGTGATTTTGCTCTCTTGGCAAGGGATTCGGCTATAGCCTTCGCTCCCCCCATCTTTGAAACCAAAGCAATAAGTCCTCCAATAGTTAAGCACTGAAGTATGATTCCTGCATTCCAACCGTCTGCTAATGATCCTAATATTTTATCTATTATATTTAAGAATCCATGTACTATTGAACCAAGTATTCCATAACTATTTAAGCCAAGTAAAAAGGTTCCTGAAAAAATACCAATAAATAATGATAAAACAACATTCTTAGTAACAAAGGCTAGTAAGATTGCCACCAAAGGAGGCAATAGAGTAAATAATCCAAACTTGTCCGCATTTGCCTGGGCAACCTCAGGATCTACTGCCAAAGCCGTTCCTGTCATAAGCATAATAAATAATAAAGTTAAAGTTGTAATTCTTTTTTTCATTTTTTTCCTCCTTATTGTGCTTTCCATTTACTTCAACTGATCACAATATTGGAAGAACTATTGAAGTGTAATACTAATTGAAACAAATAAAAAACCCTAAGCTATTGACTTAGGGATTAGAACACATGGATACTATAGTAACTATAAAATAGTAAGTTACATATATCATGGTTACTAATTCAATCAATAGCTCTCCACAAAGTAAAACTTTGTGACAGTCCTAAACATATTCTGCTCAGGCCCAACATACAACCTTAAAGCAATCAGTTGTACATTTCGGCAGCATTCCCTTTCCAATAGCTTCAAAGTTGCTTAACTCCTGTCATCATCAGAAGGTAATCCATCATACCATGATTCTCCAAATCCAGGTCGGTCTGAAAAATACCGAGCCTTTAAAATTAGCTCCGGTCGATATTCAAAGTGTAAAATGTCAAAATGACTCCATTTTCCACCCCAAATGAAATTGTTCTTTTCAAAAGCCTGTACAATCTCTCTCGGATAAACATCTAGCCTCTTTTGTCCTTCCTCTCGAGAAGCCCATTTCCAATAGTCTTTTTTATCCCTTCTAAGATCAATCGCAGTTCCGAATGAATGAGGACTTAATCTATTTGTGCCTGCAATAAAGCGATAGTTAAAGGTCCCACTCATTGGAAATACAAAAGAGTATATATCTTTTTCTTCTATAAGAGCTACAAGCTCTTTCATAGCTGACTTCAGGGCATCTGAAGCATTATTTTTGCGATTAAACGGATAATATCTATACCCGCACTTTACTTTTGTAAGATTTAACTGTATCTCTTCTCTTGTACCACCATAAACCTCCTTAAGCAATGAATATACTCTAATACGTCCCGGATCAAAATCTTTTGGCATCAGGTTGGTAATATCTGAAAGAGGATAAACCTGTTCCATCATATCTTGCAAATCCGGATTATTTAACTTATCCTCAAAATTCTTTTTTATTTTATCATCATATAAAATTCTTTTTCCTGACTTCATAACAATATATACTCTGTCTTTTGAATCTGAGTCTATGGTGGTGATATATTCGGGATAGGCCATCATTAGGCATAAAAGATCTCGCTTCATAGTAACATTATAATCTATAGCATAAGAATCTTTATAATAAATGAGATTTTGAATCCATTCTTTTTTTTCTACAAATCCTCCAACAACGAATAAAAACAATAATGCTATACCAATGATTATTTTCTTCATAAGTTTATTACAACCCTTTACAAGATTTTATATTGTATTTGTTGTATTTATAGACTAGTATGTGTAAATTAATTAGGTTCTATTAGTTTATATATTTTATTTTTATTATTACACTACCTAAAGTTTTGCATAAATAGTTATCTCCTTATTAACTATTAATATTATTTTTCTTGAAAGATAATTATTTTCAGTTAAAATATTAATAAAGATTATTCTGTAGATAAAAACTATGTATTATATGAGGAGGAATAAAAATGAAAAAAATTACTGTTTTTGGTAGCAAACATTGACCTGATTGTACCCCAGTGAAAGAGTTTCTTTCACAGAATAATATTGAATTTTTATATATTGATATTACAGATAGCATGTTAAACCTAAAGAAATTTCTTAAATATAGAGATAATAGACTTGAATTTGAAGAGATTAGAAAATCAGGTAGAGTTGGTATTCCTTGTGTGATGATTAACAAGGGAGAAAAATTTATTTTTCAACAATCTGAACTAAATGAGTTAATAAGTAAATAAATTAAAAACTAAAGCTAAGGCTTTCATTAAAGCCTTAGCTTTTTTATTACTTTACTAATTTACCCAATTTATAAATACTTTCAATGTTAAATAATGTATCTAAATTATTTAATGGATTTTCCTTTAATACTAAAAAGTCAGCTGTTTTACCCTCCTCTAGGGTCCCATAATTTTCATCAATTCCTAGGAGTTCAGCAGCTGTTTTAGTGGAAGAAACTATAGTCTCCATAGGTGTCATTCCAGCATCGGCCATTAGTTTAAGTTCATAGGCTGTTTTATCATGGAGATTAAAGGGTGTACCAGCATCGGTTCCCATGGCAATCTTCACACCAGCTTCCCTTGCCTTCTGGAAACTTTTAAAATGGCTATCCATTACTCTTTTAGACTTTTCAACAGCATACTCAGGTATTCCAGCTTCTACTCCATTTTCAACAATAAAATATGGAGCAACCAAGGTAGGAACAAGATAAGTACCCTTTTTAACCATTAATTCAATTACTTCATCATCTAAGAATATACCATGTTCCACAGAATCTATTCCAGCTAGAACTGCATTCTTAATTCCAGTAGTTCCTTGAGCATGAGTAGCAGTTTTTTTACCAGCCTTATGGGCTTCTTCAACTGCAACCTTCATTTCTTCAAAGGTAAGTTGTGGTGATCCTGGCTCTACTCCGGGAGTCATAACTCCACCTGTAGCCATTATCTTAAGTAAATCAGCTCCAGCCTTTAACTGTTCCCTTGCTCCTTTTCTCATTTCATCAACGCCATCACATTCTCTACCTATTGGCCATCCATGTCCACCAGTCATGGTAAGAACCTTTCCACTTACTAAGAACTCAGGGCCCTCAATGATTCCTTCATTTACAGCATTTCTAAGATCAATATCTACTCCATCAGGCCCACCCACATCACGAAAATATGTTACTCCTGAATATAGTTGCTTCTTAAGATTTTTGACACCCCTCAAAGCAGTTTTAGCTAAAGATTCTGTTGTTATTAAAGCAAATGGATTTCCAACAGGTTCCATTGTAATATGAATATGGGAATTAATCATACCCGGCATTACAGTTTTTCCTGTTAAATCTACAACTTTAGTATCTTCACTTACTTCAAACTCAACTGCCTTACCAACCTTCTTTATTGTTTTACCTTCAACTAACATACCAGCATCCTCTACCGGCGGTTTTCCAGTTCCATCTAGAAGTGTAAATCCTTTATAAAACGTCTTTTCACTCACAATATATCCCCCTTTACCTAATACATACTAAATAAGTTTTGCCATAAATCCTGCTAATATTACGGATGAAATAGTTACAGTCATAAAACCAGCAACTAACATCTTAGGAAGTATCTCATTTAAAAGTGCTTGTTTTTCTTCCTCTGTCTCACCTACTGCATTACATACCTCATTTGAAATTATAAATGTACCTGGGAAGCCAAATAATGCCGATACACCTATAGATATTGCCATTTCCTTAGTATAACCTAGGATTTTACCAAGGATAAATGCAGCAATAGTGATTCCAATAAGTCCTAATGTTAAACTTGCAACTAGAGGCCATAGCAGTGAAAGCACCATTTCTGGTGTAGCTTGAACAAGGTTCACAAATACAATTGCCATAAGGGCTACCATCGCTAATCCAAAGGCATTTGCCTTATTCATAATATTCTCCTCAAGGAAACCGATCTCTCTAGCTACTATACCTACCAATAAGCACATTACGTATTTATTAATAACACCATTTGTTAAAGCTGCCAATTTAAAACCTATAATGGCTATAAACCCAAGCTTAGCCATCAAAATAAAAGTAGTTTGTAATTCCTTTGGTAATTCAGGTATTAACTTCTTCTTTGTTTTTTGCTCTTTAGCAGCTGATGTAGCTGCAAGTTCATCACCAGCATCCAATTGACTAGTAAGCCCCCCTGATCTATACAAGGTCTTCAATCTTTTAGCTTCTTTATTCAGTAAAATTGAAGCCACAGGATATCCAAAGAATCCTTGAACTACAACTAGTAGTGTGGCAAATACTACTATAGTTTCAAGACCCTTCGCCTTAGCTGCTTCACCAACAACAATTATGGCAGCCACAACTCCTCCAGATATAGGTGGCGCCGCAGCTACTGCATATTCTCGCCCTAATACAGGAGTACCTACTAAAAATACGAAAACTCCAACCCCTGCTACAGCACCTAGTGCTATAATTACTGTTTTCCATTGCTTTTTTAAGTCATTAAAACTCATTAATGTACCCATATGGGTTATTAAGAATGCAACCAATATTGCCCCTATCTTTATAAGTGCAGCATCCTCAAAAATCGTCTTTGGTAATCCAACCCAAAAACCTACTAATAAAACAACCGATGAAACAAACATCATTGAAAAAATCGCCTTTGTTTTTGCAGATACAAAATCTCCAAACCCAAAGATTAAACATACAACCGTCATGGCTAGTAAACCATCCATACTATTTTCCCCCTTCAATAAAATAAAGTTAGCTAAAAATGTACAAAAATATATACAATTGATTTAAAAAATCTATTGTAGCTTCTATAACCTTAGCTATATAACGCTAGCAACCGCCTAATTTATTCCTTCGATAGTTTAGCCTAGGCAGTTTAGAAATGATCATTATATACTGCTTTAACACTGATTTCCAGCATCCCTGGCTCTCTATAGTTAAATATCAGTATTTTTTCTTTATCATAATATTTGGAATTTTCAATTGTTTAAAGAAAATTTAAACATCCATTTTAAAATAAGTCAATATAAATTTGGAAAAATTTATTAGTAAATCCACTAGTGTTTAATCATTAAAAAAAATTTCTATTGACTTTTATATAGAAATGTATCTAATCTCATTTCTAGAATAATTAGGTTAATAATGATAATAATGGAAGTAAATTTAGAGTAGAATCCAATAACTATCGTAGTTGGAGCCCTGTCAGGCAATCCCCTGTAATTGAGAGAAATGGTATCCGTAAGGGAGTTAATATTATTGGTGCTACTGAAATTAGTAAAAACTATGATTCTATCGTGAATATATATTCTTCTGATAAGAAAATTTCTTCTACTGAAATTATTGAGTTTTTAAAACAATTACTAGAGCATAACAAGAATAAAAAAGTATTTATGATTTGGGATAATGCTAGAATTCATACTTCAAAAGCCGTTGAAGAATTTATCAAATATCATAAAGATTCACTATTTATATTGAACCTTCCACCATATTCACCTGAGCTTAATCCTCAAGAAAATGTATGGAATAAACTTAAGTCCTATTTCTATGAATATAAAGCAAGATCTTCTATTGATGAAATAAAAGATTTTATTTTAGATTATTTTACTCATGTAAACTCTAACACAGATAAAACCAAATCTCTTGTTAATGCTAGAAGTTATTATAAATAATTTTTAATCTCAAACTTGTTTATCTATATATCTACAGAGCTTTTAACTTCAAATTTAAGCCTCTAAGCAAACATAGCTCTGTACTTCCTAAGGTTGATCTATCTAGAATATATGCTTCATCCCATACATTAGGGCTTATTCTTACTTATCATGCAAACTATGGCCTCTCGGCCAGAAAAACATCTGCAATAATGAAAGATATTCACGGTCTTGATATTTCCCATCAAACTGTACTCAATTACGCTAGTGCTGCAAGTATAGTTTTAAGACCTTTTATCGATAACTTTAACTATGATCTATCTAATTCATTTTGTGGTGATGAAACCTATGTCAAAGTCAACGGTAGATGGCGTTATCTATTCTTTTTCTTCGATGCAGCTAAAAAGATTATACTTTCCTACAGAATATCGCCTAACCGTGATACTCTTTCAGCAGTTAAAGCCCTAAATGATGTTTTAGTTAAACTAAAAAATATACTTGATGATTTAACTTTTGTTGTCGATGGTAATCCTATTTATCTCTTGGCTCAGCATTACTTTGCCAAGCATGATGTATTCTTTGATGTTCAGCAGATTATAGGCTTAACTAATGAAGAGCCTGTTTCAAAGGAACATAGGCCACTTAAACAGATTATTGAGCGCCTTAACAGAACTTTCAAAAGAAGCTATCCGAGCTTGAGAATTTACCTCATATGCCTGCTCGTTGGCTTAAGCTTATTAAGCTTTCTGAAGAATATATATATTCATGTGAAGCTTCTTAAACTTATATCTGTTTAGCTGAGCCCGAGGTAAAACCAAGTAGTCGGTGAAACGAACCCTTGATAAACCGGAACAATCAAATGATATAATGGTTTTTCAGAGGGCTTTTTGTGCTGCTCTTATATCTGCTCCTTTCGCCCTCACCCTCGGTAACTACTTCTCATCATTTGAGGACTGTTTGCAGGGGGGCGACTACGTCGATTTCTATCCACCCTATCGGGTTTAAATGATATTTTTTCTATTTCAGATTTTTCATAGAACTTTTGACACTACCTCAAAATAATTTAAAACCGCAATTACTTTACTAGAAATCAAATTACTATATTATAGTTTTTTTGATATAATAAAAGCAATTAACTTCAAAAAGGAGGTCTTTATAATGCCTTTTCTATTTTTATTAATTTTTCTCTTTTGGGTATTTCCTTATCTTATAATACCTTTTCTTGTTTTCTTTGCAATAGGATTTTTATTTTTGATTCCTTATGTAGTTTTCTTTAATTCATTTTTAAATGTATTAACAATACCATGGCAAATTTTAAAAATAGCTTCAGACAAACGAGTAAGAAAAAATCACAGTTTAGAACATGCAACAGTTAATGTACTAGAAGAAAGATACGGTAAAACTTTAAGAATAGGAGGTCTTGCATATTCTGATGGTTTCTCTTTATCAGGTCCTGACCTTCCATCACCCTATGAAGTTTTAGATGCTGCAAGGGAAGGTATTTATCGTATGACAAAAGGAGAAACACACCTTGCTCTACATCCAAGATGTGGAACATCAATAGCAACAACTAATTTCCTTTTATCCTTAGGATTTATTGTTGTACTCTTTTTTTACAACCATTTATCTTTATTAAATATTGCAGCTGTTTTTATCCTAGCTAATATACTTGCAAAACCTTTAGGTTTAACAGTCCAAAGATTTTTCACAACTTATCGTGACATTAAAGACATAAGTATAATAGATATTTATGGAAAACCATCAACTTTTAATTTTCCTTTTGAAATAATAATAAATCCTAATCAAACTTATTTTATAAAAACAATTTCAAATAAAAATAAATTTTTTGGTTTTTATTTTAATCTTTAGAAATTTAGAGATATTAAAAACTTTTATTTGTTTTTAATTGTTATTTTGTATAAAGAAAATACTTGAAATATTTCCTTTAAGCATTGTAAAATCAAACCCTGGGTTACTCCAGGGTCGCTAATTTTAATAGCTATTCACATTCATTCATATAACGCACACAATTTCTTCCTTCATTTTTCGCCTTGTAAATCATATCATCTGCCTTTTTTACTAAAGTATCAATCGTATCTTCAGAAAAATAATCTGCTACACCAAAGCTGGCTATTATCCTTCCTGCCTCAGGTATTTCCATTTTGCTTAGTCTTTCCCTTAACATTTCTGCTAAATAGACTGCATTTTCAAGGGATGTATCAGGTAGAAGTATCAAAAATTCTTCTCCACCCCATCTTGCCAAAATGTCTATTTTTCGAATCCTTCCTTTTATCATTTCTACCATCATTTTTAAACAATGTCTCCTGCATTATGGCCATAATTATCGTTAACTTTTTTAAAATGGTCTATGTCTAACATGATAATGGAAAATTTACTCTTTGTACGTTTTGCCCTTTCTATTTCTTCTTCTAATTTTTGAGTCATAAACCTACTATTATATGCCTTTGTCAATGGATCTGTTACCGATAAAAGTTTAAGTTTTTCTTCCATCTTTTTATACTTTGTAACATCATTAAAATGATGAAGAAAAATGTCATCATCTATGTATTCTTCCCCCCTTGAATTTCTTTCCATCAATATCCATCTGTTTTGGTTTTGAATATTTCTTCTGCAGCTTTATTGCTTGCTAAGACACAACGATTTTTTGAAACGAGCCATGCAGGACTTGGTATGCATTCAAACATTAACCTCATATATTTAACTTTAATTTATTTTAAACATTATAACCTTCTTTTTCTTCAGCTACTTTTCTATATAGTGTATCATCATATTTATCATAAACATTTATATTTCCACACATTAATTCAGCTTGACGCATTACTACTTCAAGGGCATGTTTTGTTTGCTCTGGTGGATAATCATATTTCTTAAGTAGTCTTTTTATTATCCTTCTCATACCAGCCTGTGCACTTTTTCTGATGCTCCAGTCAATAGTTATATTGTTTCTAATAGCAATCGTAAGTTCATGGGCAATTTTTTTAAGGGTTTCATCATTTATAAACTTTCTTACTGCATCATCTACAGTTAGAGCATCATAAAAAGCTATTTCATCCTCTGATAGTCCTAAATCCTTTTCCCTATCTCGCATTTCTTTTATTTCTTTAGCCATTCTTATAAGCTCTTCGATAACTTCTGCATTTGTAATTGCTTGATTTCTATATTTATTTAATGCTTTCTTTAGTTTTTCAGAGAACTTTTCTGATTTAACAAGATTTCGTCTTTCCATTGTCTTGAGATTACCTTCAAGAAGTTTTTTAAGTATTTCAACGGCAAGATTTTTATATTTTATTTCACGCACTTCTTCTAAAAACTCTTCAGATAAAATAGAAACCTCAGGTCTTTGAATTCCTAATGCATCGAATACATCTATAACTTCTTGAGATATGATTGACCTTTCAAACATCTGATTTACTCTCATATCAATTTCTTTCTTAAAAAGGGACTGCTTACCTTTAATATCTATCTTTGCTAAGCTAGCCTTTACTGCTTTAAAATAACTTACTTCAAGGGCATGTTTTTTCCCTTCATCGGTAGCAGCACATAAAGCATGGGCCTTTGCCAATTCTGTAGCAACTTTTTTAAATTCTTTTTGTTCCTTTTCTGGTAAACCTAGTACAAAATTCATTCCACTTGTAATAGCTCTAATTCTTTCAGCTTGAGAACTTCCCATATAACCTGAGTAGTCAAGGCCATGTAGCATATCACGTAAAATTTCAAGTTTTTCAAGCATAATAGAAATAGCTACAGATGTATCAATACCCGTATTCTTTTTATCACTATCTGTGTATTCTTTTAAAGCCTTCTTTAAACTTTCAAGAATACCTATGTAATCAACCACTACTCCACCTGACTTGTCTTTAAATACCCTGTTTACCCTTGCTATTGCCTGCATTAGATTATGACCCTTCATTGGTTTATCAATATACATGGTATGCATAGAAGGAACATCAAAACCTGTAAGCCACATATCTCTTACAATAACAATTTTTAGTTCATCATTTACATCCTTCATTCTTTTAGCTAGAGTATCCCTTCTTTGTTTTCCGCCTATATGTTTTTGAAGTTTTTCATTATCACCGGCTCCGCCAGTAATGACAACCTTTATTTTTCCTTTATCTACATCATCACTATGCCACTCAGGTCTTAGCTTTACAATCTCATCGTATAAATCTACACAGATTCTACGGCTCATACATACAATCATAGCTTTACCATCAATAGTTTTAGATTTTTCTTCAAAGTGATTAACAATGTCCTCAGCAAGCTTTTTTATTCTATTTGGTGAACCTACTATTGCTTCAAGTCTCGACCATTTACTTTTATATTTTTCCTTTTCATCCTGTTCCTGTCCTTCAGTTATCTCTTCAAATTCTTCATCTATTCTTTTTAGTTCTTCATCATCGGTTTCTAGCTTAATAATTCGATTTTCATAATAAATTTTAACAGTGGCTCCATCTTCTACAGCCCTTGTCATATCATATATATCTATGTAATCTCCAAATACTGCAGGAGTTGACTTATCTTCAAATTCTATTGGAGTTCCTGTAAATCCTATAAAAGAGGCGTTAGGAAGGGCGTCTCTTACGTATTTAGCAAATCCGTACTTGACATCTCCTGTCTTTGTATTTGTTTTAGCTTGAAGGCCATACTGGCTTCTATGGGCTTCATCGGCTATTACTATAACATTTCTTCTATCGGTTAAACATGGCATATCACCAATTTCAGGCTTAAACTTTTGAATAGTAGTAAATATTATTCCACCGGACTGTCTTTCATTTAATAAATCAAACAATCC
>JACCKY010000115.1 GCA_014236755.1 Candidatus Petromonas tenebris | reverse complement strand
GATTTTACCACAAAGAATTCCAATACTTCTTCGTCTTGATTATGGACATTCATTTTTGTTTTGTATGGGATATTAATAATATCTCCCTTGGTGTAATGATGTGGTTCTTGTTCATTTAACTGCAAAGTCATTTTCCCCCGTACAATTATCATATAGACGTTGGAATTAGAATAGTGTTCAGGAAGATTTGTTCCTTTTGTAAGAACCATATGATTTAGGTGAATATTCTCATCATCCACAATCCTTTCAATTATTTTGTCATCTGTAAGACTGTATACATATTTTTTCTCCAGCATAAAAACTCTCCTTTCATTATGTTTAAATCTATATTATAATAAATCACAGCGACATACAGTTACCACGGTAACTAATTTCAAAAAAGGTGGTATTTATGAATATAAAAGATTATCTATGTATTTTAAGACTAACAGAGTTATTTGATGGATTTTCTGCTGAAGAACTGCTTAATCTTTTTAAAACGCATAATTATATTATCTCTAAATACAATAAAGGCAGCATTATCCATTTTGAAAGTGAGAAATGCAATTACTGGGATATTATTTTAAAAGGCCAGGTATTTGTTCAAAAGATTGATGAAAAGGGAAATGTATTAACTGTTGCAGAATTTAAAATCGGAGACAGCATAGGAGGCAATCTATTGTTTTCAAAGTATCCTTATTATCCCATGAGTGTGATAGCAAAATCAGATACTGAAATTTTACATATCCCTAAAGATTTTGTATTGCAACTTTGTCAGACTAGCCAGGATTTCTTAGTTAAATTTTTAACTTGTATATCAGATAAAACTGCTATTTTAACAAGCAAAATTAAGTCTATCTCCATGAAATCTATAAGGGAATCTATTATTGAATTCTTGAATTATGAGTATTACACTCAAAAAAGTAAAGAAATAAAACTTAATATGACAAAAAAGGAATTAGCCGAAAGGTTAGGTATTCAAAGAACTTCTCTTTCCCGTGAACTCAATAAAATGAAAAAAGATGGGCTCATTGATTATAACGCCCATTCTATTACTATCTGTGATTTTGATATTATTCGCAAACCCTGAGCAATAAACAGAGAACCCGTATTGAGTTCCCTTTAATCTGTTATTATCAACAATTAAACGCCTTTCA
>JACCKY010000114.1 GCA_014236755.1 Candidatus Petromonas tenebris | reverse complement strand
GGATGGGAAAAGAGAAATATCCAGGAACCACCTTCCGAACCTACAGTAAGAGGTCCCCGAGATGGTTTTGTGGAGACCCTTAGGGACAATATTGTACATCTGAGACGTAGGATTAGGGATCCAAACTTTACAATAATTGAATACAAGATGGGACGACGATCAAAGGCAGACCTTGCATTGATTTATATAAAAGGACTTACTAATGAGGACTTGGTAAATGAAATTAGACGGCGGGTAGAACGTATTGATATGGATATGGTATTGGGGTCGGGATATGTAGAGCAGCTAATTGAAGATAATTTCTTATCTCCATTTCCACAAATGATTATCACTGAACGGCCTGATAAGGCAGTAGGCGCACTAATGGATGGGTTCGTAGTTTTGATTTTGGATAATACTCCCTTTGCCCTTATTGTTCCTGCTACCCTTCCCATGTTTATACAGGCACCGGAAGATTACTATGAACGCTGGGCATACAGCTCTCTTGTTCGTGTACTAAGATATTTCTTTGCATTTATTGCTCTGTTTCTTCCCAGCCTTTATGTGGCTTTAGTATCCTTCCACCAGGGACTGATTCCAACAAGACTCATGATTTCCATAGCTGCCGGTAGAGAAGGAGTGCCTTTTCCTTCACTGATAGAGGCATTTATCATGGAAGTCACCCTTGAGATTTTACGGGAGGCTGGAGTCCGCCTGCCTAAGCCCGTCGGTCAGGCAGTGGGGATCGTGGGAGGACTGGTCATAGGAGAAGCAGCCGTTCAGGCAAATATCGTAAGTCCAATCATGGTCGTTGTCGTAGCTCTTACTGGGATATCTTCCTTTGCCTTGCCCCAGTATTCCATGGGGATAGCTATTCGTATGATCAGATTTACTATGATGATATTGGCGGGAACATTAGGACTATATGGTATTATGTTAGGATATATAATGCTTAATGTTCATCTTGTAAAACTAAAAAGCTTTGGAGTTAATTATATGGCTCCCTTTGTTCCCTATCGTTTAAAGGATTGGAAGGACCTTATAATCCGGGCGCCAATGATGGCAATGAAGCAGCGTCCACAAATGATTAAAACTCAGGATAAATATAGAAAAGACCATGAAGAATAAAGATGAGGGGGGATATTTGTGATTACAGACTTA
>JACCKY010000050.1 GCA_014236755.1 Candidatus Petromonas tenebris | reverse complement strand
TTTTTTTAGTGTTATTTCAGCCATTTCTTCATCTCTCTTTTTTCAATACTTCTACATATATTTTAGCAAGTTTTCCACAGCTTTTGAAATTTTATAATTTCCTACTTAATATAAAAAAAAATGACTAAAAGACAGTATAGTGATGAGTTCAAAGAACAAATCTTAAAAGAATGTCAGAAAACAGGGAATGTAGCTTTAGCAGCCCGGAGACATGAAATATCTCCCAATACCATCCATACATGGGTTAAAAACAACGTCAAAGAGGCTCAGTTAAACCTCTGCCAAAAGCCAAAGATGCTCGCTATAAAGCTATGGAAAAACAACTTAAAGAAATAAGTACTGAAAACGACAGATTAAAGCGTCTCCTTGCTGATAAAGAATTGGGGCTGGCAATTTTACGAGAATTGAGGGACTTTAAAAAAACCCTCGGTAGCCGATAGAGTTGCCATTGCAAAAAGGTGGATAAAAAAGGGATACAATACAAATATTGTTCTCAACTCTATCGGCCTAGCTGCTTCCACCTATTATTATTACATTGAAAAAGAAAGTAGTAAAAGGCATAAAGAGAATAAGATACCCACAAAAAAACAGGTTGGACGTGAAATACCAGGATATTCTCTGAATAAAAAAGGAGAAAAAATACCAGATGAAAAAATCAATGAATGCCTTTACGAACTGATAGAAGGCGACGGATTACCTTATGGTTACCGGAAACTAACCATATGCCTACAGGAGGATTATGATTTAATAATAAATTACAAAAAGGTATACAGACTTTGCAAGGAACTGAATATTTTGCGTCCTCAGCGAAAAATAAATTCCAAACGCCAAGAAAACTAGCTAAGAGAGAGAAAGTAACAAGTCCCAACCAACTTTGGCAGATGGACGTCAAATACGGTTATATTACAGGTACTGGGCGATTTTTCTTTCAACTTTCAGCTATAGCTGTGTTTGACAGATCTATAGTTGGTTATCATATAGGTTTAAGCGCTACAGCAAAAGATGCTTGCAGGGTACTCATAAATGCCCTCAAAAAGCGAGGCTTAGCCCCTGGCATGAAGTTGCCTGTTATAAGAACAGATAATGGTTCTCAATTTATTTCTAAGCTGTTTAAAGAAACTTGCAATACCTGGGATATTGAACATGAAAGAATTCCTGTGAAAACACCTAATATAAACGCATACATAGAATCATTCCACGCTATCTTGGAGGATGAATGCTATAAACGTAACGAATTTGCTGATTTTGCTGAAGTTTATCAGATAGTTAGCGAATATATAGATTATTACAACAACAGGCGCAGACATAGTAGCATCAATTATCTGGCTCCTAATGAATTTTATAAATCAATTACGAACGGCCAAATTACTGGTCATGAAATGGTTGCTTAATGATACAAATGCTCTTTGAAAACTAAAGATATTAATCTTAATCAACCCTTAAGTTTTTCTAATCAGGCTACCTTAGGTGGTGTCAAGGGTGCGAAGCAGGCGTTAGCCCTTGTCCTTGACACCATAAGGGTGACTGATACAATTTTCGAAGTGTTGGGTAAGTATGAAATAATGAGCAATATTAAGAAAGTATAAGATTCAAATGGCTATTCTCTAATTTTAGGGGGTCGCCCGATTGGCGTTCTCACGCCAAATATCAAGAGTTTCTAGTCTTTCTTAAATATTAAATCGAGTAGGTAGAAGTCGGGAAATTTATCCCGACTTCGTTCCTCTCACAGAACTTTAATTTTCAATTTAATAGATATATATTCTAACATAATTGCTATAGCCAAAATAAAGTATGTTATCAACCCAACTTCCCGCAAATCAAAATAATATCCGCTTGCCATAAATAGCTCATATCCTATGCCTCCCGCACCTGCTGCAGCGCCCATTGCAACTGCATTCATGTAGTTTATTTCAAAACGCATGAAGGTCCAGGATAACAAATAAGTCACTGAAGAAGGAATAACCGCTTGAAAAACGATTTGCCACCAATTAGCACCACTGGCCTTTAAAGCTTCAATAACCCCTTCATCCAGCTCTTCAAAAGATTCAGAATAAGCTTTAATTAGATAGCCTACAGTATGGAAAGTCATACCGATAACTGCTGCAACACTTCCCAGACCTGCAGCAACTGCAAAAATTAATACCCATAAAACGGTAGGTACCGCTCTGACAAATGCTACAAAACCTTTAATTAGATTTGACACGTTTTTGGAAGATAAATTTTGGGCTGCCAAAAGGCCCAGGAATAAGGCAATGGTACCACCGATTAAAGTTGTCAGAAAAGTTAATCCTAAAGTAACTACCACCTGGTAAAGACCTTTTCCCAAGCCAAAGTGATTAAATCTTGGCTCTAAAAACATTGGTTTTAGATTGGTGATAGTTGCAATAACTGCCTCCAGAATATTTACGCCTTTATAATCAAAGGTGAAGAATCCGTAAATTGTTAATAAAGCCAGAGAAACTAGAGTAATATTCATTACTATTGAAGCTTTATTAGCCTTTCTAATTTTAAGTTTTTTTGATACAGCCGATTGTTCCTGCCTTTGGAACTCAGCCCATAGAGATTTTAATGATTCATTTAGTTCCATTACAAAATCACCCTTCTAACATAATTTGAAATAAACTCTATTGCAAAAACTGTTATTACAATAAAAACCACTACCAGACTTGCTGCGTTGTATTGAAAGCTTTTGTAATATAAGTTAAATATAAAACCGATACCTGTACCGGTCAGAATACCAACTAAAGTTGCACTGCGGATATTGGTTTCAATCATAAACAACATCCAGCTAATCATCTGGGGAAGACTGGACGGTATTACAGCCTGAAATATTATTTGAAAATAGCTGGCCCCGGCAGCTTTTAAAGCTTCAACCGACTCTTTACTTGTCTCGTCTATGGTTTCCATAAAAGCCCGGGTTAAAAATCCCAGGGTTACAAAAAACAGTGCAAAATATCCTGTCAGAGAGCTTTGCCCGAAGGAAAACAATAGGATCATAGCCCAAGCAACAACCGGTATATTACGAAATAAGGAAGCAATGCCTCTGATTAATATACTTAAAAATCCGTTTATCCGGGTTGTATGGGAACCAAATAACGCAAAAAACGTAGCAAAAGCCGCTGCAACAGTGGTTGACGCAACAGACAAAAAGACAGTTTCCTTTAATTTTGTTAAAATTTTAGGTATCTTTTCCAAGGAGTCAGCATTAGGATAAAAGTTCTTGGTAGACCAGACTATAGCCTTGGGAATACAGGTAAAACCTTTTGTAACATCAAAATCAGTAACAATGATAGAAGCCAGTGTGAAAACTAATAATATGGAAAAGAATATTAAACTGTATTTCCTTCTCTTTACCAATGCTTCAACTCGCATTTTTTCCCCCCAAATCCATAATTAATTCTCCTGCCTCTGAACCATATATCATGTAAATTTGTTCCGGTGTCAGGTTAGGAGGTCCATTATAGACAACCTTACCATTATTGATACCAATAATTCTATCGGAATAATTCATGGCAACATCTACCTGGTGAAGATTTACCAAACAGGTAATCCCCAATTTGGTAGAAATATTTTTAAGATGATCCATAATCACCTTGGATACATTAGGATCTAGTGAAGCGATGGGTTCATCACACAGCAACATTTTGGGGTTTTGGATCAGGGCTCTAGCAATACCCACCCGCTGCTTCTGTCCACCACTGAGCTGGTCACACCTTTTGTAAACTTGATGGGAGAGCCCCAATATTTCTATTATCTCAAAGGCCTGCCGCTTTTCTTCCTCACTATATCTGCCCAATATCCCAGCCAATGTTGACTTGTAACCCAATCTACCATGCAAAACATTTTCAATGACCGTAAGTCGATTTACAAGGTTATAATGCTGAAAAATCATACCGATTTTTGTTCTCAATTTTCTTAATTCTTTTTTATCAAGATCGTATACATTAACGCCATCAAAAATTACTTCACCACTAGTTGCATCAATCATTCGATTAATACATCGGAGAAGTGTGGATTTTCCCGCCCCTGAGGGACCGATGACAGAAATAAATTCCCCTTCTTTTACAGAAAAATTTACATCAGATAAGGCTAATGTTTCAGCTCCATACTGTTTTGTTAAATTTTTTATTTCTAATAAATTCATAAGGTTACTCCTTTATTAATAATTATTGAGCAGCCAATTCTCTGATTGGGTTAAACCATTCATCATGTACTTCAACAAAACGTTCATTTGCTTTTTTGGTGAATAGACCTGTAAAATCAGATCCTTTTGGTACCCAGATCTTCTCGTTGTTTGCCACTTCATCTGAAGTCATTGCTTTTAAAATAGCTTTTTTATCTTCTTCACTTAATACTTCGCTGTTGTAAATGAAAGGTGCATTTAGTACAGGGGTTACTGAAATCAATACAAATTCTTCACCGACAACAGTATTAAATGGTTCGGCAGCATCTTCTTTAACTCTGTAAACAGCACCTGGTCTGTTAGGAGTACCAGAAACATGTTCAACATAATTAGCAACACATGTATCACAGAATGCAGCCACATCAGCTTTACCTTTCAACAGATTAACAGCAGAACCCTGGTGAGAACCACCGTAAAGTACTTCAGAGAAGAACTTTCCACCTTCCATTAGGTCTTCTACAGTTAAATCCTTCCATTCATCCTTTTTGGAAAAATAGGCTTTAATTTTGGAAGATGGTACCCTGAATCCAGAAGTTGAGCTATTGGATACGAAGGAGAACTTTTTGCCCTGGATATTGTCAATTTTGAATTTATCTCCCTCTTTGTATTGATCTTCGTTTCCTTTTTTAACGCTTAACCAGCTGTAGTATACAGCATCTTTTAAAGTACCGGATTTACCACTGGGAACGAATAAGGGTAGAACCTTGTCGTTTTTGTTGTGAGCCTGGATATATCCTTCAGCACCTGTCCAGGCAAGGTGTGCATTTCCATTAACAATAGCTTCAATTGCTATTAGATAGTCTGTTGTAATTTTGTGCTCTACTTTTTTACCGGTTGCTTTTTCAATAACCTTAGAAAGTTCCTCACGGGCTTCTTCTAATTCTGCACCTGATTCATTGGGATACCAGGCAATTACAATGGTTTCTTCTTTTTTGTTATCAGTTGTTCCCCCAGAAGTTTGCTCACCTTTACATCCAGCTAAAAATGTTACCATCATTGTGATAATCAAAACAAATAATAATACCCTCTTCACTTTACCTTCTCCTTTCAAAATAAAATATTTATTGCTTTTGCAAATTCATTGTATCTTGTTGCCAAGTTAAGGGATGTTAATCTTATGTAAATTAAGTTAGACTTAAGTAAATCAGTTATAAAATTTTATAGAAAGACCAGCATGCTGGTCTTTTAAGTCTAAAAGTCTATAGCAAAAAAGATAACCTGATATTTATTGCCAGGCTATTTGTTCATATTTTTCTTTAAACTTCATTGGATCACGTATTTAAAGTAATCAGTTCGGTAAAGTATTTTTGTATACTCTAAGACTCTGTTGGTTTTTTTATCAATACAACCTGATATTAATATTAACAGGGGAATTAAATTGGAACAATCTAGGATTTGCCGTTCATATTTGGTTGGGAAAGAAACACTTAAAATACTTTTATTTGAATAAAACTCACAATACCCTTTGCTATTATAATAAGCAAACATAGATTTGATATTTTTCCCAACCTTATCTATATCATTAAATACCGATTTGGCTACATGGGATATGTGCAGTGCCAGGGGTTTATCATCTATAATCCTTAATCGGCCTATCTTAAAAACTCTATCAGATTTATCTACTCCAAGAAAGTTAAAGATTTTTTCATCATAATCAATTTCTTCACAAAATATATTTTGGGATTCAAATTTGTAACCCATGTCTTCCATTTTTTTGCTAAAGCTTACATCACCGGAGAGAACCAGATTGATTTGTCTTTGGCGGTTTTTTAAAAATCTTCCTATTCCCTGTTTGGAATATATATAGCCCATTTCCTGAAGTCTTTCATAAGCTTTACGAACTGTAATCCTGGGAACTTTATAGCGGTCTGCCAACTCATTTTCAGAGGGTAATTTGTCATTAAGATTATATTTATTTGCCTGAATATCAAATATCAATTGATCTATTATTTCCGTCTCATTCATTTTAACCCCCCCAACATATTATACTTATTGCTAGTTTAATAAATTTATGTAAAGAATTTGTTAGAAACTTGTTAAATCCCTTGAAATAATTGTTTTTCATGTTATTAGCTTTTACTGAGATTAGACTAAAACAAGCCGGAAAGTCCGGCTTATTTTAGTCATGCTCTATTTTATGGGAGGAGAACAAAAACATAATAAATTCTCACCTGAAATACTTTGTATTATCTCATTATAAATATCCTTTGATGAACAAGCCATAAATACTGTTGGTTTTCCGGTTAAGTCCAAACAATCATCAAAAATTGAATTGTAATATCCTCCAACTTCATTGAGGATAATCCCTGCTGCTGCAAAATCCCAGGCTCTTAATTTAGCAGAAATATAAATATGAAGCTCTCCTAATGCAATTTTACAGATAGCTAAAGATGCTGCTCCACAGGATCTATGGCCTCTTATATCTTTAGCTAGATTAAAAACCTTTATATTATGTTTATTATAAAATATCTGAATGCTATTAAGACTGGCATCTAAAATGCATTCTTTTAACTCAGTTTTACCCAGTCTTTTTAGTTTTTTCCCATTTAGATAAGCACCCTGGCCAGCTATCCCTAAATACAAATCATCCTGCATCACATCGTATACCAGACCAAAAAGAGGTTTACTGTCCTTGTATAAAGCTAAAGATATGGAAAAGCATTTTTGCCAGGATACAAAATTGGTTGTTCCATCTATAGGATCAATAATCCAGACTAAGCCTTCCAGACAATCATTGTTTTCCCTTTCTTCAGAAACAAATTTATGAGCTGGAAACTGCTTTTGAATATTTGATATTAAATAATTTTCTATTTTCAAATCATATTCTGTACATAAATCTCTATGGTCACCATTCTTATAATCACAATTAACCTTCCGGCAAAGAGCATCCCGCAGAATACTACCAGCTTCTAAAACAATTTTTTGGGCAAACTTTAAAGGTTCACTGTTCATAAAAACTCCCTCACATATTTAAAAGGAACCGGTAATTCCCCTATATCTGTTTTACCACCATAATCTCCATGAAAATCACTGCCACCACTTAAAAGGAAATTATACTTAAGGGCATATTCCATTATTCTTTTATAATCTTCAGGGCTATTATCTTCATGATATAACTCTAACCCGTCTAAACCAACTTCTTGCAATTCTTCGATAATTTCATAAGAATTAGTCTGCCCGGGATGGGCTAGTATTGCCAGACCCTTATCCTTTTTTATGGCCTCTACTGCCTTAAAGGCATCAACATATTCAATATCTCGGGCACAAATACCCTTATCTTTAAAAAGTTCTCTATATAAATCAGAATAGATAGAATCGGTGTATCCTTTTTCCATTAGAACAGCCATAATATGCTGTTTATAAAGACATGTACTTTTATTTGCTTTGGCTTCTACTTCCTCTAAGCTGATGTTATAATCATTTTCTATCAGCCTTTCTATTTGCCAGATACAATTTTCATAGCGTCTTTGGATTATTGGGTCACATAACTTTTGGATATTAACAGCTTTTAAATCAAAATTATATCCCAAAATATGGATCTTCCGTTTTCTTTTAAAATCATAAGCAGATATTTCTATTCCAGGAATAACCTTTACTTGATATTTTTCACCAATTTTTAGTGCTTTTTCCAAGCCAACTGTTGTATCATGATCTACTATGCCCAAGTATTGAACCCCGTTTTTTTTAGCCTGTTGGATGGTTTCTTCTATAGAATAATTGCTATCGGAAACATTTGTATGAACATGCAAGTCCGCTTTCATAAGAGCACCTCTTAAATCATCGCTAAACTTAAACAGTAAAATTTCCGGTTTTCATATTAAATTCTCTATCACAAACACCCTCCATGAATTCTAAGTCATGGAAAATACCAATCATAGATGTGCCTTTCGCTTTTAGTTTTTCCAGCAAAACCTTAACCAGTTTTTTAGATTCATTATCTAAAGATGCAGTTGGTTCATCCAAAAGAAGAAGTCTGGGCTTTTTGACCATGGCACTGGCAATATTTAATCTGAGCTTTTCACCGCCGGAAAAAGTATTGGGATAAGTATCCCACAGTTCTTGATCCAATTCAAAATGACTAAGCATATTTTCTGCTTCCTCTTTGGCGTAATCTATATCATATCCTATATCCAGGACAGCTTTTTGAACAATTTCTCTGGCAGTAGTTCTTGGCATAACATTTAGAAATTGGGAGACATAACCAATTTCTTTTTTTCTTAAGTGGATTATCTGTCTATCCGAAGCTTTAGCTAAGTTAATAACACCATATAATTTAGATCTGTACCAAATACATCCACCTTTAGGAAGATATGTTCTATAAATACATTTTAAAATAGTAGACTTCCCTGAACCACTTTTACCTGTAATTCCTATAAACTCTCCTTCATGCAAAGTAAAACTTATATTCTGACATGCTTTGATATACTTGCCTAAATTATGTAATTCAAAGAATTTACTCAAGTTTTCGATTTTTATTATTTCTTTCATAAGCCCACCTATTCTTCATAATATTTGTTGAGAAAATCCCGTACATCAAGGGTAAAGTCATTTAGACGCTCTTTTATAGTCTCATAGGACCAATACCACCACCCAATCTTTTGCAACTTGTCTATTATCTCATCACTGAACCTTTTGCGAATAACCTTGGCCGGAACACCAACTACTATGGTATATGGTTCTACATCCTTTGTAACCACCGCCCCACTACCTACAACTGCCCCATTACCAATTTTTACACCGGGCATAATAATAGCATTATGTCCCAACCATACGTCATGGCCTATTTCCACTATCTGTGACTTCCGCCATTGAAAAAACTCTTCATCATCAACGGTGTCAAACCCATACAGTTTTCTACGATAAGTAAAATGGTGTAAAGTCGGCCTATTCAGGGGATGATGAGTGGGACCAATCCGAACACCGGAGGCTATATTAGCAAAATTACCTATTTTAGCATTTTGGATCTGGTTATAACCTGAAGTATAAGAAAAATCTCCAAAATCTACATTTTCCCAATAATTATTGGGTCCTATTTCAGTCCATTTCCCTATTACCGAATTTTTTAAATTACAATTTTCATGAACTGTAGGTTTTTCAGATAATATTTTTTTTCCAATCATAATTTCACCTTCTGCGATAATTTAGTTTCGAAACTAGTCTACCATCAACAAATGCAGTAGTAATAACAGGAAAATTCTCTTCCACTTTTTTGATTATAATGATGTCCCCTTTCTTGCCTTCGGCAATAGAGCCATATTCTTCATCTATGCCTACTGCTTTAGCGGGATTAATAGTAACTAATTTAAACATATCTACTAAGTTTTTATTGTACTTTTTGTTCAATAAAAATACGGCATGGAGTAAAGAAGCAGGATAATAGTCACTACATAAAATATCTATACAACCTTCGTTTATTGCCTCTACTGCCGATAAATTTCCGGAATGGGAACCCCCTAACAAAACATTAGGTGCTCCTGCCACTGTAAACATATCCCTTGCCTTGGCTGCTTTAGCTACTTCTATGGTTATGGGAAATTCAGAAATTGATGTGCCAAAACTTTTAACCAGGTCCAATTTTTCCACTGTATCATCATCATGGGAGGCAATAGTTACATTGTATTCACCGGCAATTCTGGTAATTGTTAAAATTGTATCCAAATCTAACTTTTCTTTATTTTGAGCTTCCTTGATATGCTTTTCTACTTCTTTGTCACTCATGTCCTGATAACCTTTGATTGTTTCTTTATAAATTTCCAGGTTTCGATATTGCCCCTGCCCCGGTGTATGATCCATAAAGGAAAGGAGATGAATTTTGTTTTCCTTTATATAATCAATTAAATATTCCACACTATCTACGTTATCTATTTCATAGCGGGCATGAAATTTATGATGAATTAAATTACAGTTTCCATTGGTTTCTTCAATTAGTTGAACCAGTTTTTTTACATTATCAGAGCTCCGTATTTTTTTAGGAGTAAAAAATGAGTCCTTCATTAACGATAGGGAATGGTACATAGTAGTAATTCCCTGATTTATTAACTGTTTTTCTACTTCTCTAATAGCCATTTTAAAATCTAAAATACTGGTTGGTCTTGGTGAAGCCATATGCTCAATATAATCAGAATGCATATCTATAAAACCCGGAGATACATAACCTCCCCCAGCATCAATTATTTCCAATCCATCTTTTTTTATTTCCCCTGCAGGAGCAATTTTATCTATCCGGTCATCTTTAATTAAAAGTTCGTAATTATCTACTATTCTATCTTCAAGTACCAGTTTTCCATTGCTAACCAAATACATTTTTTCTCCTCCTTTGGCTTATAACAGTGAATGGACCAGTTGTTGGGTATAGGGATGCTGGGGATCTTCTAAAATTTGATCTGTTAGCCCCTGTTCAATTATCTTTCCGTTAAGCATCACAATAGTTCTATCTGCTAAAATGCGAATTACGCTTAAATCATGGGAAACTACCAGCATACTTATTTTCAAATCCCGCTGAATTTTTTTAATTAAATCTAATACATTGGCCTGAACTGACAAATCCAAACCTGTAGTAACTTCATCCAATAACAGGATGGGAGGATTATTGGATAATGCTTTAGCAATCTGCACCCTTTGCTGCATTCCGCCCGAAAAATTTTTAGGAGCTTCTTTCATTCTATAGATGGGAATATTGACATTTCCCAGTAACTCTTGAGCTCTCCCGGTCATAAAACCGACATTTCTACTGCCTGCCCCAATTAATTTTTCAGCAATATTTCCTACTGAAGAAAAATTCATTCTTAATCCTAAATATGGGTTTTGATAAACCATACCAAAAAGGTGGTTTCTTATATATTTTTTTTGCTGGGATGTTTCCGTAAAAATATTGGCATTACTATTTTTATAACCCTGGATATAAGCCTCACCACTGGTTACATCCTGATCAAAGTAAAGACACTTCATCAGTGTTGATTTACCCGAGCCCGACTCACCTACTACCCCTAATATTTCTGCCGGATATAATTCAAAGGAAACATCCCGACAGGCATAAACAGTCTGGCAAACAGGACAAAAGTTTTTTTGTATGTTTTTATCATCTAAATCTCTACAAATAGTACAACCCTTTCCAAACTGTTTCCTTAAATTTTTTATGGTTAAGATAGGCTGTTCTTTATCGTACAATTTTTTTCACCTCTAGTTAGCAATTTCATTGTTTAATCGCTGCAGGCAATAACTTACATCATTACATTGATAATACTTTTCCTTGGTTTCTTCATCAATCAGTTCATCCATAAATACTCCTCTAGCACCACATAACCGGCAGACTTTATCATCCATATTTTCAACCTCAAATGGATAGTCTTCAAAGGCCAGAGATTGTACTTCAGTATAAGGTGGTACTGCATAAATCTTCTTCTCCCTACCTGCTCCCAGTAAAATTAATGCTTTAGAATTATTTAATTTATGATTATCAAACCTGGGAATAGGACTTGGAGCCATCACATAGCGATTATTTACCAATACTGGGTGATCGGCACCTGTAGCCATACTGCCGTGTTTCATAATTCTTTCGAATAACATCAACCAGATGCCGCTGTATTCTTTATCGGCATGGAGCCTTTTGGTTATATATTCACTGGGTTCTATTTCTCTTAGAGGTTCCGGGATTGGAACTTGTAAAACAAGTATCTGATCTTCCCGCAGCTCAATTTCAGGTATTCTGTGCCTGCTTTGGATTAAGGTAGCTTCTTCTGTAAATTCAGTTTCTTCTACATCAGTGGTGTTTTTAATTAATTTTTTTATATTAACAGCATTTACCGATTCATCGGCACCCTGGTCTATTACTTTAATTTTGTCATCTTTGCCCACCAAGGATAAAGTTAGCTGCAAACCACCGGTTCCCCATCCCCGGGCAATGGGCATTTCTCTAGAAGCAAATGGTACCTGATAACCTGGCAGGGCTATAGCCTTTAAGGTGGCCCTTCTTATTTCCCGTTTGGAGCCTTCATCAAAAAAGGCAAAATTATAACTTTTCATCTCTCTTATTCTCCTTTTTTATTTTTCTAGCACTGTCAAGTTTTGATTGAAAGGTAACATAATGGGGAAGTTTTAAGTGTGATATAAAACCTGTAGCCTCTATACAATCAACATGCATTAAAACAAATTCTTCATTATGAACTGGTGAATCAATATGGCTTTTTTCCAGACAATTATCTAAAATACTCATAGCTATTGCTTTTGTTTCGTTTTGACCGTAACAGATTCCATAACCTATACTAAACTGAATTTCTTTATTACCGTTTTCGTTATCGGCTTCTTTTACATCAGGAATTAATGACTCTACTTCGGTAACTTGGATTTCCCCTATATAGATAGAATCTTCATCTGTATCGGAGTTTTCCAGGGGATAATCTATATATATAGGAAGCTTTCCAACCCTTAGTTCTCCAACAGTTGGATGTAAAGTACCATAACCCCGAATTGAAGCATAACCTAAAGCAGTTAGGGCCCCGGTCTCTCCACGGGTTAAGATTTGCAATCTCTCACTTCTTGTTGTTGGAAACTCTATGCTTTTTCGAGTCACATCTTCCGGTTCACTATCATCTCTCTTAACTTGATCAATAAATCCTTCTCGTCTTAATAAGTCAATAACTTTTGGTAGTTGGCTACTAATTTCTTCGCAATCAGTTTCAAGACTTTTTTCAAACTCTTCAACCCATTCTTTTATTTCTTCTATTTTTTCCTCATAAAGACTAAAGTCAAGTAGGCGATGGGTATAGTCATAAGTAGCTCCTAATATTTGTCCGCCAGGAATATCTTTAAAAGCTGCGGAGATCCGCCGCTCAACTCTCATCCATTCTGTTTCAACAACTTTTGAATAATATTTTCTGGGTAAGGTTGAACGATAAGCACGTATTAAAAAGGTGGCTTCTTCCGGGTTTCCTTCTGCTTGTTTAATAGCCAGGGCAGCTAAATCTCTGGAATATAAACTACCTTCAGACATAATTTGATCTATTAAGCCCCGCATAGAGTGTTTAATAACCTCTACGTCAATAACTTGTTTGCCTTTTAAGCGTTCATAGCGAAGCCTTTTTATGGACTCCTCTATAGCTGAAGTACCGCCCTTGACAGCTACATATCCCATTAAATTTCACCTCTATTTTGTAATTTTTGTAGTTCTGGGAAGAGCAAGAAGCTTGTGTTCTTTGTCAACAAAGTACATTTCTATTCCTAAAGGATATTCAATATTTTTTTCAGCTCTCAATGCTGCCCAACGAGCTTCAGTAGAAATACTTATATATTTTTCTTCCTTAATGCCTGGGCCTCTTAAAACCAGGTCTTTATGGTTAGATATTTCTTCTACCTCTATAATTAAAGTAGCTGATAAATGGGGATTCACTAAATCACCTATTTTACATCTTTTGATAGCACTTTCCAATTCTTTGCTACCAACATCTTCTAAAATATAGATAAAATCTGCCTCTTCTAAAGGGGCAACCCGTGAGTAAGTTAACTGACTAATGTATCGGGAGATATTTTCAGCTTCTTGGCCTGCAATGTGGAATGTAACTTCTGTATCTAAAAGCATCAGCATTAGAACTAATATAGATTTATTACAACTAACCGCTAAATCTAGCTTTCGGCTTTCTTCATCAAGAGAACTTATTGTACCCGGCTTGGAAATGCTGTCGATCAATTTACGATATGCTCTTTGAATATCATGGACATAATCAAACTTCATTGCCTACACTCCTTAAACATCCATTGTTTCAAAATTAACTTTAGTCTTTAAAATACTGGCAGCTTCTTTCTTCTCTCTATCTTTAATTAATTTTTCCTCCCTCAGTAAAACTGTTTCCCATTCTTTGGTTTCTTCAAGACCAGTATTATAGGAAGCATCAATAACTGCTAAATAATATGCCATCTCCGGATTATCATCCTGAATAATTCCCACACCTAAAATATCATCAATCTGAACTTTACATTCAGTAACTAAAACCTCACCTAAATAAAATAATTTTTTCTGAGAGGTTTCCCGCATTTTGACCATAACTAAACCGCTATTGGGTTCCTGGATAACTTGCACCTTATATTTACTTATTATTTCATCAGCTAAAGATTTAGCTATTTTCCAGTTGCCTTTGACCAGAATTGTTGTGCGTCTTTTTCTTTTCATGACTGCTCCTCCCCGTCTGATTTACCTTGATTATATCTTGTTGCCAAGTCACCATTGTAAATTGAAAGTTAATTTTTTGTTAATTACCTATTAAACCCCCTAACTGTTAGAACATTAAGAACCTTAATTAATGAAATTAAAAACCTTCTGTTTCAGACTCGTATACTTCAATGCGGAAGAACAAAATATCACTTCGTGATACTCTCAGATGAGTAGCAAAGCTACTCATCTGTATTTTTTGAAACTAACTCGCCATTACATTCTGGACATATAAGTATTGGCATTTTCACCTCAA
>JACCKY010000049.1 GCA_014236755.1 Candidatus Petromonas tenebris | reverse complement strand
CCCAAAACAAACAGAACGGTGGCAAAGGTTTTGAGCATAATAATAAAAATGTTGCTATTTTACATTGCTATACAAGAGAAAATAATAATGTATCTAATGATTAAGCTCTTAGGAAAAGAATCTTTAAATCTTAAAAGCAAAAAAACAATAAATAAAAAATATCGAAAGCTTAAGGTAGATGATATGCCCATTTTTGAGAAAGTTTAAAAGTATAATTATAAATAGCTTCTTGAAGAATATAAGCAAAAACATAGACCACTTAAGCAAATTATTGAACGTCTTAATAGAACCTTCAAAAGAAGTTATAGAACAACCTTCGGTTTTGGCTCTGACCATTTTCTAAGAGCCCATACTTCTCTTGAAGGTAGAGTTCCTGCTCAAATACCAGAGCTTGAAAATCTGCCTCATATGCCTGCTCGTTGCCTCAAGCAATAAAACTTTCAGAAGAATATATATCTTCCCAAAGAGCAGCATAAAACTTATATCTGTCTTCTGAGCCTAATTTAATGTAGTCGGCGTAGAGAACCCTTGACAAACTGAAGAAATCAAATGATAAACTGAAATGTCGAGGGCTTTTATCATGCTCTTATATCCGCCTCCATCGACCTCAATAGATACATGTCATTATTTGATTTCTGTTTGTCAAAGGCGACTACATCTTTTTTCCTTACCCTATCGGGTTAAAAAGGTTTATTTTTTTGATAAACTTAGTTTTTCATAAAACTTTTGACACTATCAAAATTTTACTTTAGTACTGCTCCTGTATTTGCAGAAGTAACCAGTTTGGCATACCTTGCCAAGTAGCCTCTAGTCACTTTAGGCTCCGGTTTTACATATTTCTTTTTTCGCTCTTGTATTTCTTCTTCGCTCAGATTAACTTCAAGTTTTTTGTTGGGTATATCGATTTTTATGATATCGCCATCTTCTATAAGAGCGATTAATCCTCCCTCCATGGCCTCAGGAGAAATATGGCCTATAGCTGCACCTCTCGTAGCTCCGGAAAATCTACCATCCGTAAGCAGGGCCACGTCCTTGTCAAGTCCCATGCCCGCTATTGCCGATGTAGGAGAAAGCATTTCTCTCATTCCCGGGCCTCCCTTAGGTCCCTCATACCTTATTACTACAACATCACCTTTTTTAATTTTACCGCCGAATATGGCGTTTACTGCGTCTTCCTCCGAGTTATATATCTTGGCTGGTCCCTCGTGTACCATCATTTCCTCTGCTACAGCTGATTCCTTTACCACTGCACCGTCAGGAGCAAGATTTCCCCTCAGTATAGCTAGACCACCCTTATTTCTATAAGGATTATCAATAGGTTTTATGACATTATAATCTTTTACATCAGAAGTTTTAATGTTTTCGCCTACTGAAAGTCCTGTAACTGTTACGATATCCTCATTAATAAGTCCTTTTTTAGTAAGCTCCTTCATAAGGGCAGGTATTCCACCTGCCATATGGAGATCCTCCATATGATGCGCCCCACTTGGACTTAGTTTAGTCAGATAAGGAGTCCTTTGACTTATCTCATCAAACAAATCAAGGTTCAGCTCAATACCTGCCTCATAAGCTATTGCCGGTAAATGTAGTACTGTATTTGATGAGCCTGCCATTGCCATATCGACTGTAATGGCATTTTCAAAGGCCTTTATCGTGAGAATATCCCTGGGTTTTATATCCTTTTGGAGGCATTCCATGACCTTCATCCCTGCGTATTTGGCAAGTCTTATTCTTTCTCCAGAGTGTGCCATGGCTGTCCCGTTATAGGGTAGTCCCAAGCCCAAAACCTCTGTAAGACAATTCATGCTATTTGCTGTAAACAGTCCCGAACATGAACCACATCCCGGACAGGCCTTCTTAGCAACCTCTTCAAGCTCCTCTTCACTGATCATTCCCTTTTGGAATGTTCCTACTTTTTCAATACATGTACTAAAGTCAATATCCTGTCCCTGATATTTTCCTGCTCTCATAGGCCCTCCACTGACTACTACTGACGGAATATTAAGTCTTGCTGCCGCCATCATCATACCAGGAACAATCTTGTCACAGTTTGGAATTAAAACCAGACCGTCAAATCCATGGGCTATTGCCATAGCCTCTATGGAGTCTGCAATTAGCTCCCTGCTGGCAAGGGGATACTTCATCCCCTCATGTCCCATGGCAATACCATCACATATACCTATGGCAGGAAACTCCACAGGAGTACCACCAGCCATGGCTACTCCAATTTTAGCCGCTTCAGCTATCCTATCTAAATGCATATGCCCAGGAATAATTTCATTTTGAGCATTTACTATTCCAATAATAGGTCTGTCAATTTCCTCTCTTGTATATCCCATTCCATAAAATAGTGATCTGGCTGGTGCTCCCTTGGCACCCTTCTTTATGATGTCACTTTTCACTTATGTTTCCCCCTCTCTTAATCTTATGATCTATTGTATATTAATTAAATATTAATAATTTACTGACAATTGTTTGTTTTTTTCTTAATATTAATTATTAAAATATTAATACCTTTTGTTGATATTTTACTATCCATTCATAAAGATTAACTTATTCCAATAAAATGTATAAAAAAGTAGGTGTGCAAAATTATCATACTGTGGACAATGTTATTTTGTTAATAATTTTATCCACAACATACACTTTACCTGTTAATATCTAATTCGCTATAAAATTATATTTATTTTTATAGTCAAAAAAAAAAGAGCAGCTTCAAAGCCACTCTTTAGGTTTTAACTATTCACCTTTTTTCTCAAAATATTCATTGAGGTCATTAACAAGTGAATCCGCATTTATACCATGAACTGCTGCAGCATCACCGATGCTTTCCATACTAGCACCAGCTCAGCCTAGGCAATGTAAGCCATGTCTCATAAATATCATAGCGGTATTGCGGTCCATTCTGAGAACCTCAGCTATTACCATATCTTTAGTTATTTTAGCCATTTGTTTACCTCCTCGTTATGTTGATACATATTACATTATAACACTTTTTATTACAAAAAAAAGAAAAACTTTGTCTTTATTTATTATTTGTAAAACATATATATTTTAATATTAAAATCTTATCCACATTATTCACAGAGTTATCAACAATTCTTTCTTTTCTTTGTGGATAACGAATTTTTTCTTGGTTATTTTCATATAATAGTATTTTGTCATTAATTTTCCCTTTATTAATTTAAAATCAGTATAGTTTTGCACTATGTAGTTCTTCAAGTCTTCATCCATATCCTGATCTTGAAATTCTTCTAAAGTTTCATTTATTATTTTAAAGCCGCATTTTTTATAGCATCTTATGGCTCTTTTATTAAACTTTGCCACCTTTAATGTTAATATTTTCATCCTTAATCTATTAAAATATAGCTCCAAGAAATTGCATAGTGCATCAGTTCCATATCCTTGATTTATGACTTTCGGATCAAAGACTATACCTAATTCACTTTTCCTCCTAAAAAATTTTATATCTCTAAGGGAAATATAACCTATTATTTCTCCCTTCATATTTTCAACCACAAAGCATTTTCTTCCAAACTTTTTGGCTTTGACATCATACCATATATCCCTTTCTCTTTCAGTTAAATCGGGAAAATTATAGTGGAGAAATATAGAATCATCATGTTTTCCCCACTGCATCATATTATCTATATCTTTTCTTTCTAAATTTCTGATAATAGTTTTTTTCCCCACCTTTATCAATAATCTCACTCCCAGTTTAAAATCCCTATTAACTTCTCCTTTCCTACTGAAAACATCTTTATGTTATAATCTACTCTTTTTTAAAATGCCCTATACCGAAAAAATGAACAAAAGCTACCTTTATCCCTCTCTATATTTTTCAAGATTTGCAAATTTGGTAAACTGACCAAGCCATGCAAGTTCTATGGTTCCTGTAGGACCATTACGTTGTTTAGCTATAATAACCTCTCCTATGTTCTTCTTTTCTGTATCGGGATGGTAGTATTCATCCCTATACAGAAACATTACTATGTCAGCATCCTGTTCTATGGCTCCTGATTCTCTGAGATCCGACAGAATCGGTCTGTGGTCAGCCCTGAGCTCCGGAGCACGGGAAAGCTGGGACAAGGCTATAACAGGGCAGTCCATTTCCCTTGCCAGTATTTTCAGCGCCCTTGAAATCGCTGATATTTCCTGCTGTCTGCTATCAGACTTAATATGGGAGGACATGAGCTGAAGATAGTCTATCATAATCAGGTCTAGCCCCTTTTCCATTTTCAATCTTCTGCATTTTGCTCTCATCTCCATAACATTAATACCCGGCGTATCGTCTATAAATATATTAGCCTTAGCCAGTGGTCCCATAGAGCTTGCAAGCTTTGGCCACTCATCCTCGCTTAAGGATCCGGTTCTGATTTTCTGTATCTCTATATGAGATTCGGCGCTAAGCATCCTTTGTACCAACTGCTCCTTGGACATCTCAAGACTGAAAATCGCCACCGAAGCTCCCGATCTTATAGCAACATTCTGACATAAATTTATTGAAAAAGCAGTCTTACCCATGGAAGGTCTTGCTGCAACCAAAATCAGATCCGATTTCTGAAGGCCTGAAGTCTTTCTGTCAAGGTCGGTAAATCCTGTAGGAAGTCCTGTAATGCCTCCCTTATTAGTGTAAAGCTCCTCAATCTTGTCAAAGGTATCTAGAAGTATCTCTTTAATAGGAGAAAAACCTTCCTTATTTCGCTTTTGGGAAATATCAAATATACTTTTTTCAGCCAGATCAAGCAGAGCCTCTGCCTCCTCAGCCTCATATCCCTTTTCAATAATATCCGATGAAGCCTTTATAAGTTTTCTAAGAAGAGCCTTTTCTTCTACTATCTTGGCATAATATTTGGCATTAGATGTTAATATCCCCGACGTAGATAGATCCGATAGATAAGTTACTCCACCTAGAGCTTCAAGGATATCCCTCTGCCTTAATTCTTCTGAAAGGGTAACCAGGTCTACCGGTTCGTCCCTATTATATAGATCTATGATAGCCTCATAGATAGCCTTATGGGCATCATTGTAAAAATCATCACTCTTTAATATCTCGCTAACTGTAATAATAGCATCTTTATCTAAAATCATTGCCCCTAGAACGGACTGCTCCGCCTCTATATTATGGGGCGGTATTCTTCCTAAATATTCCATACGCCTCACCTTTTCTATATATCTGCTTATTACTATATCTATTATATCATCATCTATATTTATGACTACCACGTTTTTACTTATAATTATTAACAATTTCATAGGATCTAATTTAGGATACTTTGTTTACCTAGAAAAGAATATTTATAATAGTTTTAAAACTACTTGCTGATGTATTATAATAATGTTATGAACTTTTTGTAAAAAACTACTTAGAAAAGGGAGATTTGGAAAAATGGATTTAATTCTGATAAACGGAAAAATAATAACTATGAATGCTTCAAACCCTCGGGCCGAAGCAGTTGCCATAAAGAACGGAAAATTTGCAAAGGTTGGAAGTAATGATACTGTTTTAGCTTTTAAATCTGATAATACCGAAATCATAGACCTGAAAGAAAAAATGCTAGTTCCCGGATTTAATGACAGCCACATGCATCTTTTAAATTTTGGGTATAGCCTTCAAATGGTTGATCTAAGCGGAACTAAGTCTATAGAGGAAATAATTGATAGATCCAAGGATTTTATATCTAAAAATAATTTTGAACCAGGAACCTGGATTAAAGGTAAGGGATGGAATCAAGAGCTCTTCTCGGAAAAACGTTTTCCAAACAGGTATGATTTAGATAAAATATCTACAGAATATCCTATTTGTTTTACAAGATCTTGTCTTCATATAACCGTTGTAAACAGTAAGGCCTTAGAGCTGGCAGGTATAAATAAAAATACTCCTCAAGTTGAAGGAGGTCTTTTTGATGTTGACGAAAAAGGTGAACCTTTAGGAATCTTTAGGGAAAATGCAAGACAACTTATCTATGATAACATTCCTGATCCCAGCATTGAAGACATAAAAAATATGATACTTGATGCTTCAAATCTTGCCCTCAGTAAGGGCATCACCTCTATACAAAGTGATGATTTTGAAGCCCTTCCGGGAAAAAACTTTGAGAATGTTATAAAAGCTTATAAGGAATTAAATGAAAATGGAAAGTTGCCCATAAGAATCTATGAGCAATGTCTGCTTCCCCATATCGATAGATTAAAGACTTTCTTAGATATGGGATATAGAACAGGACAGGGAAATGCATTCTTTAAAATAGGTCCCCTTAAACTCTTAGGTGATGGCTCTTTAGGAGCAAGAACGGCTTACATGTGCAAGCCCTATGCTGACGATCCATCAACCTCAGGAATTCCTGTATTTACTCAGGAAGAACTAAATGAGCTTATCATAACTGCCCATGATGCTGGCATGCAAGTAGCCGTACACAGCATCGGAGACAGAATGATGTACATGGCTTTTGAAGCTATTGAAAAAGCCATGTCAAAAAATCCCAGAAATAATGCGAGACATGGAATTATACACTGTCAGATAACCGATGAAAACCTACTAAATAAATTTAAGGATTTAGATATTGTTGCTTATATTCAGCCTATATTCACCAGTTCCGATTGGCAAATAGTAGGGGAAAGGATAGGTAAAGAAAGGGCAAAAACCACCTATAACTGGAAAACAATGGTGGATATGGGTGTTCACATAGCCTGTGGCTCCGATTGTCCCGTAGAACCCTTTGATGTACTCCCTGGAATCTATGCATCAGTTACTAGAAAGGACTTAAATGGCAATCCTGAAAACGGTTGGCTTCCTGAACAAAAGCTTACTGTAGATGAAGCCCTATACGGATTTACACTGGGAGGCGCCTATGCATCCTTCGAGGATGACATAAAGGGATCAATAGAAGAATGTAAATTAGCAGATATGGCTGTATTATCCGATGATATCTATGAAATAAACCCTGACAAAATCAAGGATGTAACAGTGGAAATGACCTTTGTCGGAGGAAAGCTAGCTTATCAAAAAAAATAATAAAACCGTTGTAATATATCGAGGCCAGCGCTTTTAAACACTGGCCTTGATATATTACTCCGCTACAACTTGAACCTTCAGTTTTCCACTAACTTCTGGATAAACTTTTATTTCTACAAACCTTGCTCCTAATTCCTTAATAGGATTATCTAAGACAATCTTTCTTTTATCTACTTTTATTTTATGTTCCTTTTTAAGTTTTTCTGCTATATCTTTGGAGGTAATGGAGCCAAAGAGTCTGCCTCCTTCTCCTGCTTTACTCTTAAAAGTAAGAGTTATACTTGATATTTTTTCAGCTAAAGCCTTGGCCTTAGCTAATTCTTCTTCCTGTTTCCTTTTCTGCATCTGTTTTTGATGCTTTAATGTTTTAATATTACTATCGGTAGCTTCCTTAGCAAATCCCCTTGGAATAAGGAAGTTCCTTGCATGACCATCACTTACATTGACAACATCTCCCTTTTTTCCTGTTCCCTTTACATCCTTTAATAAAATCACCTTCATTACTTCTCACCTTCCTCTAAATATTCCTTTATTGCATTTATTAACATAGTCTTTGCTTCATAAAAGGTAATGTCTTTAAGCTGAGCGCCTGCCACCGTAAGATGGCCTCCGCCTCCAAGCTTCTCTAAAATTCTTTGAACATTTATATTTCCCAGGGACCTTCCACTTATAAGTATTGCTCCATCATCGCTTTTACCCATTACGAAAGATGTAGTTATTCCTTTTATATTTAACAGCTCATCAGCACCTTGGGCTGCAACCAACTGAACATTTTCTATATCTTCCTCGCATACGGATATGGCAATACTCTCTTCAATGATTTCTGCATTTCTAACAACATTTGCCCTAGCTATAAATGTACTAAGGTCATCCTGGAAAAGTTGTCTCACCTCTGTAGTATCAGCTCCTGCTCTTCTTAATAGAGAAGCCGCCTCAAAGGTCCGCACTCCGGTTTTAAAGGAGAAATTCTTAGTATCTACTGTTATTCCTGCCAAAAGGGCTTCTGCTTCAATTTTTTCTATATTTATCTTATCATCCATATATTGCAAAATCTCAGTTACCAGCTCACTTGTAGATGAAGCATAGGGTTCTAAATAGGTAAGAACTGTATTTTCTATAAATTCAGTTCCTCTTCTATGGTGGTCTATGAGAACTATTCTATCGCTTTTTTCTATTAGCTCAGGACACTGAACAAAGCTTGGTCTGTGGGTATCCACAACTACTATCAGGTTTTTGTGGTCAAATATTTCTAGAGCTTCCGAGCAGCTTATAAATTTATATTCTTCTTTTCCTTGAAATTTCTTATATACGTTATCTATTCCCGCACTTATTTTATCAATGACAATGTAAGCGTCCTTTCCTCTGTTAATAGCTGCTCTATAAACTCCCATGGCAGCACCAAAGCTATCCATGTCAGGAATTTTATGTCCCATAATTATAACCTTTTCACTTTGATTTATAAGCTGTCTTAGGGCATGGGCAATAATTCTGGCCTTTACTTTGTTTCGCTTTTCAACGGCCTTGGTCTTTCCTCCGTAAAATTCAAAAGTATCAATTTTTCTTACTACAGCTTGATCTCCGCCCCTTCCCAAAGCTAGTTCTAATGCTGTTACGGCATATTCCTCAAGATAATTTAAATTCTTGCCGTTTACACCTACCCCTATACTAAGGGTTACAGGAATTTTATTGCCTACGTCTATTTCCCTTATATCATCCAAAATGGTAAATTTTTTGGCTTCTAAATTCTCTAAATATCTCTTTTCAAATACCACAAGATACTTATCCTTTTGGTATTTTTTTATCATACCATTCATCCTGTTGACCCAAAGATTTATCTTTCTATCTATTTCAGCAATAACTATGGGTCTTACGCCTTCATCGGTACTTTGAAGAACATCATCATAGTTATCTACCTGAATAATTGCCACAACCGGCTTTTCATTATTATATTTCATTTTAAGGTTTGCAAAATTAGTTATATCAAGCCAATAGAGCATTATAATATATCTTTCTTCATGCTTAGTATCTATTTTTACCACATTATGAAGCACTCTATAAATTTTATCTCCTATTTTTACCTCTTTTATCTTATGTTTTTCTTCCAACAATTCCGAGAGATCCAAAGTAGGTATTATCTTTTCAACGTTTTCATCTAATATGTTTTTTCCCTTCATCATATCTGAGAATTTAGAATTGTACCACGATATACTACCGTCAAATTCAACTATAGTAAGGGGTATAGGTAGATTTAACAACGAATATTGTGCTGCCGAATCTATTTCTGCCGATAGGTTTTCTATATATCTTTTCCACTTTACCTTACGTACATAGTTGGACTTCCAGTTGTGATATATCAAATACACTAGGAGCACTATACCAAAGATACCTATATATCTATCAAAGGTAAAAATTATAGCTACCAAAATAGCAATAATCCAAAGATATATATTGGTATCAGGAATCAAGATTTTAGGAAATCTATTATTATTCATAGCTACACTCCAAACTTATATTTATAGTTTTCTGATGTTAAATACGACATCAGCTAACCCCAAGAACATCAAAATCATTGCTGCGCTTGGAATAGTCAATATTATAAAGATAATTATAATTTTAACAGCTCTGCCTATTCCCTTCTTTTCCATAAAAAAGCTTGTTACTGCCAATCCTTGAATTAAATATACTATAAAAAATATATACAATACATTAGAAAATAGAGTTTCATAGTCTACAATATTCATACTTTTTATAAAATAAGTCAAAATTAAAATGATTCCTGTCCCCATTAAGATGTTTTTAGGTAGTCTAAAATAAGAAAATCTTTTGGGTTTATTTATTGTATAACCCATTCTTCTAAGTATTGCACCAGACGCCAGGTAGTTTATATACGTAGCTGCTACAGATGCAAAAATGACACTTGAAGGCAAAAGCATAATAGCCATATTCTTTGCATGATCTATTAGTTGCTTTGCTTCTTGAATTTTTTCGGGATCACTACCCATGTTTTTGAACAGGCTTTCATATATTTCATTGCTTATAGTAAAGGTATCTTCAATCATTTTAACTACATTTGCATTGGCAAGGTATGATACAAAAGCTATAGATAGTATAGAAGCTACTATGGAAGCTATACTACCAAAAAACATTGTCCTCCCGACTGGCTGATTTTTTTCCACCATATAACCTATAACTACTGAATTGAAACCTACTACTATAATAATAAACAGGGCCCTTAGAGGTTCCGTCATACTACCTATAATTACCGACGCTGCTATTATAGCCAGTATATTATATTTTATGCCATGCTTTGCACCTATTATGATAAAAGGTACAGGTAAAAAAAACAGGGCATAGCCTAGTAGCGGTATATATATTCCTGCCAATGCAAAAACTACTGCCAAAGCTGTTATAAGTGCTGATTCAACCATTGCTTTAGTTCTGTCATGACTGTTCAAGTAAATTCACCCCTTAATTTCTATTTCCATCCATATGCTTTTTTAAACTAGACAAATCTCCAAACCAACTCTCAACTTTATGTTGCTCTAAAACGCCCAGTCTTATTTTCTCTTCTATTCGCATATCCAAACTATTATAACTTATACCCAATCTTCTACCCAGTACATATGCAACCATTATAATATTGGCTAAAATGTCTACTATAGACTCTTGGCTTCCCTTAATTCCTTTAACTAATACTTCAAATAAAGAAGCTATGGAAGAAAGAAGCTCACTTTTTAGCCACTCTATTATTTTAATATTTTTTGTAATATCTATACCATTATCTCCTAAGGACATTATCTTTTTCCCCCCTAATACATTATAACAAATATACAAAGGCTATGTATATTTTATATTAATTTCATTCTATATGCCAGTTTTTTATAAATAAAAGAGAAGCGGCAGATTTCTCTCTGCCGCTTCTCTTTTATTTATATTATATTTTATTCACCAGCTGTAAATGGAAGTAAAGCAACTATTCTTGCTCTTTTTATAGCTCTAGTTAACTGTCTCTGGTGATTTGCACAATTACCTGTAATTCTTCTTGGAAGAATTTTGCCTCTGTCAGTTAAATATTTTTGTAAGTATTTTGTGTCTTTATAATCTATAAGCTTAACTTTATTTGCACAAAAACTGCAAATCTTTTTTCTTCTACGTCTTCTCACGGCTTCCCCTCCTTACCTAGAATGGAATATCGTCATCATCTTCTATAGCTTTAAATCCATCTGCGTCACTATCATCATTAAATCCGTCAAATGCTACTTCGTCAAATCCTTGGCCTCTACTTCCTCCGCTTCCTCCGCCAAGAAACTGTACTGTATGGGCAACTATTTCAGTGGAATATCTCTTTTCACCAGTGCTTGTCTCGTAGTTGTTATTTTGAAGACGACCTTGTACTGCTACAAGTCTTCCTTTAGCTAAATAATTAGCGCAGTTTTCACCTTGTTTTCCCCAAACTACTACTCTGAAAAAATCTGTAGCACTGTCTTTTCCAAATCCTCTATCTACTGCTATGGTAAAGGTGGCTACTGCCTTACCACTCCCCGCAGTAAATCTAAGCTCCGGGTCCCTGGTAAGTCTTCCAATCATAACTACATTGTTCATCTAACTCCCACCTTTTGGCTAAGCGTTTTATTTTTCCTCTAAATTAACAACTAGATATCTGATAACATCATCAGATATTCTAAAGTTTCTTTCCAACTCTTTTGGCAGTTCTGCTCCAGCCTTGAAGTTAATTAGTACATAGTAACCTTCTTTATACTTTTTGATTTCATAGGCTAACTTTTTTATGCCCCACTCATTAACGTTTTCTACTTCTCCATCACTCTCGATAATTGACTTGAACTTTTCGATTAGTTCATTTCTTTGTTCTTCTTCAAGTTCTGGCTTTAATATAAATAGAGTCTCATACTTTCTCATCTTTTACACCTCCCTATGGTCATTATGGCCCTGTCTTTCACAGAGCAGAGAGAATATGTTTCATATTCACATCATAAGATTATAACACTTTTTGGCGATATTATCAACGGTATTTTGTAAAAAAATTGAAAAGCTGCACCCTTGTGTACAGCTTTTCAATCATCTTTACTCAGTTCTACAAAGCCTCTTTAATAACTTCAGCTAATATTTTAATACCTTTAACGATTTTATCCTCAGGCATATTTGAGTAGTTGATACGCATAGTGTTTTCATGTCCTCCGTTAGGGAAGAATGAGCCACCAGGTACAAAGGCCACATTTTTCTCAAGGGCCTTTTTCATAAGCTCTCTAGTGTTGATGTGCTCTGGAAGCTCTGCCCAAGTAAATAATCCGCCCTCTGGACGAGTAAACTTAACTTCTTTCGGGAAATGTTGCTCCATAGTTTGAATCATTAAGTCACGACGTTTCTTGTAAAGCTTTTTAATCTTTTCTATGTGTTCATCCAAGTCATACATTTCTAAAAATTTATTTAATTCTCTTTGAGACATTGAATTACTCTGTAAGTCTGCACCCTGCTTTACAAGAATATACTTATTTAATACTTCCCCGTCTGCACAGACCCAGCCAATCCTTAAACCTGGACAGAATGTCTTTGAAAATGTTCCAAGGAATACTACTCTACCATCTGTATCCATTGATTTGATTGAAGGAAGTCTCTCTCCTTCAAATCTAAGCTCTCCATATGGATTATCCTCTATTATCGGAAGATTGTACTTGTTAGCTATTTCAAGGAGTTTTTTACGCCTATCTAGGGACCATGTTCTTCCTGAAGGATTCTGGAAATCAGGTATTACATATATCATTTTTACTCTTTCAGTATCTGCAAGGGCTTTTTCAAGCTCTTCCATAATCATTCCGTTTTCATCTGTTGGAACCTCAAGGAATTCACACTCATATGCCTTAAATGCATTGATTGCACCTAAATAACTTGGACTTTCAACAACAACTACATCTCCAGGGTTTAGGAATATTTTTCCGCTAAAATCAAGTCCTTGTTGAGAACCGCTTGTAATAAGGATATTTTCCGCTTTAGTATTTACACCTACTTGTTCCATTCTCTTAGCTATTTTTTCTCTTAAAGGAGTAAATCCTTCTGTTGGGCTATACTGAAGTGCTTGTTCACCGCTTTCTTCAAGAACTTTTAATGATACCTTTTTCATTTCTTCTACGGGAAATAATTCAGGAGCTGGTAGTCCTCCTGCAAATGATATAATTTCAGGTCTTACAGTAAGTTTCAATAGTTCACGAATCTCTGAAGCCTTAATCCTGTCCATACGCTCAGCATACTTTAACGCCATTATAAAAAGCACCTCCAAAAAATCAAAATATTAGGAAAAGGTTTGCCCGACTATATACATTATAACATTTTTGATTTTATATTTATATGTATATTTAAAATTTTTTTGTAAATATTCCAATTTTATTATAAAAATATTCTTTATTTACAGAACATTCTTATTCTTCTTTTCTTTCTACTTTTTTTATTCGCTTTTCTAGCTTTACTCTAGGTATCCATATTTGTTTATTACATTTTATGCATTTAATTCTAAAGTCCATCCCTGTTCTCATTATCTCAAAAATATTATTGCCACAGGGATGATTTTTTCTTGTCTCTATTATGTCTCCCACTTTTAAATCCATCGGCATTTCAAACCCCTCCTTAACTTTAAAACAAAGGCGTCTGACGACGCTTTGTTAGTTCTTAGTTAGTAGTTCGTAGTTGATAACATATGAAAGTCATTCTTTAGGGTCATTGCTATCGGATTTTCGCCCTTCGCTACTCGCCACTCGTCTAGGTCCAGACCCTCGGTCTTTCCTGTCACCCATAACCCGTCACTTGTTACCTATCTCCTTAATTTATATCTATAAGCTTACAATGAATAAATATCCTTAAACATATATTAAACTTTTACAACTAAGCTGTCAACTGTTATAGATGTCGAACTTTAAAAGCATAGATCTAGCTAATAGATCTATGCTTATTTCCTATTCAACCTGATTATATACAACCCTTTTAGGATATGGGATCTCTATGCCGGCCTTATCAAAGGCTTGTTTAAATCTCTTTCTCATGAGTCTTTCAACTTCCCACTGGGACATAGGCTTTGTCTTCGCTATAGTAGTTATAACGACATCTGAGGCTCCAAAGCTGGTAACTCCTAAAACTGTAGGCCCTTCAACAATAGCATCGGTCTCTTTTAGAAGTTCCTGACTTGCTTTATTAAGTACCTCAATGGCATTCTCAATATCCTCTTCATAGGCTATACTTATATCAACCTTTGCCCTCATATTTCCTCTACACCTATTTGTTACCTTGCTTATGGCTCCATTGGGAATTATATGTAAGTCTCCACTAAAATCCCTTATCTTTGTAACCCTTAGAGCCATCTCTTCAACTATTCCAGATTTGCCATCGAAGTCTACATAATCTCCAACAGTAAACTGATCTTCGAAAAGGATGAAAAAACCTGTTATTACATCACGGACCAAGTTTTGAGCTCCAAATCCTATTGCAAGCCCCCCAATACCGGCAGCAGCTATAAGTCCCTTTATATCTACCCCCACAGTATCTAAAATAGGTAAGGCTGCAATAAAATATATGGTATATCTTGCTATACTCTTTAAAATGCTTTTTAGCGTTTTTATTCTATTTTCTTCCAGTTTTATTCTAAGTCTTTCCCTGTTTTCGAAAAACTTATCTATTATTACAATCATAAATTTAATAGCTATTTTAGAGGCAATTAAAATTAATAATATTTTAATTGCCCCTCCAATAATGCCTGCAAGCCTTTCTGGATTGGTATAAAAATCTACGGTTCTATTAAATTTGTCTGCAAGGTCAAAAAATACCTCTGTGTATTCCATTTATTTTTACCCCCATTCCATTTTTTTAGCCCTTCTACTTTCCCCTGACTTTATAATCTTGTATATACCCATATTGCCATCCTTCATATCTTTATTTTCCAATTCTTTTAATATATCTTCCAAAATTTCTGGGGAAAATCTGATAGATAGGCCACA
>JACCKY010000048.1 GCA_014236755.1 Candidatus Petromonas tenebris | reverse complement strand
TTGCCATGAGCGGTCAGCAGTTAGCTGTTAGCCTTTTTAATATTTAACTGGTAAAAGTTTGTAATTTCTTGCATCCCTTGAATTTACTTTGTTTTATACCTACAATTTTTTTCAAAAAAAGTTTGAACTCCTAGACAATAAAAAAGGAAACCCAACTTTGCTAAACAGGTTTCCTAGCATTTATCTTTATAGTTCCTTTCTACTTTTTCTAATTTTTTCTTAAGTTTATTTATTTCCTTTTGTAGCCATAGATTTTCAAACATTACCATTATTAGTATTAAAAAGAAAAAGAGCATCATAAACTCCTTGAAGGGCACAGCAGGTTTTCCATCCATCCAACTATAAATTAAAAATGCTCCTCCTAAAATCACAAATGGAAAACCCATTTTTCTAAACACTATTAAAATCTCTGAAATTGTCTCTTTTAATTCTCTTTCCATCCTAAAAAGCTTCATGATTCTGCCTCCTATTGTTCAACCTTTACCTTTTATAATTTCAATATTTTATCTCTAAATCCTTTTTTCTTTTCTTCCACTAAAAAACCAAACTAATGAAAATCCTGCTAAAAATATCAATATTACTAAAATGTTGAATTGATAGGGAAAAAGCACTCGAGAAGCCCCTAGGATTAGACCTGCAAAAAAGTATGAAATCAAGTCATGGTAACGCTTATATATTCTTTCTAAAAGCTTTAATAAAAACAGAATCCCCAAAAGACTACCTATCGCAAAGATAATCAGCTTTGACATCATCAATTCCTTTAGATAAAACAACATGCTGTCATATATTCCCATAACAATCAAGACCGAGCTTCCCGGAACTCCTGGAAGAACCATGGCTGCACTGGCAAATGCGCCTCCAATAATGAGTAAAATCCAGCTTACCTCTTGATCGGTTAGCATAATCCCTATTGGTTCTCCTACTAAGAAAAAACCTACAGCCAAACCTACTAATGAAAATAAAAATCCTCTTAAGTTTAGTTTTGGGCACTCCTTTAAGACCGTCTTAATCGAAGCTAACAAACACCCCAAAAGAAAGGCTGCAGTTATATCTCTATAAGCTTCAAAGAAGCTTGCAAAGGCCTTCCCACCGGCAAATATTCCTATCAACATGCCTAAAACCAATGGATAGTAAGGTCTAAAGTTAAACCTTACTAGGTCTTTAACCATTTGCTCGTATATTCCAAATATGACAAAAACCGTTCCGCCGCTCATACCCGGCAACACTATGATAAAACCTAAAATGATTCCCCGTATAATCTGATTCATGAGCCCTCCACAAAATTCTAAACTTATAGATGTATATATTTTAATTTACCGTATTTATGATCTTCTTTTCAATAAAAATATTTGGCTCTTGGCAAATCCTAGTCGTTCTTTAGGGTCTTTCTTGCGGCCTGTCACCTTTTTGCCATGAGCGGTCAGCAGTTAGCTGTTAGCCTTTTTAATATTTAACTGGTAAAAGTTTGTAGTTTCTTGCATCCCTTGAATTTACTTTGTTTTATACCTACAATTTTTTTCAAAAAATGTTTGAACTCCTAGACAATAAGAAAAAACCTCGCTTAGTTTTGCGAGGTGTAAAATAGGTTATCTATTCGTTCTTTCATTAATCATATTTATAAAATACCTATGCATCCTTAGGTCATCAGTAAGTTCCGGATGAAAGGATGTTGCAAGAATATTGTTTTCTCTTGCAGCTACTATTTTTTCATCTATTTCCGCAAGCACTTGTACTTTTTCCCCTACTCTTTCTATATATGGAGCTCTTATAAATACCATCGGAAATGCTCCGCCCTCTATCCCCTTTATTTCAACATCTTTAGAGAAACTACCAAGCTGTCTTCCGTAACCATTTCTAACTACCTCTATATCCATAAGAGGTATGTGGGTTATATCTGAGTTTACAATATGCTTTGCTAAAATAATCATTCCTGCACATGTACCCCAAACTGGAAGCCCTTTTACTATTCTTTCCTTTATTACTTCACCAAGACCATAAATTTTTATCAGTTTTCCTATTGAAGTACTCTCTCCTCCAGGAATAATTAAACCATCAATTTCTTCAATTTCATCTTTATATCTTATGGGAATTCCATTAATATCAAGTGTCTTCAAAGCATTTATATGCTCTATAAATGCTCCTTGCATAGCTAGTACACCGATCTTCATTTTACCAACCTCTATCTGCTAATTTACTATTTTCATTTAGACTTTGTACCGATATGCCGCTCATGGCTTCTCCCAAATCCTCGGAGAGCTCAGCTAACATAATAGGATCATTGTAATATGTCACAGCCTTTACTATTGCTTCAGCTCTTTTTTGTGGATTTCCCGATTTGAATATTCCAGAACCTACAAATACTCCATCACATCCTAGCTGCATCATTAGTGCTGCGTCGGCAGGTGTTGCAATACCCCCTGCAGCAAAGTTAACTACTGGAAGTCTCTTATTTTCATGTACATATTTTATAAGGTCAAAGGGCGCACCCATTTCCTTTGCTGCCGTCATAAGCTCTTCTTCATCCATACTCGCAATCTTTCTAATATCTGCATTCATTGTTCTCATGTGTTTAACAGCTTCTACAACATCTCCTGTTCCTGCTTCTCCCTTTGTTCTAATCATGGAAGCTCCTTCACCTATTCTTCTTAATGCTTCTCCCAGATCTCTGGCACCGCAAACAAATGGCACTTTGAATTTTGTTTTATCTATATGGTTCAGATTATCTGCCGGTGTCAATACCTCACTTTCATCTATGTAATCAATTTCTATAGCCTCAAGTATTTGAGCCTCTACAAAATGTCCTATTCTAACCTTAGCCATAACAGGTATAGAAACTGCTCTTTGAATACTTTTAATCATTTTGGGATCTGACATTCTAGCTACGCCACCATCGCGTCTAATATCCGCAGGCACTCTTTCTAAAGCCATAACTGCACAGGCACCGGCCTTTTCAGCTATTATAGCCTCTTCTTCATTGGTTACGTCCATAATTACTCCACCCTTTAGCATCTGGGCAAGATTTTTGTTTAACTCATATCTGTTGCTCATTATTATTCCCCCTTATATTTATTATTTAGTATTGTATTGTTTATTTTATATTATTATCGCATACAATTCTCATTATTTCAATACATTTTATATTGTATCGTTTTATTTTTGTTTATAGATACAATTTGTAGTTTTGAAAACGAAAAAAATCCACAGACACATGTATATCTAAAAAATTTTCCATCTTTAAATTTCTTTATCGAAATTCATCTAGTTTTGTCGAATGCAAAAAAAGCCATACATCCTTTGTATGACTTTTAAAATTTATACGCAATAACTTATTTAATTACTTTAAGCTGATCTTTAAGTTCAAATAGTTCCTGTTCATTTTGAAACTCTTTATGTTTAATAAATTTTACATCTTTAGAAATGCTGTCAACCTTTTTATCAATGTCTCTAGCTTCAGTGTACACATAAGAAATTTCCTTTTTAAGCTCTTCTCTTGTCATATCATGCTGACTAGTTAATTTTTCTTCTAATTTCTTTATCTCTTCTCTATTATCTTGTACTTCTCCTTCAAGTTTGTTAAAATGTTCGTCAATTTGTTCAAACCGTTTGTCAATTTGTTCAAACCGTTTGTCAATTTGTTCAAACCGTCTGTCAATTTGTTCAAACCGTCTGTCAATTTGTTCAAACCGTTTGTCAATTTGTTCAAACCGTTGGCTAAACTCTAAATACATTTTTTCTAAAAATTCCATAGCTTTACTATCCATAAACTCACTCTCCAATCCAATGGGATAAATAATGGACTAAATAAATTATATCACAAATTTTTTTATAAATAAGAATAGAGCAAAAAAATATAATCCTTGTCGAAGGTCGACGACATAAAAGTTAAACAATTTAGTAGGAGTTTTTTTATCCGATGACTGACTTCTCTTTATCTCTCACTTCTACAAGTGAGGGTGTTATAATCAAGTGAGATAAATATAGTAACTATTTTTGAAAAATAAAAATAAAATAATAGTAGGAAAAGTCTTTTCAAAGAAAATATTCAAGGGAAAGAAGGTAAAGCTGTAATGGATAATATCATAATCAGGCCTTCAAACAATGGCTTTTTAGTTATTAATCTAACCAAAGTTGGTAAATGTGGATTTGAAAAGGCACATACACATATCAAAAGCAGACCTGTGGCAAAAACTATAAAGGACAATGTACTCAATACCAGATTTCCAAAGACTCGAAATGAGTATCTACTTAACAGTCACATTAGAATAAGCAGCGATGAAAACTACATTAAAAATATTCAACAGCTGCTAAAAACCAGGAAAAATAAAAGCAGTCAAAAATATGTAAATGTTCAAAAAGGAACTTAAATACTATGTAAGTTTATTTTCAATCCTATTTAAAACATAAAAGCCTTTTTCATTGAATGTGTTTTCTCTGTTATAAATCATATCAGAATCATCCATTTGTTTGAATATACCACCGGCTGTTTCAACTATACACTGCATAGCTGCAGTATCCCATTCCTTAGTCAAGCTAAATCTATAATATGCTTCTGCGTCACCCTTTGCAATGAGACATCCTTTTAAGGAACTTCCAGCAACTGCGACTTCGGATATTTTATCCTTATTTCTTTCTATCAACTGCTTTAGCTTATCTGTGGCATGGGATCTGCTCATTACAAGCCTTAAGTTCTTTGTTCTATTAGAAATCTTTATTTTTTCATTTATCCCTTTGCTTTGATAAAAGGCTCCTATACCCTTTGCTGCATAATAAAGTTCTCCAGTTACAGGCAAATAAATAGCACCAAGTACAACCTTATGTTTATAGGAAAGGCCTATATTTACAGTAAATTCACCGTTTTTCTTTATAAATTCCTTAGTTCCATCCAAGGGGTCCACTATCCAGCACCAGTCATTGTTAAGTCTTGCTTTATCATCTTCAGATTCCTCTGAAAGTATTGCGTACTCAGGGAATTTTCGTTTAAGTCCTTCTACAATTATTTTATTTGAATTTTTGTCTGCAAGAGTAATAGGGCTTTCGTCTTCTTTATATTCTATGTCAAAGGTATCTGCATATACCTTTAATATAGCACTCCCTGCCCTGATAGATAGCTCCTTTGCTACCCTTAATTCTTTGCTTAAGTCCATAAAACCAACTCCTTATTTTTTACATAGGATTGCCCAAATCTTAACATCTAATTTACATAGAATAGGTATTATATTTATATAATACCTTTTAAAAAAGGAGAATATCATCTTGTTTAATGAGAAGATAGATTATTTAAACAAAATGGTTTTTAGCAATTCAACAAATTCTCGAATGACCTTCAAGGAGGTCTTTCAAAATATTTTAAAATTTATTAGATAAGACCCCATCTCCTACTATAAGTTGGCTATAGGCACCGATTCCCATGCAAGAACTTCTACTCGTTTTATTACTGCAATACATCTTCATCGCATTGGTCAAGATGGTATAGGCAAAAGAGCTTGGGGCTGCATCAAAGAGTATGTAGTTCCTAGAAGAATCAATAGTCTTAGGGAAAAAATATCAATTGAAACCTCACTTGCCCAAGAGCTGATTTATCTAATAGATTATGAAAAAGTTTCAGAGATAATTAATATTCTAATGCCCTTTGCTCATAAATGAGCAGATTTTTCCCTTGAAGCCCATATAGATGTTGGAAGAAATGGGGCTACAAGGGACCTAATTCAGGAAATGGTTGGAAGATTCTCAGTAATAGGCATCGACACAAAAATTAAGCCCGATTCCTATGCAGCTTCCTTCTATACCGATAGATATACAAAATATATTAGTTTCTTTCTATACCCACCCTTGTCCCGTATAAACCGGCTTGTGCAGGTTCAACTATTAGCTTTATCGGTACTCTATTTTTAAGTTCTTCAACATGACTTATTATACCTACCGACAATTTTTCCTGATGCAATTTTTCAAGGGAATTCATTACCATATCCAACAGTCCATTGTCAAGAGTTCCAAAACCTTCATCCAGGAAGAAAAATTCAATCGATGCATTTCCTTTAAGCTGAATTTGAGTTGATAAAGCAAGGGCAAGAGAAAGAGATGTCATAAAAGTTTCTCCTCCTGACAAAGTGTTACAGTCCCTTCTCACACCACCGTTATAGTTATCACATATTATAAAATTTCCCTTACTGTCTAACTCTAAACTATACCTTTTATTTGTAATATCCATGAGTCTTTTCGATGCTTCTCTAGCGATATATCTAAGGTGGCTTACTGCAACAAACTCAACAAATTTATTTCCCGATACAAGTTTGAACATGTCATTTAACATGTCTACCTTATATTCGACTTTTTTGATTTTTTTCACAAGTTCCTTTACACTATTAAAATTTTTTTCCATTTCATGGATTTTTTCTTTTTTCTTACCTATTTCCTCTAACAGACTATTATATTTTTCTGCTTTATTTTTTCTAGCTTCCTTTAACTTTATCCATTCTTTTTCTTCTATCGATTCTCCCTTTAATTTTTTTCTCAAGGTAGTAATATTATTTCTTATTTTTTTCATTTCATCATCATATTTCTCTATTTCTACTTCTAATGCCTGGATCTCTTCTAAAGAAATTAGGCTCTTCTTTGCTTCTTCTATATTTTTAAAGTTATTTTCTTGAAGAACTCTATCCAATTCACTATCAATATTATTTAAAGAATTTTCCAAGGTCTTATTTGTATTCTCCAAGCCTACCTTTTTTTCCTGTAATTTATTTAATTCTTTTCTTTCTTCTTCAATTTTTTTTCTTAGCTTCTCCTCTTCTCCTAATATTTGAGCCTTATATTTATTTGTTTCTTCCAAATAAACTTCAGGATCTCTATCTTTTATTATTTTATAGATTTTGTCTTTGTACTCTTGTATTATCTGTTTCTTTTCTTTGGCGGCTTCCTCTATTTTTCCTATTTCAACTCTAGCTTCATTAAGCTGTTTATCTAATTTTTCTCTATCATAGTCTAACAGCTTAACTTCACTTCTCAGTTTCTTTAATTTATTCTCGAGTCTAACCTGCTCTTCGTCATTTTTTCTTACTTCAGCTAGCTTTGACTCAATATTTTCTAGTTTCAAATCTTTTTTAGCGTCTTTATATAATCTTGAAATAGTTTCTAACTCTTCTCTTATCTGTCCTAGACTGTCTGTTTCCTCTTTTAATCTCTCGTTATCCTTTTTCAACGTTTCTTCAAATCTGACCTTTTGATTTTCCAAAGCCGCCTTTCTATCCTTTATCTCTTCAAACAGGATTTTTGTTTCTTTATTTTCATTTTGCCAACTTTTAAGGTCAGCTTTTGCCTTTTCTATCTCCTTAGCTTTTATTTCTAAGCTCTTTTCCATCTTATCAATATTTATATCACCTAATTTAACTATATATGTATTTAACTCTTTTTTCTTTTTTTCTTCTTCCTCTAAATCCCTTTTAATCTCTACAACTAGTTTGCTTATTTCATTTTCCAGTTCCCTTCTTCTCTGTTCCAACCCGCTTTTTATCTCTTCAATCTTCTCTATCGTATCTTCTTGAATGGGCTTAGCCCTATTTGGATGGTCATGGGACCCGCATACCGGACAGGGCTCTCCCTCTATAAGTTCGGCTGCAAATATGCTTGCTCTATAAATCCTTTCAAGCTCCTTTAACTCCTTCTTTACGTTTTCAAGTTCCTTGCCGTTTGCTTCTAAATCATTGTTCAAATAATCAAGCTTTAGTTCACTCTCTTTTCTATTTTTTACAATTGTATCAATCTCTTTATTAATATTTTCTTTTTTTTCTTTATTTTCTTTTGCAGTACTTAATTTTGTTTTTAGTTGTTGAAGCTCGATCTCTTGGTTTAATATAGACTCAGTGTCATTAGGAGCATTATTTTCTAATTGCCTAAGCTTGTTATTTACATCAGATAGCTTTTTCCCCTTATGCTCTAGATTTTTTAGTATTTTTTCTAATTCATCCCTATTTTCAAATATATTTTTCTTTAGTTTCTTTATGTATTCTGTTTTCTCTTTACTATCCTTAGTAAGGTTTTCAAATTTCTTTTCAAGTTCTAAGGCCTTAGTCAGCTTGTTTCGGTATTCCGGCGATATCTTAATTTTGTTAATTATTGCTTCTGTCTTTTCTATTTCTTCGCTATATTGTACTTTATTCCTTTGTATGTTTTCAATATTTATTTGAGCTTTATCTATTGTTAGTCTATATTTGTCAAACTGCTCCAGAAGTTGTTCTCTTTCACTCTTTAGCTTTTCCATATCCCTTTTAAGCTCAATAGCATGCTTTATCTGGGCTTCTCTTTCAATTAAAAGAGGTAAATCTTTTTCCTTCCTTTCAAAGGCTGCTTTATATTTTTCTTCAGTCTTATCTATATTTAATTTTAAGTCTTTAATTGTATTTATGGTTTTATCCAATAATTTTTTGTTGACTTCTATATCCTTTAAAGTATCATCATATCTATCTAAATAAGGTTTAGCATTTCGAGCATTTTTACCTTTAGTACATTTATCCTTCTTTGCTTTGATTGCTTTTTCTTGTAAGCTAAGCTTCTTTTCCATTTCAATGTATTTGCTCAACTCCTGCTGAAAATCCCACACCCTGCTGAGTCTTTCATATTTTCTTTCAATACCTAATATTTCCTCTTTGAGTTTTTTCTCTTCCTTTAGAATATCTTCTAGTTGAGATTTTAAGGATTTAATATTCTCTTCTTCAACTCCTTCAAATCTATTTAACTCTCCATTTAGAGTTCTCAGTCTGTCTTCTTCTTTTTTCTTTGCTATTCTTATCCTATCTATGAGCTTGCCCCCATACTTTTCCAAACCTAAAATTCTTTCAAGCATATTTCTTCTGTCACTTCCCGAAAGCTTTAGAAAGTCACTAAATTTTCCTTGAGGAAGAACTACAGACCTCGTGAAATCATTATGATTCAACCCTATGATTTTCGTTATTTCTTCATTAATTTCCGTTACCTTATCTATAATCTTCGTAACATTATTTTTATCATCTAAAAATGATAGCCTTGCAAAGTCAGTATTTATTCCACCGTTGTCGTTTTTCTTTATGCTTCTTTCTACCCTATAACTCTTTCTTCCCTCTGTCCCTCCGATTTCAAATTCATAGCTAACATACAACTTATCGGTTTCAGTATTTATAAACTCCTTTGTACCTCTGGTAATATGGCCATACAGGGCTATTGTCATCGCATCCAGTATGGTTGATTTACCGCTGCCCGTGGGACCGAAAATTCCAAAAAGTCCCTTTTCTATAAGTCTTGAAAAATCTATAGTCTGTTCTTCTACAAAGCTATTAAGTCCCGATATTCTAAGGAGCTTAGGCTTCATTTTCGTCACCCTCTTCCCCTACTATTTCTTCAAATAGTTTCATAAATTCTTCTGTTGGTTCCACTTTTCTTTCTCTAAAATAAAACTCTTTAAATAATTCTACTATATTTTTTTCCTTGAAATCCTCCCTAGATTCATTATTTATTTCTGATTCTTCTATTATGGGAACTATAGATAGTATATCGGGCTTTAGTTTTTTAATTTCCTTTATTTCTGACTGATTTAATACTCTGTCAGTTTTAACTTCTAAATAAGCCCAAACCTCTCTATCCCGATTTTCTCTACACATATCTATTGCATGACCTATTCCATCACATTTCCAAACTTCGATAGGTTTTCTATTTTTTAAAAACACCTCTTCCACCTTTGCTTCTTTACCAACCTCAACATCTACCATATAAACACATTTGCTATAACCTATCTCACTTCTGCTATATTGTATGGGAGATCCAGAATAGTAAGCCTTTATATTTGTATCCTTCACTGATTGGGGCTTATGTAGATGTCCTAAGGCTATATACTGAGCCTTCTGAGGGAGCATATTGGCATGAACGGTCATTCCTCCTCCAACCTGCAAAGTTCTTTCAGAGTCTGAAGTCTCCCCTCCCATTACAAATAAATGGCTTACACATATGTTTATAGTATCATCACTAAATTTATCCGACAGATTACTAAATATCTCCCCAACCTTTTCTGAGTAGCTTCTCTGAAGGTCGGCTTCATCCCTTACGTCTCCCAAAACCTCATTGAGTCTTTGCTCACTTGGATATGGTAGAGTTAAGACTACTACTTTTTCATTATTGATTTCCATATAAATATATCCTTCACTGGACTCTAGTATTAAATGTTTTCCTATGGGTCCCTTTTCTATTACGTCTTTTGGAGTTCCTAGTAATATTATTCCGTGGTCCTTGGCTAGAGGTGTTGATGCAATAAGTCTGTCTGGGTTATCATGATTTCCGGCTACTGTTAGTACTATCCTTTCTCCGTTCTTACCCAATGCTTTTAGTGCTCTGTAGAGAAGTTTTTCAGCTCTAGCCGGAGGGTTGCTGGTATCGTATATGTCACCTGCTATTATTACCATATCCACCTGTTTTTCTTCAGCAATTTCAATCAATTCCTCTATGAATTTTTCCTGTTCTTCTAATCTACTCTGATTTTCCAGATATTTACCTAAATGCCAGTCGGAAGTGTGTAATATTTTCACTGTATCTTCACCGCCTCATCGATATCAAATAGATAGATGTAGCTTTCCTTTACTTCTTTGCCAGTTATTCTTTCCAGACCTTCTTTATAGAGTTCCATCTGAACTCTATATCTAGATACCATGTTTCCTATATCACCATCAAATACATCTCCGGTCTTATAATCTAGAAGTATAAGCTTTCCATTTTCTTCAAAGTAGCAGTCTATAATACCCTGCACTAACAATTCCTCTTCGCAGTCTTCAAGTCCTTCTATCACTTCACAGGCCCTTTTGCTAAGAATAAAAGGGGTTTCCCTGTATACCTTCTTTGCAGACAGCATTCTGCTACCTATGGTCCCCTCAAAAAATTTTACTAGCTTTTCACAGTCTACAACCTTAGCTTCTTCCTCAGTAAGAAGCTCTTTTTCCACCATCATATCAACCTGCTCACTTATCTCGCTTATGTTTGAGATATGATCTAAATCTAGATGCTGCATCACAAAGTGTACAATAGTACCTATTTCCGCCTTAGTAAATGGTTTTGTACCCTCTATGAATTTAGGCAGCTTTACAAGGGACGGAATTTTGTATGCAAGACTATCTATATTTTTATTTGAAGCCTTTTTAATATCGCTTACCGCTAACTTAGAAGGAATCTTTACTGCGCTTTCATATCCATAATTCCATTCAAACCTTCTTTTTATGATTTCTTTATATTTAGGTTTTCCTTCAATCATAAAGCTTTCAAGTTCCCTTCGCTGCTTTTTCATATCCTTTAGTCTTTCATTTTCTTCTAGAATTATATCTCCCTTGTTTATCAGGTTCACATTCCATCTAGATTTATCTTTCTCATCTATAAAGCTTTCGTCAAAAGGTGTTTCAGATAATTCTCTTATGACCTTTCCGTCTCTATGCTTCACTAAAGCAGAACAAATCCAGTCAAGATAATTTTTACCTTTCAGTAAATTGTATAGAGATGTTCCCCTACACCAACCTTTGCTTTCCCTGGATAAATCCTTGACTGTACCTAAGAGTATGAGTCTGTCTATGGCTCTCGTCAAAGCCACATAGAGTATCCTCATCTCCTCTGATAAATTTTCGATTCTCATCTTTCTCTTTATTGCTATTTGGGGCAATGTCTGTCCGTATATCCTCTTATCGATATCTATGTATTTTGGTCCTAGCCCCAGTTCTTTATGAAGCAGTATGTCCTGCAGGGTATCCTTAAGATTAAACTGCTTTCCCAGACCTGCACAAATGACCACTGGAAATTCCAAGCCCTTGCTTTTATGGACGCTCATTATCCTGACTACATTTTCACTTTCACCGAGGGTTTTGGCACTACCCATATCTCCCTTACTCTTTGTAAGTTTGTCAATAAATCTTAAAAACAGAAACAATCCGTTGATTGCACTTTTTTCAAACTGACTGGCTCTGTCTACCAGTATCCTTAAATTTGCTTGTCTTTGAATTCCGCCCGGCATTGCACCAACATAGTGATAATATCCGGTTTCTATAAGAAGCTTCCATATGAACTCATCCAGCTTTAGAAATCTGGCTTCCTCAGACCATTTGTCTATTTGGGTTATGAAATCTTTAATTTTCCATTTAAGGCCATCCTCTTCACTAGCCAAATATTTTTCAAGGGCTTCATAGTATGTTCCTTCTCTGTGTCCAAGTCTTATTTTTATTAACTCTTCAGTCGTAAACTTACCTATTGGAGACCTCATAACCGCCAATAGTGGTATATCCTGCCTTTTATTATCTATAAGTTTTAGTAAGTCTAGAAACATATTTATCTCAATAGTATCGAAATACCCTGAACTATCATCGGAATAAACGGGTATTCCCTCTTTATTAAAGACCTCTGTAAAGACCGGGGCCCAGTTCTTTGGTGACCTTAAAAGTACAACTATATCTCTGTATTCTATAGTTTTAAAGGTTTTCTTTTTGGCGTTATAGGTTTTTTTTCCTATAAGACTTTTTATTTTATTTGCAACAAATCTGGCCTCAAGCTCAATATTAGACATTTCCTCAAGTTCTTCATCTATATCTTCAAGGTCCTCTGTATCACTTTCAATAATGTTGAGTTCTATCTCTGAATTTTCAATTTTTTCAAATTCTAAGCCTTTATAAAGAAAGGAATCTTCTTTGTAGTCAATTTCTCCTAGATTTTTTGACATTATATTTTTAAATAAAAAGTTTATACCTTCTAAAATATCTTCTCTAGTCCTAAAGTTCTGAGATAAATCTATCCTCATATTTATTCCGTCTCCATCCTTTGTATAGCTTTCATACTTTTCTATAAACAGGGATGGATCTGCCAGTCTAAACCGGTATATACTTTGCTTAACGTCTCCCACCATGAACAGATTGTTTTCTCTTTTTATACGGCTTAGAATGGTTTCCTGAACAATATTGCTGTCCTGATATTCGTCAACAAATATATGGTCAAACTTGCTTTGATATTCCTTTTGGACCTCTTCATTTTCCAGAATTTTTAGAGCATAGTGCTCAAGGTCATTGAAGTCTAATATACCTCTATCGAGTTTTTTTTCACCATATTTTTCTGCAAATCTGATGACCAGATTACCCAGATATTTCATTACGGGATACATGGAGTTAAGCTGCTTCAAGTATTCATCGACGTTTCTAATAAGTATTTTGTTTATTATTGAATTTTTAAGACTGTCCTTATATTTTTTTCTCAGTTCCTTAACTTCATCCTGTAAAGCCTTATCAATCTCATCCTTCCTGTTACCACTAATTCGCTTTAGCTTAGGATGGTCTACATCATGTATATCCATATAAAACCTCTCTAGACTTATTTCTAAGCTTTTTAAAAGATTATCTATATTGTCAAGATCCCCGTAGAGAGCTTCCTCATATTCTTTGGGTCCATTTATCGCATTGCACAGTTTAATAGCTTCTTCTATGATGTTCCGTGCTCCCCTTAGCTCTATGTCGATACTGTCCTTTATAGTTTTAATCCATTGGCTTCTCTCAAATTCTTCCTTAGAAATATTAAATTCCTCTATGGATTCCTTTAACCACTTTTCAGGATAGGGTTTACTTTGAATAAATCCATATATTCTAAGAATCAGCTCCTGAAGCTTTATATCTTCTCTATTTCCGCCAAAGCCTTCAACCAGTTTTATAAAATCCTCATGGCCCTTTTCATATTCCTCCTCTAAAAGTTCATCTAAAGTTTCTTGAACAATTATATTGGTTTCTGTGGAATCTCCTATTCTAAAGGTTGGATCTATATCAGTCAAATGAAAGTTTTTCCTAACTACATCTATACAAAAAGAGTGAAGGGTAGTTATGTATGACCTATTTAAAAGGGTAATCTGTCTTCTTAAATGTTCTTCCCTGTCTGAACCCTTCTCAATTTCTTCTATTAGTGCATCCAAAATCCTCTCCCTCATTTCACCGGCAGCTGCATTGGTAAAGGTAACTATCAAAAGTTTATTTATATCTATCATATCTTCCATAATAAGTCTTATTATCCTTTCCACTAATACTGCTGTTTTCCCGGAGCCAGCCGCCGCTGAGACTAGTAGATTCTTGCCTCTTAGCTTTATTGCCTTTTCTTGATCTTTAGTCCAGTTGGGCATCCTTATCCCCCTTAACTTCTCCCTTTATTTTTTCTATAACTTCTTCATCCTTTAGCTTTTTTATGACTCTATAATTATTGTTTTCAAAGTTTTTGTCAAATTGACATATACCAATATATTGACAGTAATTACAGGACACATTATCCTTCACCTTGCAGGGCTCTATTTTTATATTTCCCTTCAGTATCTCCCCTGCTATTTCTACCACCAGGTTTCTAACATGCTTTATGAGATAGATTATGTCTGTTTCTTCCAGCACTGAAGAATACTTGGCAAAATCTCCATCCTTTTTTAAAGCCGCAGGTATAACATAGGAACTTCTTTCATCTTCTATATCTCTGTCCATGGCCTTTGCTATCTTTATATCCTTGGCTATTATTCCATCCAATTTTAGCTGCTTCATTATCTCCTTTTCTATCACTTTCGTATTGTCTTCTTCTGTTTCAATCATAGGATCATCCAGCTTAAAATAGAATACCCCTGCAGGATGGACATCATCGGCAACTAACTTATCTGCGTTTTCCATTATCGCATCAAGATAAACTATGAGCTGAATCTGCAATCCATAGTATACATCGGAAAGACTAAATTTTTTGTTACCTGATTTGTAGTCTATTATCTTAACATAACTTCTGTCCTTGTCCTTTAGAATATCTACCCTGTCAATCCTTCCCTCTAGCTTTATTTGTTCTCCATTTGGAAGCTCGATTATTATAGGTGGCACCTTGCTATAGCTACCTTCCCCAAATCCTACTTCATAAAAGGAAGGATTGAAATCACCTTTTTTAATATGTTCCGTAAGGGTCCATGCCGCCCTTTTACCGACCCTTTTCAATTTCTTTATAAGATATTTATACCTATGGCTGCTTAGCAGCACCTTATTTTCAAATTCCGGAGCTATATCATCAATTATTCTTTCAACAATCTCATCGCACTTTTCTCTGCCAAGATCCTTCCAGCTTATTTCTTCCAGAGTAAGAGCCTTTGCAAATTTTTCCATGGAATCGTGAAAAATTCTACCTATATCGGGAGTTTTTATTTTATATTCCTTTCGTTCCTCTGGATTTAGTCCATAGTTTATAAAATGGGCGAAGGGACAGTTAACAAACTTCTCTAGCCTTGAAATGCTTGATTTAAGGGGCACATTATAGAGCGTTCTTGCTCTCTCCTCTCCTATGTAACTTTCCTGATTATTGTGAAATAAACCTTCTATAATTGTACCTAGTTTTTTTTTCCAAGCTTCATCATTGTAATACCATTCATATACCTCATCCCATAGCGAATTTACAGGATTTCCGTCAATTTTCAATCTTAAGCTTTCAATTAAGTATTTAAAAGTGGAAAAGGGAGTTGAGATCAGGTTAAGCTGTTTTTCCTTATCTTCGTCGCCATAAGCCCTTACTATATCACTTTTAATCTCCAGCTTAGGATATAGTTTCCTTATCCTATCAACCAGTATTGAAGGTCTTAATGCACTTCCTTCAGCATCGGAAAGGGCGTAACTAATCCATAAATATTCCGAAGGTTTGGTTAAAACAGTATAGATGGAAAACCTCTCTTCCGCTGCTCTAGTCTCACTGTCAGAAGATATGGGGATCCCTATATCCTTTATCACCATCTTTTCATCGTCTAAAAGAAGTCCTTCATCACCAAGTCCAGAGGGTAATATCCCATCATTTACTCCTACTACAAAAAGGGCCTTTATGTCGTGGCTTCTTGACCTTTCTAAATTACCTACAAAAACCTGATCTATGGTAGGAGGTATGATACCTACTTCGTATTGGGAAAAGCCCGCTTCTAAAATCTTGGCGTATTCCTTTAAGCTTACCTTAACATCTCCTAAAATCTCTACTAGCTGATCAAATACCTCCATAACTATATTCCATATCTGAGTATTTTCATTTACGTATTCTAGTCTTCCATCTTCTTTAAGCCTTTCTATCCAGCTATCAAGCTTTTCTTCAATATCTAATTCTGAAAGAAACTGAAATATGTATGTACTTAAATCCGACACTTGGCTTTTATTCTTTATTTTAGTCTTCAA
>JACCKY010000113.1 GCA_014236755.1 Candidatus Petromonas tenebris | reverse complement strand
CTTGTATTATTATCTAAAAATAATGATGCCTTATCAAGTTAAATTAAAATAAAAATATCCCCTTGCTTATTTATAATCTAAAAACAAGAGGATATTTTTAACCTTTCAATTTTGGAACGGTTCTTGCTTGCTTCAACATATGTATGATAGAAAAAACTAAGTGTTGCTTATAGCAGTGTTTTCTATTTGTTCTATAGTATCTTTATTCAATGATAATGTAGAAAAACATACTACTTTAGTAGAAAGGAGCATCTATTTAATTGCTATAGATGCTTCTTTTTATAGTTGTATATTAGTTTTCAGTAAAAATACTAATTATCTTATTTATTACTTCCTCAATTTTCTCTTCTTTAATGTGGGCTAATTTATAAAGTATTATATTTTCATCAGCAGTGAATATTTTATTAGGTCTTATATTGCTTTCTTTTTTTAATTCTCCTTCATCAAAATCACTATTTAATAATTTAATAGAATATCTATCATAAACATTTTTACTTGTTATTTGCGATAATATCAAATCATTTCCAGTTATATTTGCTAATACTAGTGCTGGTCTCTTTTTAGATTGGGACAAATCTGAGAAAGGAAAAGGAACAACTACAATGTCACCTTTTATAAATCTTCCCATGCCTCGTCCTCCTCAGTTTTTAACCAATCTTTAGCTAAGCTTTTTTCACTTGCTAATGTAATATCATCAACTTTAAAATTTTTATATTTAGATCTTTTGTATTTAATAAAATCAATATAATCTGCAACTTCCTGCAAAAGATGTGGTGGTAATTCCTCTATCTTCTTAACTACAGTCTCTCTATTTATCATAAAAGCACCAGCCTTTCTTGCTATATATTTGATTTTATTATATCATATAGATAAACATTTTCTATGATTAATCATTTTACTGTTCTTTTTATCAATATAATATTATTTACTACTTCTTAAGCCTTGTAATCTACTTTTTCTTCAGCTACCACTTTGTATTCTATATCATCATATTTATCATAAACACTTATATTTCCACACATTTCCTATTTTTGTATTTGTTTTAGCTTGAAGTCCATACTGGCTTCTATGGGCTTCATCGGCTATAACTATAACATTTCTTCTATCGGTTAAACATGGCATATCACCAATTTCAGGCTTAAACTTTTGAATAGTAGTAAATATTATTCCACCGGACTGTCTTTCATTTAATAAATCAAACAATCC
>JACCKY010000112.1 GCA_014236755.1 Candidatus Petromonas tenebris | reverse complement strand
GGATTATTTTTATGGTATAATAGACATATACAAAAGAAGCTGGTGATAAAGTGAAAGAAGATAAAAAACTACATAATGAACACGATGTAGGATATTATATAATGGAAAAAACAAATGGATAGCAGTAAAAAGCTTTAAAAAAAATACTAAATGGATATGAATTATTTGAAGAAAATGTTATAGATTTTAAAACATTTAACCAGGGGGACGGTTCTGCCGGTTCTGGTTCAAGGGGACTGTCCCTTTGGTTTTCGGTACTGAGAATGGTGGATTTAATAATCTAAAAAAGGAAAAACCGGCTTATAAACACAAGACGGCTAAAGCTCATCAAAATATTTAGTTAAAAAATCTTCTGGTGTTATTGCAGGGACGGACGAATGACTAAAATCTTTGATGTTGCGAGTGACAATATAGTCGATATTAGAACATTCTGCACAAACACTTATTAATTCATCTTCGAAGTCATTTGCTTTAGAATGAAAAGCTTTTTTAATATCTTTTGCTGTTACATCAATAATTTCTACTAATTTTAGTAGTATGTCGAGTACAGAGTATAATTTTTCCTTGTCTTTGATAGAACGGTTTAGAATATAATGGATGTCCGTTACAGAATTTGCTGTTATATACCCTTTTAGTTGTTTAGTTTCGACTAAACGTAAGACCTTTGAGGAGTACATTACGAAGGGTTCTCGATTTTGGAAAACATCCAATATGACATTGGTATCAATGATTATTTTCATTTTTCATCAATCTCTCCCTTCGTGCATCTTCAACTGTGTAACCATCATCAGGAATTATCCCTGTCAGTTGACTGACTAAGCTCACCTTCTCACTTTTTGGAGGAGTAAGCTGAGCAACAGGGATTCCATTACGGGTAATAATAATATCTTCTTTGTTGACTAAAGCAAGATACTTACCTAGGTTCTTTTTAAATTCTGTTGATGTAATTTGTAGCACAAAAACACCTCCTCACTAATAAAATATGTACTCTTTTGATAATATTATACCATAAATCGAACAAAAAAAGAATAGATAAACATTAAATCGCACAAAGTCACTAACCATAAACCAAGGGGACGGTTCTTGGAATTAAACCAAGGGGACGGTTCTTGTGGTTGGAATAGATAATGTGCAATTAAAAAATGTGGGGGTTTTACAGAAAATAAATAAAATAGTCATCATATTATCATGGACGGCTGTATTACTGTGGCT
>JACCKY010000001.1 GCA_014236755.1 Candidatus Petromonas tenebris | reverse complement strand
AGTGCTATTTTATTTTTTTGTGACTAAATGTTCTCTCAAGCGACAAAACTAATTCTATCATGTTAAGTTATATCTGTCAATACTTTTTTTCTTCATTTTTTTCGTCGCGTTAGCGACAAATGTAATCATATCACAACTCTTCATGTGTATCAAATGGTAATTTTGTCCAAAATCTTTTTTATGTTTTATTTCGGCATAAATATTATCCCCATATAAAATAGGCTTATTCACCTTATTAATAAAATTAAAATAGGGCCCCACTTAGAGACCCTATAATTAATTTTAGTTACTAGACTTTTATTTCACCTGTTCCATACCTTTTCTAAGTGCTTTAATATTTATATCTATATATTTTTCTTTAACTGTATTTCTAAGTACTTCTTCCCAGTCAATATTATCTAATCCTATTGCTTTCACAAGAGCTCCAACCATAACCACATTCATAGTTCTTATGTTTCCAAGCTCTTTAGCAATATCGGCTGCCTTAAATACTGTTACATCAGTTTTTTCCTTTAATTCTTCCATAATTCCACGTGGGTATTCCTCTTTACCTATTAGTATAGGGGCTGAAAGTATTTCATAGTCATTCACTACTACTTTACCCTTAACGTTTAGGTATTCTATCCATTTTCCTGTTTCCATTTTTTCAAAGGATACAAGTATATCTGCCTGACCCTTTCCTATAATAGGAGAGTAAACCTTTTCTCCAAATCTTACCTGGGTAGTTACGCTGCCGCCACGCTGTGCCATTCCGTGAACTTCAGACATTTTTACATCATAACCTGCATTCATTAAACCAGTGGATAATATTTTACTTGCTAGGATTATTCCCTGTCCACCTACTCCTACTAATAATATGTTCTTTACATCAGACATACTATTCACCCACCTTTTCTATAGCATCAAACGGACAAGCTTGCAGACATACTTCACAGCCTACACACATATCTTCGTTAATTTTAGCCTTTTTGATATTTGAATCAAATTCAATTGCAGGACATCCAGTCTTAGTACAGATTCTACATCCTTTACAATCTCCTTTTAATACTTCACAAACAAATTTTTCATTTCCGAATTCCTCAATATCTTCTGGAGTCGGCTTTTTAAGAACACATGGCCATCTAGTTATGATAACTGAAGGCTCATCGGATGCCAATGTTTCATCTAAAGCCTTGCTTACCTCATCAAGCTTTAACGGATTAATAGTTTTTACATTTTCTATTCCTATAGACTTACATAAACTAGGTATATCTATGAAAGGAACCTTTTCTCCTTGAAGAGTATATCCTGTTCCTGGATTTTCTTGATGTCCCGTCATACCCGTTATTCTGTTGTCTAATATAACTGTTACTGTGTTACTTCTATTGTAAGCTATATCTAAAAGGCTTGTAACTCCTGTGTGGAAGAAAGTAGAATCTCCAATCACTGCGACTACTCTCTTATCAACACCATGCTTATTAAATGCTTTTTGCGCACCATGGCCCGCACTTATACTTGCTCCCATACATATACAAGTATCCATAGCACTTAGAGGTTCAGCAGAGCCTAATGTGTAGCACCCTATGTCTCCCGTAACCATTACATTTTTCTTTTTACTTAATTCATAGAAGAAACCTCTATGTGGACATCCAGCACACATAGTGGGAGGACGACTAACTAGTTTTGATTCATCAAAGCTAATAGTTTCTCTTTCCTCACCCAAAATTGCTTTAGCTATTATATCGGGATTTAATTCACCTATTCTTGGTATTACTTCCTTACCAATACAATCTATTCCGGCTGCTCTAATTTGTTCTTCTATATAAGGTTCCAGTTCTTCTATTACATATAGTTTTTTTACCTGATCAGCAAAATCTTTTATCTTTTTCATTGGAAGCGGAAATGTGAATCCTAATTTAAGATATGATGCCTTATCCCCAAAGACTTCCTTAGCATACTGGTAAGCTATGCCTGAGGATATGATACCTATTTTTTTATCATTCCATTCAATTCTGTTTAATTCAGTTGTATTACTGAATTCCTCTAATTTCTTTAATCTTTCTTCAACCTTAACATGCAATACTCTTCCATTTGCAGGAATAGCAACATACTTTGGAATATTTTTCTCATACTCCTTAATTCCAACCTCTTCTCTTTCTCCAAACTCTACTATTCCTTTACTGTGACAAATTCTAGTGGTCATTCTGAATAAAACTGGTGTATCAAACTTTTCACTTATTTCTAGTGCAGCTTTTACAAAATCTTTGGCTTCTTGACTGTCACTTGGTTCTACCATAGCAACCTTGGCAAACTTAGCATAATTTCTATTATCCTGCTCATTTTGAGAGCTATGCATTCCCGGATCATCTGCGGAGACCAAAATTAATCCTCCGTTAACTCCTGTATAGGCATAGGTGAATAACGGGTCAGCTGCAACATTTACGCCAACATGTTTCATAGCAGCAAGAGCCCTAGCGCCAGCAATAGAAGCACCGATTGCAGCTTCCAATGCAACCTTTTCATTTGGAGCCCACTCTGCATATATATCTTCTTTATAAGGCCCTATATTTTCTAATATTTCAGTACTAGGAGTACCTGGATAAGCTGAAGCAAAAGTTACGCCAGCTTCATAGGCACCACGTGCCACGGCTTCATTTCCAGTTAAGAACTTTTTCATTTATTTTGCCCCCTTAGTTTTATAAACTATATTATTTATTTCCAGCAATTACACTTCCTAATGCAATCGAATTCAGTTTAGCTTCATGACTATCTGCACGGGAAACTAAAACAACAGGAGCTTTAGCACCCATAATTATACCTGCTGATTCAGCGTTAGCCATATAAGTTAACGTTTTCCCAATACCATTGCCAACTTCTATCGTTGGAACAAGAAGTACATCAGTATCTCCTGCAACTTCACTTTTAAAACCTTTGACTTTAGCTGCTTCTTTAGACACTGCCAAGTCAAAAGCTAAAGGTCCGTCTACTATTATGTCTTCACCAAATTCACCCTTATTACCCATTTCTTTTAACTGTTCGGCTTCTATCGTAGCTACCATCTTAGGATTTACCTTTTCCTTAGCTGCAAGACATGCAACCTTTACAGTTTTGATTCCCATGGCTTTAGCTACTTTTATAGAATTTTTAATTATCTTGGTCTTTTCTTCAAGGTTTGGAGCTATATTCATGCCTCCATCGGTTAGGAATAAGAGTTTATGATAATTTGCTACTTTGTAAACCATAATATGACTAAGAAGACTATCTGTCCTCAATCCAATTTCTTTATCAAGTACTGCTTTAAGTAATATAGATGTGTCGATTAACCCCTTCATCACAAAATCAGCTTTTCCACTGCTTACTAACTTTACAGATATTCTGGCAGTTTCATTTAAATCAATTTCCTCTATTAACTCGTATTTTGACACATCGAGATCATGATTTTTTGCAATTTCTTTGATTTTTCCTACATCTCCCACTAAAATAGGTTGGACTATTCCCATTTCAGCGGCATTACAAACAGCTATCAATACTTCTTCATCTTGGGCAGCTGCTACAACTAACTTCATTGTTACCTGCTCTTTGGCAGCTTTAATTAGTTCTTGAAGGTTTCTTATCATATAATCACTTCCTATTAATTAATTTTAATAAGGATAATTTGTAAACAAAATTCAATTTTTTTAATAATCATTCAAAAAAATATTGAATCTATTGTTATTCTACAATAAATTCAATATTCGTTCAATATCATATTCAAATTTTTTGTAAAAATTAAAATTATTTTTTAATGTTTTATTAGTTGGTTTAGTTTTTCCACCCATGCTTTGGTAATATCATCATTAGGATTTAATTTATAGGATTTTGTAATATACTGCTCAGCAGCTTTATAATCCATTTTTTGTATATAAGCTATACCTAAATTACATAAAATTTCAGAGTCATTTTCCTTTAAGTTCAAAGCCTTTTTGAAATATTTTATTGCATCATCTATTTTTCCCAGAGCCATATAACAAAGTCCTATTTCATTTAATGTATCTATCTGATTAGGCATTAACTTTAAAACCCTTTTAAAATATTTTAAAGCCTCTTCAAAAGACTGCAGTTGTCTATAGGCTAACCCAATAAAAAATAAAAGATTCCACCATTCAGGATACTTTTCTTCTATTGTAAGAAGTTTTTCCAACGCTTCATTTGGACTTCCATTTAGGACAAGAGTATATCCTTCTTCATATTTTATTTTATCGCTTATTTCAATTAATTTCTGTCTTATTTCCAATTCTTTATTTTCATCAATATCTTTTTCAAGGCATGTTTTCCAAGTCAGTTCAGCCTTCTTATATAGATTTTTATTTGCATAGTAAAAACCTAGATGATAATAAGATAAGGGAAAATCAGGATGCCTTTCAGCTATAGTTTCAAAAACCTCTAATGCTTCTTCCTCAAATTCATTAAAATTTTCCTTTTCTCTTTCTATAGCCAAATCTTCACAACATCTTGCATAGTTGTATAATAGGTTTAAATCATTTTTGTCTATATACAATCCGGCTTTAAAGCATATTAGTGCGTCCATCTTTTTATTTTTTTTGGCATATTCGAGACCTTGGTTTATTATATAGCCTATTATGTTTTCATCAAGATTTATCAAAAACTTTTTGTAATATTCATTATATTTAAAATCACTATCTGCCCCAATAATAAAAATCATTCCCTGGACTATTTTTGATATTGAAATATCACTGTGATCTATGTCTCCCTTTACTTTATTTACAACTTCTTTTAATGGAATGGGAAGGGGTATATTTTTGTCCAATGTAAATTCCTTTGATTTTAGCTTTAAATCTTTTTTTAATTCTATAAATACTACCTCATCTATCTTGTCTTTTAAATACTTTTCTATACGTACGAACATTTAGTCCTCCTCTGTTATTTTGTTCCTATTGTCCAATAAATTCTTCATAATTTAATCTCTTGTATTAGGTAATTTAACAGTATGGATTTAAATATCCTTCAATGTTTCCTCTGAAGTGACTTTGAAGAGTTGTTTTTACCTCTAATCTTTTATTTAAACAGGTCTTCTACAGAGTCTGAAGAGGATTATAGAAGGATATTTATAAGAAACTAGCTGGGTAAGTTAATTTAGTGCATCAATCTATAACAACTTGTGGAAAATAAGATCGTCTACATAAACTCCTTCCTTTTCATCATAATGATGCATATAAACATTTCCAGCAAAGGTAAATCCACAAGATAAAATGGTATTTATTGATGCCTTATTATTACTATACACATATGCTCTCACAATCTTTACACCATCTTTTTTAAGTATATCTAATGCATATTCTGTAAGTTCTTTAGCAATACTATTGCCTCTAAAGCTATAATCAACAGCTACTGTAAGATTACAGGAATGGTTTTGAGTATCCCCACCCCTTTTAGCCCTTAATACGGCTAATATGACATCTCCATCGGCCGCCACATATACATAAGTATTAGGATTTTTAAGCCATTCCTTAACTTCTTCCATTGAAGCCACATCCACGAAGGAAACCTCCGCCCTCTCTCTACTTAAGTTAGAAAATAATGATATTACCTTTGGAATATCATTTTCCTTTAATTCTCTAAAAGTAACACTCATATTAAGCCCTCCTTAATTTGTACAATGTTTTAAAACTTTTTATTTGTACATATTCCTCATAAACATTCTTTTTCTTCTAGTCGAGGTACTAAGTATATTAAATAAGTGTCCTCTATAGATCATTGCAAAGGATAATATTAGTTGATATACAACAATATATATTAAATATCTAAAAAGGGTGAAAACAATAAAGTTTGAGTTAGCCATGGCCATGGGAGTAAAGTTTATAAAATTGTTAATCAAAAAATATATTAAATATATAATACCCAAAATAAAGCCATTAGGGATAAACCATTCAAGCCAATTTTCCTTAATAAATTCAAAGGAGTAACTCAAGGTATAACCAGGGTCATAATGTTTTTGATAGATAACCTCTGGAAGAGGATTCAATAGTATTAAGGCTGCCAACTGTACTAAAAACCAAAGAGTTACGGGTCCAACCCTAGTATAAAATACCGGTCTTAAAAACAAGCTAAAACCATATCGAACAAACCAAAATATGATTAAAAGAATATATATCTTTCTAAGATATATTGTAAAGCCATTTTTAAAATCGTCTAGAGTGAATTTTTCATATTTTATAATATTTTCTATAAGATAGAGATAGTTCGAAATAATTGCTCCCTGAAATAAGGCTGTAATAATCCCTCCTAGTATCCAAGCGTTAGCTGCTACTCTCCACATAACACCAGAGAGTATTACATAAACAATCCCAACTAAAATTATCCTCCAATTCCTCATGATAGATTTAATACTTTTAGGAACTAAATTTTTATTTGTCATGATTATATCCTGTATGATATTCAAACCTATTCTCCTTTCTTTATTCATCCTTTAGATATTAATCTTATAGTATTTTGATCTTCCAAAATCCTTATTATCTACATTATAATCAAAGAGAATTACTGTAATGTCTCTATATTCTCTAACAGACTTAATATCTTTAAGACTTAATACATCATACTTAAAAGCTTCAAAGTGAATGCTTTTAATAATTTTTTTTGCCGCCTTCCCTTTGTATTTTGGTAAAAATCTTTCAACATTTCCTTCGTTTTGAAGAAACACATGACATCTGTTCTTAAAGTCAACAATTTCAATAGATTCTAAGAATTTAGGCAAGTTACCTCTTTTGTTTCTTAAATAATCAAACTTCAATAATTCCTTAAAAACCTCTACACCTTTAAAGCCATTATATATATAAAACCCTAGCAGGATTTCGTAAAGGGTGTCTCTTTTATGGGAAAAATGATGGTATCCATTATTTTCCCAATAAATGGATAGATTTTCATAAAATTTTGAAGGACTTTCAAAGTAATTATTTATAATAAATTCTACGCTAAAATCAAAGTTATGGGAGTTATAATAAAGTTCAACCATTTCCTCTATATATTTGAGGCGCAGAATCTCTCCATAGCTAATAAAATCATTTTCCAGCACCTCATAAGGGGGATTGTCCTTATATATATACCCATATTTTTGCTCATTCATTCGAATTCCTGACCCCTTTAGCAATTTTAAAAAGCCGAGTTGTAGCTTATCAGGCTTTAAGTTATAGACTTCATTAAAGGAATTTAAAAAAGTTCTATAATCCTCTAAAGGCAAGCCTGCAATCAAATCCAGATGAAGATGGATGTTTCCAAAGGTTGCAAGCTTTTTGCAAACATGACTTATTTTATCAAAATCCGCATTTCTTCTAATCTCTTTAATCGTATCTTCATTGGTACTTTGAACTCCTATTTCAAATTGAAAGAGGCCTTCCCTTATATCTTTTAAAAAGTCAAGTATTTCTTCGTCTAACAAACCGGCAGTTATTTCGAAATGAAAGTTTATTCTTCCATTATCTATGTCTTTTAGATATTTCATAACTTCAAGACAATGTTTTTTGCTAGCATTAAATGTCCTATCTACAAATTTTACCTGTTTTACATTGGCATCTACAAATTTCTTCAAATCATTCTTAACTCTATCTAACGAAAAATATCTAACTCCCTTTATTGTGGAAGACAGGCAATACTGACAGTTAAAGGGACACCCCCTTGAGCTTTCGTAATAAACAATTCGATTCTCCAGTTCTTTAAAATCCTCATAGGGAAAGGGAATATGATCTAATTTTTCTATCGGAGCCCTTGATTCGTTAATATATATATTTTCTCCTTGCCTGTAGGCCAGTCCTTTAATTTCATCAATCTTCCCCCTTTCTTTAATCAGAAAGTTCAGGAGTTCCTTAAAAGTGACTTCACCTTCTCCGTAAACAATATAGTCTATATATTTGTGTCTATTTAATATTTCTTTAGGGCCGTAACTAACCTCCGGTCCTCCCAGGACAATCCTTACATCCTTATTTACTTTTTTTAAATTTTTTACTATTTCCAGCGTTTCTGCTATATTCCAGATATAGCATGCAAAACAAACTATATCGTAATCACCTTTATAAATTTCTCCTAATATATAGTCAAGATCATTATTTACAGTATACTCTTCTATATATATCTCTGAAAAATCTTTTTCTACAAAACTTTTTAAGTACCTTATAGCCAGTGATGAATGTATATATTTTGAGTTCAATGTTGTCAGTAAAGTTTTCATTTGTTCACTTCCCCGCATTATTTTTATATTAATTTTCAATACCCTAAAGGTATTGACCTGTTAGAACTACGAGCTAACAAAGTGTCGTAGCCATTATTATTCCGGATGTAGTCATAAATCATTAATAATTATAACATAACTTACATAAAACTATACGGATTAAAAATTTGTCCCCCTTTATTTTCTATAGCCCAAAATATGGAGAAACCTTATATCTTTAAAATAATAGTTTGAAAGTCTATAGTTAAGTCTATCTATAGTATGGGCTGCTATATAAATGTTGTCTAGGCTTATCGGAAATTTTATATCCACTATGACCGGAGAATGATCAAAGGTATTATCATCTTCAAATTGCAGCTGAGCCAAATCCCCAACTTTAACATCATTAATATCTACCTCAGCTGCTACTGGACCTATTCCCTTATTAGTAATTAAAAACTTATATAAATATTCTACACCAGTCCAGGCTGGCGCTCTATTATTCAAATTTATATAGTACCATCCATATTTGCTATAATTCATTGGACATCCTCCAGCATGTATAACCTGCGAGGCAAAATTTGTGCAGTCTCCTCCTATATTATCAAAATTAGCATACCGAGGATTCCTCTTCAATGCCCATTTTCGCGCATAGTCTACTGCCTTTGTTCTATTATAGCCATTTAATTTGCTCACATAATCACCTCTTAATCTTTTTAAAAGATATATGTTTAGCAAATGGAAAAAATTAATAATTTAACCGATTTATCACTTTAATAATTTAAGGTAAGTTATGGTATAATTAAAGTAGATATTTTTTCCATTAGGGGGAATTCAAATGACAATAATGTCTTCTCGTCTTATACGACATCAAATGTGCATTGAAGAACTAAGAAAGCTTGGTGCTAAGGTCATTTCCGTTCAAGGAATCATGATCTACGTTAAATTCAAGATCAATAATACCAAATTGGAATACATATACCATATCAATCCCGATAATACCTATTTTTTAGAAAGAATCAAACCCTACGTCATGGCAGTAGGCGACTTTGAAAGTGAAGAGGATCTAGTTGATCTTATTAAAATAGACGTAGAACAGTTTCAAAATGCCATGAAAAGTAAAAACTTCCAAGATTTCATTGAGATAGATAAAAGCATTTCCAAGCTAGTGAGATTTTTTGAGGATCTGTATCTTTATTACAACATCCCTAAGGAAGATACAGCAATAATCAAAAATAAGGTGGAGGAGATACTTGATGAAATAATAGATATTAAAAATAGAAGTGAAAGGGTTTACTATAAAAAAGATCCTGAAAGCTTTAAATAAATGTAAAGCAGCAGCCTTTGGCTGCTGCTTTACATTCTTTCTGGTGCTGCTACACCTATAAGGGCAAGTCCATTTTTTATTGTCTGTTTAACTGCTGCAACTAATGCCAGTCTAGATTTTTGAAGTTTTTCGTCATCTACCAATATTGGGTAATCATGATAGAACTTATTGAAGGCTTGAGCTAGGTCTATTGTATATCTGGTAATTATCGAAGGCTCATTTTTTCTGGCCGCATCTATTACCGTCTCAGGGAATCTATTTAAAATCCTTATAAGGTCCATTTCTTCCTTTTCTTTCAATAATTTATAGTCGACGTCTTCATTGTAGTTAAGTTTCGTCTTTCTAAGCAGACTGGATGCTCTGGCATGGGTATACTGAACATATGGCCCCGACTCACCCTGGAAGTCTAATGTCCTATCCCAGGAAAAGACATAGTCTTTAATCCTGTTATTGGACAGTTCCTGGAATACAACTGCACCAATACCAACTTCCTTAGCAACCTTATCTTTATCCTCTAAATCAGGACTCTTTTCGCTTATAATTTCCTTAGTCTTTTCAACGGCCTTATTTAACACATCCTCTAAAAATACTACTCTTCCCTTTCTAGTTGACATGGTGCCTTCTTCAAGGCTTACCATTCCAAAGGGAACGTGTACACAATCATAGGCCCAGTCAAATCCCATTAGATCTATTATTTTGATCCATTGTTTAAAATGCAGATTCTGCTGTGATCCAACTACATAGATATTCTTGTAAAAGTCATAATGCTCTTTTCTATATATGGCGGCTGCTATATCCCTTGTAATATAAAGGGTAGAACCATCCTTTTTCGTTATCAATGCAGGAGGCATACCATAGGGCTCAAGATCCACTATTTCAGCTCCCTGTGACTTCTTAAGTATGCCTTTTTCCCTCATAAGCTCTAGCACCCTAGGCATTTTGTCAGAGTAAAAACTTTCGCCAGCAAAGGAATCAAATTTTATACCTAACATATCATAAACTCTATTAAATTCCTTGAGACTTACATCTCTAATCCACTGCCAAAGTTCAGTAGCTTCTTCATCTCCATCTTCAAGCTTTTTAAACCACATTCTCGCTTCATCATCTAGTTTTGGATCTTTTTCAGCCTCTTCGTGAAACTTAATATATAATTTTAGTAGTTCCGGTATTGGGTTTGATTCAACAACTTCCCTATCTCCCCAGGATCTAAAGGCTACTATCAGCTTTCCAAACTGGGTTCCGTAGTCTCCTAAATGATTTATTGCTATGGTGTTATAACCTAAAAATTTATAGATGTTGTTAATAGAACTTCCTATAACAGTAGTCCTTATATGTCCAATGTGGAAGGGCTTGGCTATATTAGGAGAAGAAAACTCAACTATTACATTTTTACCTTCTCCTATGTTTGATGAACCAAACTTGTCACCTTTTTTATTTATTTCCTCAATAACTGACTTTGCAAACACTTCTTTATTAACCGTAAAGTTTATGTAAGCCCCTACTACCTCGAGCTTTTCAAAAAGTTCAGTTTTTCCTATAGCTTCAACTATATCCTGTGCTATTAAGTTAGGAGCCTTTCTGAATACCTTTGCAAGTTTAAAGCATGGAAATGCAAAGTCACCCATCTCGGATTTAGGGGGAATTTCAATCATATCCAGAACTTCTTCATGGTCTAGCTGTTCTATTTTCGTCGATAGTAGCTTAGCTATCTCATTTTTAAAATCTATCATTGTACTGCCTCCTTTTGTAATTTATTTTAATTATTATAAAAATCAAAAATACTCATCTCTTAAGCGCTTTAAGAGACGAGTATTTACCCGCGTTACCACTCTTATTGGTACATATGTACCCTCTTTATACCCTTTAATGGCGGGCAACCATTTAGCCTACTGATTTCAACTAAAATCTCAAAGGTGCGCTTCAGCTAATATAGTATGTCGGGCTTCCACCGTCCCCGATTCTCTATAATACTTATACCAGCCTACTCTCCTTATCATAGATTCTTATAAATATTAAAATTTGAAATATAATTTAACATATATTTTAAAGTAAATCAAGTATTTTTGTAATTTTTCTTTATTAGATTTTTTATACCTTTAATTTTAAGAATTTATTTGTTAAAATTATTATATCTATCTGAAATGGAGGTATTCATAAATTGACATGTATAATAAAAAAAATTTTTATATTTCCAACATTATTATCGGAATCAATGTCATTATCTTTTTGATAATGTTCTTATATGATAGTTCATTAAGTGTCCACACATTACTTGAATTCGGTGCTAAGTATAATCCCATGATAGCAGCAGGGCAATATTATCGATTGATTACTGCAATGTTTTTGCATTCCGGAATAGCCCATCTCGCTTTAAACATGTATGCTTTAAATATCCTGGGAAAAAATATTGAACTGGTCTTTGGTAAGGTTAAGTATGTTATCATTTATTTGACAGCAGGATTATTTGGAAGTCTTGGGAGTTTTATTTTTACAAAGGCAATCTCTGTAGGAGCTTCAGGTGCAATTTTCGGATTATTTGGTGTTTACATATATCTTTATATTAAAAACCCTGATATTTTCCATGTAAAACAGTTCACAAATCTCCTTACTTTAATAGGAATCAATCTAGTATTTGGCCTAGTTGTCCCAAGTATAGATAACTGGGCTCATATTTGGGGACTTATTGGAGGTTTTATTATTAGTTGGGCCCTTGGTTCCAGAAGAGAAAAACCCCTTTCCAAAGATAAAATTGTAGCTCAAGTGCTAACTGTAATTTTAATCATAAGCTCCCTTCTGGCAGGTATAGAAATGACCAAGAATACCTGGCAATATAATCTTTTTAAAGGTATAGAGCACTTAAAAAGAAACGAAATACTAGAGGCCCAACATCAGTTTAATATTGGAATTTCAAGAAATAAAAACGTAGAAGATTTTTATTTTTATCTAGGTCATATCTATTACGTTCAAGGTGATTTAGAACAGGCCAAGCTTAACTTTAAAAAGGCCTTAGAAATAAATCCCAATTTTACTGAAGCTAAAGAAATGTTAGACAAACTATCATAAAATTAAAGCAGCCTTCTTTGGCTGCTTTAATTTTTATTTATCAGGAAACAATCCTTCAATAAAGGAAAGGGGCTTTGATGTATCTATGCCATAGTATTCCTGTAAAAGTTGCCCCTCAACTTTAATCTGAACAGTTTCATTTCCTGGAAGTACAACTAAAGTATTAACTAAGCCTCCTAAAGTCACCATAGCTTGTCCAGATGATATTCTTTCACCTTTAAATTCTTTAGACAGATCAACTATTACGTTGTTTCCTTCTCTCTTCACAGATAATAGCTTTGTCCCCTTTGGAATAGGAGTTACTAGATCCTCATCACCTTCATAGCTAATTAACTCTTCAATTACAAACTCTTCTATTGATTTGTCTTTTAACTTCTCATCGCTTATACTTATAGAAAACATTTCATCATAGAGGAAAGGCTTGTCCTTATATTTCAAATACAAAATGTATTCTAATTCTTGTTCTGCATTTTGAAGCTTGTCCTCTTCAGATGATTCCTGTGTCACATCCTGACCTTCAATTTGTTCTGCAGGCTTGCTAGCCTCTGGCTGTTCTACCTCCTCTTTTTTACCACAACCAACAGCAAGTGAAGCCACAATCAATATTACTAGTAAAAAACATAGTATTTTCCTCACTGGTATAATCCCCCTTTTTCTAAAATAACATATTTTTACATTTTTTATTTTCTCTAAATCCTTGTGGGAATGAACGTTCTTTTGTTTTTATATTTAAAGTTAAAACTATCTATATATATTCCCTATAATTTTCTTCATCTAACACCAATATTCCATTTTCTTTTAACAGAGCCGCAGTTACTCCCTTTCCATCCTTTAACTTACCACTAAAACTTCCATCATAAATTTTTTTACTACCACAAGATGGACTATTAGCCTTAAGTATTGCTGTTTTCGCTCCATATAAATCAGCTATTTTCAGTGTTTCTTTTGCTCCTTTGATAAAAAATCCTGTAACATCCCTGTCTTCATTATCTAAAACCTTCGTTTTTCCTTTCAAAACATCATGTCCATCTCCATCGACTATTTCACTAGGTTTACGAGGAGTTGGCAATCCTCCTAGCTGTTCGGGACATATTATTACATAATTTTTTCCCATTAGGAAGTCTATAAGATTTTTATTCATGCTGCTTTTTCCATTATATCTGCAGTTAACTCCAACTAAACATGCACTAACCAGTATCATATACAAAACCTCTTTTCACGTTTTTACTTTAATTCTACTATGGTGACGCCAGATCCACCTTCTCCATAAACGCCTTCTCTAAAGGATTTTACATGGGCATGTCTTTTTAAAAACTGCTGAATACCCTTTCTTAATGCACCCGTACCTTTACCATGTATAATACTAACCTGCTGAAGCTTAGCAAGGTATGCATCATCTAAATATTTATCTAAATTTATTCTAGCTTCCTCTAAAGTTTGACCTCTTAAATCTATTTCATTTTTTATGGTTTGAGTTTTAGTCTTAAGGATTGATCCTACACTGGTTTTCTGTATATCTTCTCTATCATTTTTAATTAATCTGAGATTAGATATGTTTACGTTTATCTTCATAATTCCCACTTGTACAGTTAAATCGCCATCACCGTCAGGCTCTGTTACTACTGTACCTTCCTGATTTAATCTTACCACTTTTACAGCATCCCCAATCTTTAGTTTCTTAGGTGGATCAGAAACAGGCATCTTTACATCTGCAAAAATAGGATCCTGTAATTCTTCAATATTTGTTTTAAGTCTTTTTCTCATCTCTTCTATTTTTTTATTTTTATCTCTATCTACAGACTTTGAAATATTCCTTAGTTCTTTGATTATTTCATCTGCTTCATTTTTGGCTTCTTTTAGTATTTTTCTAGCTTCCTCTTTAGCCTTTCTTAAAGTTTTTTCTCTTTGTTCTTCCAGCTTTGCATTCTTCATCTCATATTTTTCCTTGAGCTTCTGCACTTCAAGTCTCAGTCTTATTGCTTCATCCCTTTCCTTTTCTGCTGACTTTCTATTTCCTTCAATTGAAGAAATTATTTCTTCAAACTCGATATTTTCGTTATTTATAAATTCCTTTGCCTTTTCAATTATATGCTCCCTAAGTCCAAGACGTCTGGATATTTCTAAGGCATTTGATTTTCCGGGTATCCCTATTAATAGCTTATAGGTAGGGCTTAGAGTCTCCACATCAAACTCTACGGAAGCATTTTCTATTCCTTTATTAGCCAGGGCAAACTGTTTTAATTCACTATAGTGGGTAGTGGCTATGGTTCTAGCGTTTTTATCATGGAAATAGGTCAGAATTGCCATTGCTAAAGCCGCCCCCTCTGTCGGGTCGGTTCCAGCACCTAGTTCATCAAGCAAAACCAAGTCTTTATCTGAAACATTTTCTATAATCTCCGTTATGTTTGTCATATGGGATGAGAATGTACTGAGACTTTGTTCTATACTTTGTTCATCACCAATATCTGCAAATACCCTTTTGAAGATAGATATTTTTGTTCCAAAATCAGCCGGTACATGCAATCCCGATTGAGTCATTAAGACCATTAGTCCCACAGTTTTTAAGGTAACGGTTTTTCCTCCTGTGTTTGGTCCTGTTATGACCAATGTAGTAAATTCATCCCCTACCCATATATTCGTTGGAACTACTTCCTTACTATCTATAAGTGGATGTCTCCCGTTTTTTATTCTTATAGATCCATCTCTATTAAGCTCAGGTTCAACAGCTTTCATGGCAAGAGAAAGTTTCCCCTTTGCAAATATAAAGTCAAGCTTAGCCAAAATCCTCTGATTTACCTTTATGCCCTCAGCTTTTTCAGCTATGAGCCCAGTTATTTCAGTAAGAATTTTTTCGATTTCAGCCTTCTCTTTTAGTTTAAGTTCCTTTAATTCATTATTTAGCTGTACTATGGAGAGGGGCTCAATAAATAGTGTTGCACCACTTGAGGACTGATCATGAACTAAACCTGGCACATTACTCTTGTATTCCGACTTAACTGGAACAACAAATCTGTCCTGCCTTATAGTTATTATTGCATCCTGGAGATATTTTTGCATGCTTGCAGAATTTATTATAGAATTCAGCTTATTTCTTATAGCATTATTTTTATTTTCAATCTGTCTACGTATATTTCTTAAAGCAGGACTTGCATTGTCTGAAATTTCATCTTCACTAATAATAGCTTCATTTATTCTGTCTTCTATATGCTTATATGAGCTTAAATTTGATATATATCCCTTCAATACAGGATATTTTTCTTGAGCCTCTTCAGAGCCTTTTATAAAATTCTTTAGTACCCTGGCAGTTCTAAGGGTATCGGAAACCTCAAGCAGTTGTCCAGGATATAAATAAGACCCGATCTCTGCAATTTTTAAGAAACGACTCAAGTCATAAATAGGACCTATAGGTATACTTCCCCTTTGTATTATTAGACTTAGGGCTTCCGAAGTTTCTTTTAGACTCTGCTTTACTTCTTCGTAATCACTAGATGGCTCCAGCTCATCAATCAACTCTTTACCTAATTTAGAGGTAATATGATTTTTAAGAAGTTCTTTTATTTTATTGTATTCCAGAACTCTAAAGGTACGATCGTTCATTTTCACTCTCCTTACAATTTCTTGTAAAATATATACTTGTATGCTTTCAAATCTTAACAAATATTTCGCGGAAGAACTACGGGGTCTCCTTTAGGGATATTTGGAAAAGTTTGTTTTTCTATATAACTCCTCTAAAAACATGTCCTTTAGTATAATCACCTCTGTTTTTATAACTTTTAATAAGCTTTTTTATATCTTTAGGAAGCTCCATTTTCCCTTTTAACGATAGCCCTATCATCTTACGATAAGCTTTTATAGTATTAATTATTTCATTTTTATCTTCATTTGTAAACTGCAATCTTATATTTACAATTCCACTGTCTATTATATCCCTTATATATTCAAGTAAAAAAAGCTTCTTTGAATTTAATATCTGAATTCTGCAATTACTTTCGGCCTTTATTGGAAACACTACTCCATATCTATCCTTTAATCCATACTTTCTTTCATTACACAAGCTGCATCTTTTTTGATCCTCTCCGCCTAAAACATTCTTTATTACACAATATTTTGTAATCATAAGAGGTAAATGCCCATATACTATCATCTCACAAGCTGTACCGGATCTTAATGCTATGTCTTTTATTTGATTTAGTGTAAGTTCAGGAGATAAAGTTATACTCTTTACTCCTAAATCTGAAAGCTGCTTTGCTGCTAAATTGTTAAAGATATTAAAGGAAAAATCTGTGTAAAGTTTCTGACCACATCCCTTTAGCATGTTCAGCTGTCCATGATTAGCTGTCAATATATAGCCGCTTTTCCCAAGTTTATCTATATTATTTTTGATCTGCTTAAGCTCCTTATCTCCTGTTATTCTACCTAAAGCTGGTATTAGCAATTTGTTTTGTTCTTCCGCCAGCATATAGGCTTTCTCAATATCTTTCAAATTAGAATAGTAGATTATGTCTATATCACCATCCAAAGCAGCCTTTAGCTGCTCAATATTGTTTACATATCCACTGAGCCGAACCTTTTTCTCTCTCTGTCTATATTCAACATCCTTATTTTGTTTAGATTGGGCATTATATAATTTTACTTTTTTTCTATTATTTAAGTTTCTCCTCATGGTATTTAATTTATCAATGGCTTTTCTCCGAACTCCGTTTATTTCACTAATCGAAACAGATACTCCTCTTTCTATATCTACTTCTAGTTTTTCGAAACGATAGGGAGTATCTCCAAGCTTTTCCATCTGTTTTCTTACCCTATCCTCCGTAAGTGGTCTGTTTAAGGCTTTTTCAATCTTCTTTTCTCCTCTGCAGGATACATGATGGCCATTATTATCCCATATATAAACTTCCAGCTCCTCTCCTTGTCTAATCTTTATTGCACCATATATGGGAATCCGTTTTTTTTCATCCCTATAACTATTCTGGGCCCTTTCCAGAAGCAAAGTATCTGAAGTTTTATAAACCACATCTCCTCTACCAACGTATCCATTAAAGTTTATTTCAACAACTTGGCCTTCTATTCCATTTTGAACCAATTTATTTCCAACATAAAGCTTGCTTACCTGCGTTCCATGCTCTCTTCCATTATCACCTTTTATTTTAATACCATCTCCCTGGTTAAGAGATCCTATAAGTTTAATCTTTAGCCTTTTACTTTTCTTGTTGTAGTATAGAACTTTTCCGACTTCAATACCTCTATTTCCAGGCTTTTCAAATCCCATCAGTTTTCTGCCAGTTTCACCGAAGAGATATCCTCCCGTAAACTTCCTGTTGAATATTTGGAGCAAATCCCTTCTTATATCTTCACCAACTTGTATTTTCCCAGTCCTTTGGTACGTATCTATAGCTCTTCTATAAGCGTCTACAACTACTGCCACATATTCCGGTCTTTTCATCCTTCCTTCTATCTTCAAGGATTCTACTCCCAACTCCAGGATTTTATCTAGATTTTCTATTGTATTTAAGTCTCTAGGGCTAAGTAAATACTCTCCCTGACCACACTTTATTTCGCCTTTACTCTTTAAATCCACCAACTTATATGGCAATCTACAAGGTTGTGCACATCTCCCCCTGTTACCGCTTCTACCTCCAATCATGCTACTCATCAGGCACTGCCCTGAATAACAGATGCAGAGAGCACCATGAATGAAGACTTCCAATTCCATTTTCGTATTTTCTTTAATACATCTTATTTCATCGATAGACATTTCTCTAGCTAAGACTGTCCTCTTTATTCCCAGCCCCTCTAAAAATCTTATCCCTTCCAAATTATGAATAGTCATCTGAGTACTGCTGTGCACTTCAAAATCCGGGTAGCTTTCTCTAATGTACTTTAAGACTCCTAGGTCCTGAACTATAACTGCATCTACATCTATATTGTATAAAAAATTAATAAATCTTTTCAAATCATCAAATTCATCATTAGCTACTAAAGTATTTACGGTTACATATACTTTTACTCCTCTAATATGACAATATTCTACTGATTCTATAAGCTCCTTTTCGTCAAAGTTATTTGCATACTGCCGTGCACCAAAGCTTTTTCCTCCTAAATATATTGCATCAGCACCATTTTGAACCGCAGCTACCATAGCTTCATAGCTTCCCACAGGTGCCAAAAGCTCTACCCTATTCACTTTATCACTCCCGTAATTTTATTATAGATATCAAACTTTAAATTTAAGATCAAAGTCTTGTTTTTTAGCCACTTGCTTCACACTATTCACCATTCAGTTAAGGTCGTATTTTTAAGGTTTTTTCTGTGCTCTGTTACCTGTCAACTTTTTTCATAAACGATCAGCTTTTAGACTTTTTAAAATTTTACTAAAAATAGTTTGCTATTTCTTGCAAAAAATGAAAGTAGTAATATTATTATATCACTACTTTTTTAACAAATTTCATTTTTTGTCAAAATTATAAATCTGTTGATCTATCAAAAGTATCAATAAATTCCTGTAGCTCCTTTTTAGTCTGTATCAGCCTTACTTCACTCTGTACCAACTTGTTTTTTAAATCGTTAATTATTTTATCAGATTTTTTAAGTTTACTTTCTTTTATGTTTAACTCATAGCTCAGTCTATTTACCTCTTCCTTCAAAACTTCATATTCTTCTTTAAGAGCATTGGAATCTTTTTTAAGCTTTTCATATTCATTAACAACTTTTTCATATTCTTTATTCTTTTTATTTATTTCCATCATCGTAGTAGCAAGCTGATCCTTAGTCTCTTCTAGTTCAACAGCAGGTCTGTTTAATTTATCCTTAAGCTTATCAAATTCTTCTTTAAGCTTATAATACTCATCTGCGATGTTTATAGCAGTTAAAACTCCAACCATGGCTGTGCTTAACTTTTTATATTTTTCAGCAATTTCAACCATTTTATCATCCACATAGTTAGACACCTTCTGCATGTATTCTCTGGGTTCATCACTAACTATTGTATATTCTTGCCCTAAAATCTTGACTACAACTTTATTTTTATTCCCCATTTAAAAACAACCCCTTTTAACATCAACAAGTTCTCATGTATTTATTTCTTTACAGGGATTAATTCTCCTTCTATTTTGTCTGATGAAAATTAAATTTAGTCTATTTATTATCATTATATATTTTATCATATTTTACGCCAAAAAAAATTAAGTACTTCATTAAAAAGAAAAAATAGCCGCATTTATTTATAAATTTAGTAAATAGCGGCTACTTTAAGTAGTTCTAAAGTTTTATCTTAATTGGGCATCTAGTCTTTCCTTTAGCTCATTTAAAATTCTGTCATATACTTTCCCGACTTCCCCGTCAGTCAAAGTTCTATCTCCTGCTCTAAAGGTCAATGAATATGCCATACTTTTATATCCTTTAGGAATTTGCCTTCCTTTATATACATCAAAAAATCTACACTCTTCTAATAACTCTCCACCTTTTTGAATAATTATATTTTCTATTTCTTTAGAATATACTGTATCTTTTACAATTACTGCAATATCCCTGGTAATTGCCGGATATTTAGGTAGAGGTTTATAGAGCTTATCAAGCCTTGCCAGCTGAAGTATAATATTAAAGTCTATATCGGCTACATAGGTTCTAATATCAATATTATAATTTTCTAAAACATCTGGATGAATTTCCCCTAAGCTACCCAATATGTGATTCCCATATGCAATGGTAGCGCATCTACCTGGATGAAAGGTAGAATGATTTTTTTCTGGTTCAAACTGATAGCCTTTAATTCCCAACCTATCGAGCAAAGTACATACCGCACCTTTAAGACTAAAGAAATCTATTTTTTCACCATACATTCCTATTGTTAATACCTTCTTTTCTAGAGGGAGTGTAGTTACAGGTACATCATGGGGAATAAATATCCTTCCCAACTCAAAGGCCAATACGTCATTTACATTTCTGTTATAATTTCTAGTCAAAACTTCCATCATATTAGGTATAAGACTAGTCCTCATAACGCTATATTCTTCACCTAGCGGGTTTATTAAATTAACAGTTCTTCTTAAAAAACTATCCTCAGGTACATTTATCGTATCCAAGCTCTTCGGGCTAACAAAGGAATATGTGGTAATTTCATTAAACCCAATGGAATTCAAAATATTTTTAGTGTAATATTCTATCTCCTGCGCATTTGTTCTGGCTCCCCATGCTGCTCCCTTAGGCAAGGTTGGCTGCACTCTATCATATCCGTATATTCTTGCTACTTCTTCTACAATATCTGCCTCCTGCTGCAAATCTTGTCTGAAGGTTGGTATAGTGACAACAAGTTTTTCTTCCTTCTTTTCCGTTTCAAGCTCTAGTCTATTTAAAATATCAGCTATTTCATCTTGGCTCAGTTGTACACCTATCAAATCATTTATTCTTTCTGGCCTCACAGTTATAAACCACTTTTCCAGCTTGTTTTCGTATTTGTCAATAACTCCCTTAATGACTTTCCCTGCACCTAATTGCTCAATAAGCTGACATGCTCTGTTTAGAGCATTAACTACAATATTAGGATCTACTCCCTTTTCAAATCTGGATGATGCTTCTGTTCTCAGCCCTATGCTTCTGGAAGAATTTCTAATACTTGTTTTATCAAAATTAGCCCCTTCCAGAAGAATTATTTTAGTATTTTCAGTTACCTCGGTATCTTCTCCACCCATTATTCCTGCTATAGCTACAGGTCTATCGGCATCTGCAATTACAAGATTATTTTCATCAAGTTCCCTTTCGACTTCATCCAATGTTACTATTTTTTCTCCCTTTTTAGCTCTTCTGACTACTATTCTATTTCCATTAAGCTTTTCCAGGTCAAAGGCATGCAGAGGTTCTCCATATTCCAACATAACGTAGTTTGTAATGTCTACAATGTTATTTATCGGTCTTACTCCTGCCTTCATAAGCTTCATCTGAAGCCACATAGGAGATGGCTCAACCTTTATATCCTTTACCACCCTTGCTGCATATCTTTTACACAAGTCATAATCCTCAACTTCTACAGAGGTATAGCTGTCTATGTCCTCAATTTCATCTTCAATTTTTATCTTTGGATAATTAATTTGTAGATCAAATGTAGCAGAGGTTTCTCTAGCCATGCCAATCATACTTAAACAGTCTGGTCTATTAGGTGTTATTTCAAACTCGATTACATAGTCATCCAAGCTTAATGCCTTCTTAATATCTTCTCCAAGTGTAAAGTCTCCTTTTAGTATAAATATACCATTTTTAGATTCCTTTGGAACTACATTTTCCTGAAAACCCAGCTCTTCAGCGGAACAAAGCATACCATTCGATATTTCTCCACGAAGCTTGCCCTTTTTTATTTTTATTCCTCCTGGTAGCTTTGCCCCCGGAAGAGCTACGGGAATATAGTCTCCTACATGTAAATTTTCAGCACCTGTCACTATCTGAACTGTCTCACTACCAACGTCAACCTTGGTAATTATCAATTTATCTGCATTTGGATGTGGAACTATTTCTAAAATCTTTCCTACTACAACACCTTCAACATTATCAGCAATTTTAGTAACTGTTTCAGTGTTTGACCCAGACATAATAAGCTTTTCTTCCAATTCCTTGATTGAAATATTATCTATATCAACATAATCTTTAAGCCAACTTACTGGTACTAACATAGCCGTCCTCCTTACAATTATTTTTTAAATATTTACTACTATTGTTCTAAATTTTAGCTGCACATCTATCTAAAACTGTTCTATAAACCTCATGTCATTTTCAAAAAATAATCTTATATCATCTATTTCAAGTTTAAGCATAGCTATTCTATCCAGTCCCATTCCAAAAGCAAAACCACTATAAACCTCCGGATCTATACCACATTCTTTTAATACATTGGGATGGACCATTCCACAACCTAGGATTTCAATCCAGCCGCTGCCTTTACACATTCTACAGCCACTGCCACCACATTTAAAGCACGATACATCCATTTCCGCACTTGGTTCCGTAAATGGAAAATAATGAGGTCTGAATTTAGTTTTCGTTCCTACACCAAAAAATCTTTTTGCAAAAATATCGAGGGTTCCCTTCAAATCTCCTAAAGTTATATTCTTGTCTATAACAAGACCCTCTATCTGGTGAAACATTGGTGAATGTGTAGCATCTATTTCATCGGAACGATAACATCTACCCGGTGAAATGATCTTTATAGGAGGTTTTGTTTTCTGCATAACCCTTACCTGCACCGGAGAAGTTTGGGTTCTAAGTACTATATCCTCATTTATATAGAATGTATCGGATAAGTCTCTGGAAGGATGATCCTTAGGTGCATTTAATGCATCAAAGTTATGGTATACCGTCTCTATTTCAGGCCCTTCAGCTACTTTAAATCCCATACCCATAAAGATATTTTGAATTTCCTCAAGAACTAAATTCAAAGGATGTCTTCGCCCTACTTTAAAAGATTTACCAGGTATAGTCACGTCTACAACTTCACTTTCTAATCTTGCTTGCTTTTCTCTTTCCTTTATAACCGATTTGTTTTCTTCTAAGTTTTTTTCTATTTCTGTTCTCACTTCATTAGCTAATTTACCTATCACAGGTCTTTCTTCCTTTGATAGTTTTCCCATCCCCCTTAGCACAAGGGTAAGTTCTCCTTTTTTACCAAGATATTTAATTCTTATTTGTTCTAATTCGCTTAAAGTTTTAGCAGAAGCTATGGCTTCCTTTGAATTTTCTAAAATCTCCTGTAACTTCTCTTTCATTCCATATCTCCTCTCCATATTATTTGATAAAAGTAAAAATCTTCGCCCCAAGGGACGAAGATTTCTTTCCGCGGTACCACCCTAATAGTCAAGGCCTCTTTACCTTAACCACTTATTAATGTAACGGTATAAACCGATAAAGCCTACTCCAATTTCAGCTTTATAGCTCCAGAGCGAACTTCAGATAAACCTTTACTTAGAAATGCTCTCAGTCTAAGGCATTTCATCCCTGTAAGTAGTTTTTATCCTACTTTTCTCCTTCACAGCCGATAAAATATAAATTTATTTTAATAGCCCATTAATTTCTTGTAAAGAAGATAAGCATCTACATTACCAGTTAACATAAAGACTTGCCAAAAAAACTTAGCCATATGGATCATCACTGGCTACACCCCTTCTCACTGGTTTACTTAATATAAATTATAACACAGCAAAAATGGGTTTACAAGCAATAGATACTCCTTATTTGCTAAATTCTTAATTTTCTGAATTCATTTTTTGCCTTACAATTTCATACATCACAATTCCCGATGCAACAGAAGCATTCAAAGATTCAGCATTTCCAATCAGTGGAATTTTAATTTTTATATTGGACTTTTCAATCAATTCCCCACAAATGCCATTTCCTTCATTACCTATAATTATAACATTTTTTTTACCATATTTTACTTCATGATGATATTTTTCTGTATCCAAGGTGGTCGAAATGATATCAGCACCTTTGTTTCTCAAAATTGAAATAGTTTTAAGGATATCATCTTCGTATACCACCGGCATAGTAAAAACTGATCCCATAGTTGCCCTTATGGTCTTACTATTATAAATATCTACTGTTCCCTTGGCAGCAATTATACCTTCAGCCCCAGCAGCGTCTGCAGTCCTAATAATAGTACCTACATTACCAGGGTCCTGAAGTCTGTCCAGTACAATTAGGAAAAATTCTTCCTTGTTAATTATGTCTTGTAAATCAAAGGATTTCTTTTTAACTATGCCTACTATTCCTTGAGAATTTTCTGTATTAGAAATTTCTTTTAATATTTTATCATTAATTTTATATAATGCTATATTCTTTTTCTTAATTTTTTCAAAGAAATTTCTTTTCTGCAGCATACAGTATATTTTATTTGTATAATATATGGTGCTAATCTCGGCATCATTTTCTAGTCCATGCTCTACGATTCTAAGTCCTTCAATTACAAATTCATTATATTTATCCCTATATTTTTTACGTTGTAAAGATTTTATATGCTTAATATGTTTATTAGAAGAAGATGTAATTTCCAAGGTCAATCAAAACACCTCTACCTTTTTTCAATTTTTTGCAAATCATCATTATGTCCAATTACAACAAGTATATCTTCCTCTTCTATGATATCAGTGGCACTAGGTGATATGTTGATGTTAGGACCCTTTTTTATAGCCATAACATTGATCCCATATTTAGCTCTCATATTTAATTCCCTAAGGTTTTTACCTGCCCATTCCTTTAGAACAGCAACTTCAACTATGCTATAGTCAGGGGCAAGCTCTATGTAATCCATTATATTGGAAGAAACTAGATTATGGGCAACTCTAACTCCCATTTCTCTTTCAGGAAACACTACTCTATCGGCTCCTATCTTATATAAAACTTTTGCATGAAGTTCATTTTGTGCCTTAGCTACTACATATTTAACTCCGAGCTCCTTTACCATTAAAGTTACGAGAATTGAAGACTGTATATTCAATCCTATCGTTACTACTGCAACATCAAAATTTCGTATTCCTAAAGATTTTATTGAGTTTTCATCGGTAGCATCTGCTTGCACCGCATGGGTCACCGAATCTGCAATATTTTGAATTATTTCTTCATTCCTATCTACAGCTAAGACGTCATAACCCATTCCAAATAGGGTTTTAGCCACGCTGGAACCAAATCGCCCACATCCAATAACTACAAATTGTTTTTTCATATGCCCACACCTCTACCCTGCTACTGCTTTGGTTTTTTGATATTTTATAAATATTTTACATTATTTTACTCGTCTTATTATACCACTTTCGTATTCTTTTTAAAAGTAAAGATAAAATACGTTTCTACTATAAAATAAAATAGACTCCAAAAGAGTCTATTTTATTAAGCATTCAATTTTGACTTAGCTACGTCAACAAGCTGCTTGAATCCTTCCTGATCATGAATAGCCATTTCAGAAAGCATCTTTCTATTTATGTTAATGCCAGCAAGCTTCAATCCATTAATGAATTTGCTATATGACATTCCATTCATTCTTGCTGCCGCGTTTATTCTTGATATCCACATTTTTCTAAAATCTCTTTTTCTTAATTTACGTCCTATATATGCAAATCTTAAAGACCTCATAACTGCTTCGTTAGCAGGTCTGAAAAGCTTACTTTTAGCACCATAATAACCCTTTGCAAGCTTCAATATTTTCTTATGCTTTTTCTTAGCATTTACTGCTTTTTTTACTCTTGCCATTCTTTTCTACCTCCTTTGCTTTTTATCATACTAATCTTATAAATATGGAATTATTTTTTTAATTCTCTTTTCATCTCCTTTAGAAACTACTCCTGATTGGCGTAAATTTCTTTTTCTCTTAGGAGATTTTTTAGTTAATATGTGGCTTTTATATGCCTTTGCTCTCTTTATCTTTCCTTTGGCAGTTTTCTTAAATCTTTTAGCAGCTCCTCTATGTGTTTTCATTTTAGGCATCTTGATTTCCTCCTTTCAGTTTCTACTATATTAATTTTTTGGAGCCAAAAACATTACCATACTTCTGCCTTCCATTTTAGGCTTTTTTTCCATGACTCCAACTTCCTCAACTATAGAGTAAAATTTATTTAAAACTTCAACTCCAAGTTCTGTATGACCTAACTCTCTTCCTTTAAACCTAAGGGAAACCTTTACTTTGTCACCATTTTCTAAAAATTTAATAGCATTTCTTGCCTTAGTATTTAAGTCGTGATCTTCAATTTTCAGACTTAGTCTTACCTCTTTTAGAGTTATGGTTTTCTGTTTTTTCTTTGCTTCCTTTTCCTTCTTAGCCTGTTCATACTTATACTTTCCATAATCCATTATCTTACACACGGGCGGCTTTGCTTTCGGAGCAATTTTTACTAAATCTAGTTTTTTTTCTGCAGCTATTTCAAGTGCTTTTTTAGATGACATTATACCTATTTGCTCTCCATTGCTGTCAATAAGCCTTACTTCTCGGTCCCTTATTGATTCATTAACATCAAGCTTTTTAATAGTTGTCCACCTCCTGATATTTTTCACAATACGACAAAAACAAAAGACGAATGTACAAACATTCGTCTCATAGCCTAATCAAACATAGATATACATTAATCATACTTTTAATCCAGTATGTAAATACCTTGGCTATATTAACCTTGCTAGCCTTGACCGCAAGGTGAGAAACAAAATGCTTCTACTTTATTGTAATTCTTTTGCATTTTACTTACAGTTATTAAGTTTAACATCTTTTTTTTATTATGTCAATAATTTTTAATAAAATACAAAATTATTTTCCTATACTTTCCCATTCGCTTTCTCCAAGCATGCAATGCCAAAGATACTCCTATAACTCCATAGGCCACGAAGGCTCTAAAGAATTCACCTATTTGTGCATCTCTAAATAAATTTTTACCTGCCATAGGAGATACAATGAATAGTGTATGGAAAAGTATTACTCCAAGTAGTGCTTGGCCTACGCTTGCCTTAGACACGGAAGCTTTTTTTTTAATTATTTTTTTAGATGTAAAATTTTTATTTTACATAAAATCTTTCTTATAACCTACTTTTGATTTATTTTTTAAAAAACTTTGGGCAAACTAATTATGAAAATAATTTTTTAACACTAAACAGAATTATATTAACAAAAATTTATAGAAGGCAGGTGGTTATTTACTTGAAAAAAAAGACAATTTTTTTTCTACTACTTATTTTAGTAGTTTTCAATACGTCTATTATTACTCTTTCCCATTTCAATAAAGGGATTTCAAATAATTTTAATAATTCGATAAAGATCACTTTGATAATATTAAATATATTTTTATTAATATATTTTTTAAGACTAGACAATTCACCTCAATTGGCTCCAGTCCACTTAAAAAATGATAAAAACGATAAAAAAGGTGAAAATAACGCTAGTCCTAAAGTTGGTTTTAAAGATGTAGCAGGTTTAGAGGAAGTAAAGGAAGAATTAGCCGAGATAATCGATTTTCTCAAAAGTCCTGAAAAGTACAAAGCAATGGGAGCTAAGATTCCGAAGGGTATCCTGTTACACGGACCACCGGGAACGGGTAAAACTTTACTGGCAAAGGCTATAGCAGGTGAAACTAACTCTAAATTCTTTCCTGCAAGCGGTTCAGAGTTTGTGGAGAAATATGTAGGTGTGGGTGCTAAAAGAGTTAGATCTTTGTTTGAAAAAGCTAGGAAAGAAGCTCCCGCCGTTATTTTCATTGACGAAATAGATGCTATTGGAGCTAAGAGAAGCCTGGAAAGTAATAATGAAAAAGACCAAACCCTTAATCAGCTTTTAATAGAAATGGATGGTTTTAATAATGACCAAACAATTATTGTTATCGGTGCTACTAATCGACTGGATATGTTGGATGAAGCACTACAGAGACCTGGAAGATTTGATAGGAACATATTTATAGGCAACCCGGATATTAAATCAAGGGAAGAAATTTTTAAGGTCCATATAAAGGGGAAACCTATAAGCCCAGATATTGATATAAAAGAATTAGCCAAACGAACCCACGGCATGTCGGGAGCTCATATTTCCAACATTGCAAATGAAGCAGCTATATTAGCTGTTAGGCAGAATAAAAAAATTATTGAAAAAGATGATTTTAGTGAGGCAATAGAAAAAGTAATAGGAGGCCTTGAAAGAAAAAATGCCAATATTATTGAAAAGGAAAAGAGAAGGGTTTCCTTCCATGAAGCGGGTCATGCCTTAGTAGGTAAAAAGTTAAATACTGACTTAATATCCAAAATATCCATTATTCCTAGGAGTCAAGCCTTGGGATATGTAATGTATACTCCAGAAGAAGAACGATTCCTTATAACCAAGGATGAACTTTACAATAAAATTCAGGTAATACTAGGGGGACGAGCAGCAGAGGAAGTAATTTTTGGAAGTATATCAACAGGGGCTAAGGATGATTTGAAAAAAGCAAATCAATTAGCCTTTCAAATGGTATGCGAATATGGAATGAGTGACTTGGAAAATAGATTTTTTGAACCTAATCTTATTCGCAACTGCTATGATATAATAGATAAGGAAATCACTAAGATAATAAACATATGTTATAAACAATCAGTGGAAGTAATAAGACTACACAAGGAGTTATTAAACAGGGTAGCGTCGGTACTATATGAAAAAGAAACCCTAACTGGTGAAGAATTAGACAAAATAATTAATGAGTTTGATAATTTTGAAGATATTTTAGTAAAAACATAAAAGTCGTTTAAGCTAATTAAACGACTTTTATGTTTTTTTACTTATTCTTCAATTGTATTTAAAGTTCTATTTTCTATTTCACTAATTATTTTTTCAACGAAATCTTCAACTTTCTGACTTCCCAGTTCCCCATTGTCCCTTGAACGTACCGATACAGTCTGTGATTCCTCTTCTTTATCACCTACTATCAACATATACGGAACTTTTTGAAGCTGTGCTTCACGTATCTTATATCCTATTTTTTCACTTCTGCTGTCAATTTCCACTTTAATTCCTTGATCCTCAAGCTGCTCTACAATTTTTTCAGCATATTCAGCCTGTCTATCTGTTATAGGTAAAATTTTAACCTGTACAGGAGCAAGCCATGTAGGGAATTTACCGGCAAAATGCTCAATAAGGATTCCTATGAATCTTTCTATGCTTCCAAATGCCACTCTGTGTATTACAATTGGTCTATGTTTTTCTCCATCTTTCCCTATATAAGTTAAATCAAATCTTTGAGGAAGTTGGAAGTCAAGCTGTATTGTCCCGCACTGCCATGTTCTCCCAATACAATCTTCTAAATGAAAGTCTATTTTAGGACCGTAGAAAGCTCCATCACCTTCGTTTAATTTATAAGGAAGCTTTAACTCTTCCAGGGCTTCTTTTAGTGCTGACTCAGCCATTTCCCATTCTTCATCGCTTCCCATGGAATCTTCAGGCCTTGTAGACAACTCAACATGATACTTAAATCCAAACTTTGTGTAGATTTCATCAATCAATTTGGCTACGCCCTTAATCTCATCCTTTATTTGTTCAGGAAGCATAAATATGTGAGCGTCATCCTGTGTAAAAGCCCTTACCCTCATGAGACCATGAAGTGCTCCAGACAACTCATGTCTGTGCACTCTACCTATTTCACCGACTCTCATCGGGAAATCTCTATAGGAACGCATTTCTGTCTTATAGACAAGCATCCCACCTGGGCAGTTCATTGGTTTTATAGCATAATCCTCTTCATCTATCTGCAGGGCATACATGTTTTCTTTATAATGATGCCAATGACCTGATGTCTCCCAAAGTTTTCTGTTGAGTATAATAGGTGTTTCTACTTCAACATACCCTGCTTTCTTATGAACTTCTCTCCAATATTCCATAAGAGTGTTTTTCAGTTCCATACCATTTGGAAGGAAAAAGGGAAATCCTGGTCCCTCCTCAAGAATAGTAAAGAGTTTTAGTTCTTTTCCCAGTTTTCTATGGTCCCTTTTCTTTGCTTCCTCTAGTCTGTGTAAATATTCATCCAACAATTTCTTCTTTGGAAAGGAAGTTCCATAAATTCTTTGAAGCATTTTGTTTTTTTCATCGCCTCTCCAATAAGCTCCTGCAGTACTTAAAAGCTTTAAAGCCTTAATATATTTTGTTGTAGGAAGATGAGGCCCTCTACAAAGATCTATAAAGTCACCTTGTTTATAGAAGGATATCGTCTCATCTTCTGGGAGCTCCTTTATCAGTTCTACCTTGTACCTCTCGCCTTTTTCCTCCATCAGTTTTAGAGCTTCTTCTCTCGGAAGCTCAAATCTTTCAACCTCTAGATTTTCCTTAACTATTTTCTCCATTTCCTTTTCTATCTTTTGTAAATCTTCAGGAGTAAATTTATGCTCAGAATCAAAGTCGTAGTAATACCCATTTTCAATCGAAGGTCCAATAGCCAACTTAGTCTGTGGAAAAAGTCTTTGAACAGCTTGAGCCAACACATGGGCACTAGTGTGTCTGAAAACCTCTTCACCGTTTTCATCTTCAAATTTTAATATGTTAATTTCACAATCCTTATGAATTTCATAATTAAGGTCTGTAACTTTTCCGTCTACTTCACCAGCTACGGCTTCCTTTGCAAGTCTTCCACCAATCATCTTAGCTACTTCCAGTATAGTTATACCTTTAGGCACCTCTTTTACCGAACCGTCTTTTAAGGTAATTTTTACCTTATCCATGTTTCTTGCCTCCTTTTTCAATAATTGTAAACTATTTGAATATCAAAAAACCCCTCATCCCCATAACCAAGGGACGAGAGGTTTTACCCGCGGTTCCACCCTAATTGAAAATTCCACTCTCATGGCATTAACGCTGCCAACGGTAATCTTTTCACCTCAAGGCTACTGGATTACTGCTCCAGGGTAGTTTTTCCTACTTCCATATCAGAAATGCTCTCAGCCGCTGACATTTCCTCTCTGTAGATTGGGTCAATAGTACTTTTCCCTATCATAGCATTTTCTTTAGATGTTTTATTATAATTATATTTAAAATACTTTATTTGTCAATAAGTTTTTACAATTTAATCTTTTTTTATTCCTTAAAATTGTAAAATTATAACTCCTTGTATAAAACCAATTATAAATCCTATAAACCCACCTAAAAGCTCTATATGCTTTAACTCCTTCTCGGCAATGTTCAAAATAATCTCTTCTAGCTTGTACAAATCAAATTTATTTACTTTATCTTCAATAATTTTAGATATTTTTACTTCGCTTGTTGCTTTATGAATCAATTTCTCACTAAGTTCATTCAGAGCATTTTCTCCTTCATTTTCGATAATCTCGTCAATATATCCTATTATCATATTTCTTATTGTGGCAGGTATCAAAGAAGGAATTTTCTGCTCTGCAATTTCCTTTACCTTCTGTTTTATCTCTTGTATCATTTGATTTTTGTTTTCTTCTTCTATTATCTTATCCATAATTTCTTCAATAGATACAAGCTCAGTCTCAACTGTTTGACCAATACTTCGAGCCAGCTCGCTTTTTCTTTTTGGTATAAGCCCCTGAATACTAATGTTTACAAGTGGAATTTTTATAGGATTTAGTGGTCTAAATATAAGTTTAATTGCAAAGACATTTGTAAGCCATCCTATTGCAGCCCCTATTATAGATAGTAGAATTACTTTTGTCCAAAACATTACCTTCACCTCTTAGCCTTGTCTTATGTAAACACAAAAAGTATACCATATAAAAAAAATAGTTACAATACTAAAGAGTAGAGATTATTTCTCTACTCTTCTTTAATAACTCTGTTGAGATTACAAATTCTGCAACTGCTACAAATGTATACTCTTTCTTCAAATATATTTTTTATAGTTTCAATGATCTCATTGCTTTTAATATTACTGGCGTAATGTATAACAATTTTTTTAGGTGCAATAGTTATAAGAGAACTGATTAGCATGTCATCATAGCTGAGATCATTATCTAACAAATCATCCATCAATTCCCTTATGTATTTGTCCTCTATTACCTTGTTATCCTTATCGTAGAGATGATATTTTCCATGTTTATCTACCACTACATTTAGCAGTTCTATTTTAGGCTCTTGCACATTCACAAAGTATTTAAGCAATCGGATAAATTCCCTATATTCTTTTTCCATCATATACTCTTCTATAGCCCTGTCAAGGATATCATTTAGATCCTCAAAGTAATTCTTCAATCTAAAATGAACGAATCCTTCAACATTGACAATATCATTATTTGATAGGAAATTCATTAATTTATAGAGTATCTTAGCCTTTCTATTTACTTTATAGGGTACATCAACATTTTTATCATAAAATTCCTTTTCCAAAAATTTATTTAGCTGTTGTAAAATAAATTTTCTTTCACCAGACTTTAAGAAACTATAATTGTTACATAATATTTTTTCTATGATTTTAAATTCTAAGTTATCTATAATATAATCTACTACTATAATAGCCGCATAATGTTTAAAAACGTTTTTAAAGTCACTATTTATATATTCTTCACTACTAGGTATTAAGTTTTCATCTATATAAAAATTAACACTTTTATATTTACCAACTTCAATTATTTCACTATCTATATTAATATCTGGACTGTTATAATTCTGAAGTATTTTTTGAGCTATCCTTTTAACCTCATCTTTACTCTCCTTAAAAACTATTGAAAGTAAACGCATCTATTTTTCACTCCCTTCCTTTCGTACTAGTAGTATATGGTGCTCATCAAAAGCATATACAGATACACGGTTGTCAGATATTGTTTTTATTGACTGGCGTTGTTTCTATTAAAGGAATTATTGATCCTAAGTCAATTAAATCTATGTTTTGTACATACTCTATATCTACCCAATATTTTTGTAAAAAATTTTTTATAATTTTAAAGTCAGGATGCTTTTTTATGTTTCCACAAAAAAATAGTTTTTTTTGCTCAATTAGCCCCGCAGTTCCTCCTATAAATCCATAATTTAGTCCAGGCAAGTCAATATATCCAGGTCGTATTAGCAAAGTGTCCACGCCATGAGCTTCAAGAGCTTTGGCAATTCCTTTATCGGAGGTTATGGCTGCCTTTTCGTTCACTGCACATATCGAACATTTCGAGTATCCTTGCTTCACATTTATCAGCTTTAAGTTTTTACACTCAAGTTTTTGCAAAACTCTTTTGTCAGTATATTTAAAATTGTGAATTGCAAATTTTCCAATTCTTCCTACATTATATGCAATATTGCCTGGATAGGTACTTTCTAAAACAGTATTTCCTAAAATGACATTTAAATTAAGCATTTTAAGCTTATTTTTAAATTTTTCATATATATTTGGTGCAACTACTATTTCATTTCCTCCAATATGATGCATAAGTATATCAGGATGGGATGAAATAGCCTCATATAATTCTTTACAGTAGGGTGTTTTTATAATATTTATACCCTCAGCTCGTATTTTATTCTGAATTGATACAGGCATACGTCTGTCTACTACAACTGTTTTTACTTTATTATCAGGCAAAAATGGATTTTCAATGAATTTAACCATAACATGTCCACCTTTGTGTATCTTAATAATTCTTATTCTTTTATTAGCTTTATTATGCAACTATACAACAAAAAAACCATCCTGAAAAGGATGATTTTCAAACTGGAGGCGGCACCCAGATTCGAACTGGGGAATAAAGGTTTTGCAGACCTCTGCCTTACCACTTGGCTATGCCGCCAAAATATTAATTTGGAGCAGTAGAAGGGATTCGAACCCTCGATCCTCGCCTTGGCAAGGCGATACTCTACCACTGAGCCACTACCGCATGGTGCCCAGAGGCGGAATCGAACCACCGACACGAGGATTTTCAGTCCTCTGCTCTACCGACTGAGCTATCTGGGCACAAATGGCGATCCGGAAGGGACTCGAACCCTCGGCCTCTAGCGTGACAGGCTAGCGTTCTAACCAACTGAACTACCGGACCATATTTATCTCTTAGCTTATTTTAATTGGTGGGCGCAACAGGGCTCGAACCTGTGACCCCCTGCTTGTAAGGCAGGTGCTCTCCCAGCTGAGCTATGCGCCCACTTCCTTGAAACTGACAAAATATATATTACAACATTTTCATCCATAAGTCAATAGTAAATTTTGCATATATTGTATTTTACTCTTTTAACCGTCTCTTGTACATGTTTTTAAAGTCCCATACAGATTTATGATTTTGCCCTATTAAGAAGGTCTATAAGCTCATCTTTATTAAAGTTGTAGCGTGTATTGCAGAAATGGCATACTATCTCAGCCTTTTCATCTTCCTCTATGATGCTTTTTAACTCGGATTCTCCAAGGCTTACTAAAGCTTTTTCGATTTTTTCTGAATCGCAGTCACATTTAAAATCTACTTTAGTTCTATCAACTATTTCTACATCAAATCCCTTTAATATTTTTCTTATTATATCTTCACCACTCATTCCTTCATCTACCATAGAAGATATAGGTGGTATATCCTTAACAGCTTCCTCTAACTGTACCAGTATTTCTTCTTTAACTTCAGGAAGTGGCTGAATAATAAATCCACCTGACGCTTTAACTGAACCATCCACATCTATTAGAACTCCTAAGGAAACTACTGAGGGCTGCTGCTCTGAGTACATGTAGTAGGCAGCTATATCTTCTGCTATTTCTCCGCTTATCAAATTTGACTGACCAATATAGGGCTCCTTTAATCCAAGATCCTTAATAACTCTTAACTTTCCGTTTTTACCTATGGCTCCTCCTACATCCAACTTTCCTTTTTCGTTAAAAGCCAGTTTAACATTAGGATTTGAAATATATCCTTTAACATTTCCTGTAGAATCTGAAACAGCTACTATTGATTTTATTTCATTTGCTCCCATTATCTGCAATGTTAACTTATCCTTTTCTCCTTTTAACATATAACCCATTATAGAAGCGGCTGTTATTGTTCTTCCTAAGGCAGCAGTTGCAACCGGCAAAGTATTATGTATTCTTCTAGCCTTTTCTACCATATCTGTTGTAATCGCAACAAAGACCCTTATGTTTTTATTTGCAGCAATTCCTCTTACGATATAACTAGCCAAATTAATCCCTCCACATATTCTATCTTTGTTTCATATATAAAAGTTCAACAATTTAGAAGGAGTTTTTTATCTCCTACTAAATCATTGTGAAACTTTATCTTACTTCCTTATTCTATATCTCACTTCTAAAAGTATGAGTATTATAATAAAGTGAAACAAATCTATTTGTGCCATTAACAAAGCCCTGACTACATCAGGGCTAATTAACAGATTGATTTTATTTTTATTATAATTTTACAACTTGAGTGGCTTGAGGTCCTTTTTCACCTTCCACAACTTCAAATTCAACTTCCTGGTCTTCCTCTAAAGATTTAAAACCTTCCTGTTCAATTGCTGTGTAATGTACAAACACATCATTTCCGTCTTCTCCTGTTATGAATCCATAACCTTTCTCATTGTTAAACCATTTTACTTTACCTTTCATCTAAACAATCCTCCTAAAACATTTGAAAATTATAATTAAGCTAGCTTAATTAAATTAATTTTAACATAACCTTTTTAACGTGTCAAATAGGTATATTAAAAAACTTGTTTATATTAATCTATCCATTTTTTATCAAACTATTCACAAATGATAAAAATTCTTCTATTTTTTACAGACAAAATTTATCCTTTCATCAGTTAGTAAAGGTTTATCAAAAGTAAAACTATTAAATACCTCTATACTTTTAAACCCAATTTCCTCCAGCAATTGACAAATACTTTCTATTTTATAGGCCCTTTGGCAGTGAGATTCCTGAATCCTTTTAAACAAACTATCTTGCCTTATAAAAATCGTCAAATCAAATTCACATATATCGGTTCTAGAATCGAAATAATTTTCCCAAATATAGGAAACGTCTTCAAAATTTTCTGCATATGTATTTGTACCTAAAACTTCTGAAATTTTATAATAGGAGCTTATATCGAATATAAACAAACCATTTTTTTGTAAAATAAGATAAATTCGCTTAAAGATATTAAATAATTCATCTTTATCTAATATATAGTTAAATCCATCACACAGACAGAGTACGCAATCTACCTTCCCGGAAAATTCTAATTCTTTCATATCCTGATTAATATAAGTAACATCCACTCCCAAATTATAAGCTTTATCTTTAGCAAATGTGAGCATTTCAGATGATATATCAAGACCTGTAATATTATAACCTTTTTTTGCAAGTCTGTTAGTTATATTTCCCGTACCACAGGCAAGCTCTAAAATATTCCTAGGGACATAATTTCTTCTCTTAAAGATTTCTTCTATATAATCCACCCATACATCATAATCTATATCCTTCATCAAAAAATCATATACCTCAGCAAATCCACTGTAAGCTTCCATAACAGTTCCCCTTTATCTTTAATTATCCTATTTGCTTCAAATTCAATTATACACAAATTAATTCTAAATCTAAAGTTCAAATTTGTATATAAGTTTTAATAGAAAAAAGAGATAGTTTAGTCTATCTCTTCATTTAATTCCTCTTCTTTTTGTTTTTGACTTTTTTTCTTTCTTACAGTAATCATTCCGCCTATTCTACCGGTTTCCTTTGCCGTTAATGCTCCCCATCCACCTTCTAACACCTTGTCTAAAAGACCTAGGTCCGAAGCTATTTCATATTTCCACTTATCTTCCACAGTCTCAATCTTAAATTTCTTATTTTTGTCTCTATTCTTTTTTGACAATCTAATCCCTCCTTTTCAAATATTATTGAGTAAGGGGTAACTTTTTATTCAAATAAATTAATAATAAATTTAAAAATTTGTAATATTTGATTTTTCTTATTGATAATTTTCGACATTAATGGTATTCTTTTTATTGTTGTAAATGTTGTTTCCCACTCCCCCTTTAATAATTTTTAAAAAACCAGCCTTGGAACTCTGGAGTTCCAAGGCTGGTTTTTTTGCAAAAATTTTTATTTTAAAAAGAGTTTCAAAATTGAATGAACGAAATAAAAAAGTAAATAATAACTACTCCTAAAATCGGAAGGTAATGAGTCATTTTTTCATTCTTTTTCATAGTAATATCTTGAGTATCTATATTAATTTCATTTATCTCTCCAAACTTAGAATCATTAAATCTATTACCTATATCTTTTTTAATGATTTTTATAAGCAGATATGCAAATATTCCCGTTATAATCGCTACAAAGCCTATCATAATTGTGCCTGCAAACAATTGCATGGTATTGGCCATACCCTGACGAGGTTCAAGATTTCCATAGATATTAAGCTTTTTACTTACTACATTTACAGCATATGCCAATGTGACTGCCAATCCATTATTTGTAATATGTCCTATGATTCCGGCAAAAATTGAATCCGTTAAATAAACCAAATAACCAAATATTAGTCCTAAAATCGTTGGAGCTAAGAGATTTTGAAGATTAAAATGAAATATACCGAACATAACGGCGGTTATTACAATAGCAAGCTTTTTATATTTCTTTTTATATACACTTAGAAGCATTCCCCTGAAAAATATTTCTTCACATATACCAGCTGATATTGCTATTATAAAAAACAATCCAACATACTCTTTAAAGTTACTTGCAGTAGGTACCGGTAAGGATTTTATAGTTGTAAACAAGCTTATGATCGTCATCATTATTAAGTTAAAAAACAGAGCTACAGGATAGATTAGTACAGTTATGGCCATTACCAAAAGGCCATGCTTTAAGTTGAGTTTATTTAATTTTAAAACCTTTTTTAAGCTCATCTTCTTCCATTTTATAAAGACTATTACTGGTAAAAGAACCAATATATACTCTGTTATAAGTAGACCTGTTTTTATATTAAGACTCTGAAAATAGGCCCCAAGGGTTACAAGTAACATTGCAACCAGAAGATAAATTATATTAACCTCAAATATGGTTATTCTACCCTTCTTCAAGCATTTCGCCTCCTTTAGATATTTAGATATCTAGTCCATCATTTTCGTTTAATAAATCAGCGTAGATCTGTATTCCTGTAATCAAGATCTCATCATTAAAGTTGAATTTGGAATTATGAAGTGGAAAAGTGTGTCCCTTTTCTTGATTTTTTACCCCTAAAAAGAAAAATAAACCGGGTATTTTTTTCTGATAGTAGGAAAAATCTTCAGCCGTCATTTGGGGTTCAATAATCTTTAGATTTTCATATCCAACTATCTCAATAAAGTTTTCTACTAGCTTTTCATTATTATTTACAGGTGGATACATATCTCTAAAAACTATTTCTATTTTTGAACCATAGGATATTTCAAGTCCCTTGGCAAAGGATATCATCTTATTTTTCACTTTTTTGTAAACAGATTCATTGAAGGCTCTAAGCGTACCCTCCATATATAGTTTGCCTGCTATAACATTTCGCCTTTCTCCTCCTTTGATTTTTCCTATCGTCAAGACTACTGGTTCAATGGGACTTATGTTTCTGCTAACTATACTCTGAAAAGAACTTATTAGATCAGCTCCTATAACTATAGAATCTATTGAATTTTGAGGAATCGCACCATGTCCGCTTTTTCCAGTAATATATATATCAAATTCCCCTGTTTGAGCCATCATGGCTCCAGGTCTCACCGCCACAATGCCCTCTTCCACATCAGGGTACAGATGTAAACCATATATACGATCTACATTAAATCTTTCCAGAACGCCTTCTTTCACCATAACTTCTGCACCACCAGGGCCTTCCTCTGCCGGTTGAAAAATCAATAGAATATTATCTTTAATCTTTTCTTTATTTATGAAAATATACTTTGCAAAGCCTAAAAGTATGGCCATATGACCGTCATGCCCACAGGCATGCATTTTTCCGTCATGCTTTGAACAAAAGGGTAGGCCCGTCTTCTCAGATACGGGCAAAGCATCCATATCAGCTCTAAATGCGATGGTATTCTTTCCTTCACTTCCCCTGAGATAACCAATAACCCCCGTTTTTGCCACTTTATCATATACTTTAAAATCCAGTTTCTTTAAATAGTCAACAATATATTTACTAGTCTTATATTCTTCAAATCCAAGCTCTGGTATCTGATGTAAATCATGTCTTATTTGTATAACTTCATCTCTAAGCATTTTTATGTCTTCATTAATGAGTATCATATTCTCACCTCTTCATATAATTATATTAAAGATAAAAATGTTATAAACACCCTTAATTATCTACGAATAACTTAATTGTATACTTTTTTAATAATTTCTACAACAGATTTATAACTATTCCATGCCTTATATATTGACATAATCACTGACAAATGTTACTATATATAATAATTTTAGTATTTTAAAGTGTTGAAAGGTTTTTCTCCATTATCTTTTTTAAGACATCTTATCTGTATTTTTTTTTATGACTATTAATATATATTAATATATTAAAATTAATTAATATGTTTGGGTTTGCTTTTCTTTATGGATTTTGTAATAATTGCTGTTCATTATCAGTATGATTTTCCTTAACACCTAAAAGAATAGGAGGTTTTTTATTTGAAAAAAATAAATATTGCTATTGTAGGTGCAACTGGAATGGTTGGTAGAACTTTTTTGAAAGTTTTAGAAGAAAGGGATTTTCCTTTTTATAAGCTCTATGCCTTTGCTTCGGCAAAATCCGCTGGTACAAAGGTTAAGTGTAAAGGCATAGAGTATACTGTAGAAGAGCTTAAGGAAGATTCTTTCGACAGAGATATAGATATTGCCCTATTTTCAGCAGGAGCTGATATCAGCAAAAAATTTGCTCCCATAGCCGCTTCTAAAGGGGTAATAGTTGTAGATAACAGTAGCGCCTGGAGAATGGATAAAGATGTCCCTCTTGTTGTACCAGAGGTTAATCCCGAGGATATTAAATGGCACAATGGCATTATAGCCAATCCTAATTGTTCAACTATCCAAGCAGTGGTTGCAGTGAACCCCCTACATGACAAGTATAAGATCAAGCGAATTGTTTATTCTACTTACCAAGCAGTCTCAGGCTCCGGCGTAAAGGGTGTAAAAGATTTGGAAGAAGGATTAAAGGGTAATAATTTATTAAAGGCTTACCCCCATCCTATAGCTAACAACTGCCTCCCTCACATAGATGTTTTCTTTGAAAACGGCTATACTAAAGAAGAAATGAAAATGATTGATGAAACAAAAAAAATATTGGGAGACTACGATTTAAAAATAACTGCTACCACAGTGAGGGTTCCTGTATTTGATTGTCATAGCGAATCCATAAATGTAGAGTTTGAAAAACCCTTTGAAATTGAAGATGTGAAAAAATTACTATCTGATAGTCCAGGCATAGTACTGCAAGATGATCCCCATAACAATGTATATCCCCTAGCAACTAATGCCAAGGGTACCGATCTAGTATATGTAGGTAGAATTAGAAGAGATTTTAGCATTGAAAACGGTCTTAATCTTTGGGTAGTAGCTGATAACATAAGAAAGGGTGCTGCTACAAACGCCGTACAAATTGCAGAAAAATTAATCCAAACCCTTTAAAATAAAATATTGATGTTGTGATTTAGAGGCTGCAACTGTAATTAGTACTGCAAGTTAGACATAGGGAGTCGTAGTTTGCTAGGAAAGGTGCAGTTGCCGAAATGTACAGTTTTCCCTAAAAACTGTATGTTGGGCCTATACTAAATAAGTATAGTACTGTCATCATTAGATAGCCCAGTCTATTGATGGTGTGCTAATTCACACGGGGCAAAAAGAATCTCATCTGTTTGAAAACAGTCAACAGCTCTTTTTGCTCTTGACTGTTTTTTTAATTTTTTTGATATTAATTGTACTATATAGTAAATATTATAAATATTAAATATAATATATTAGAGAAAGTAAATTTCCAAACATATCTAGCAATAAGTCTAATAAATTCGTAAAGAAAATATGAATCAATTTACAAGCACAGATTTAAGATGTAGTTAATTAAATAAGAAAGGATGATTTATATGAAACTTTTTAGAGGCTCCGGTGTTGCCATAGTTACTCCTTTTAAGGATGACAAGGTTAACTTTGACAAGCTGGAAGAAATGTTGGAATGGCATATTGAACAGGGAACCGACGCAATTGTAGTTTGTGGTACTACTGGAGAATCTTCTACAATGAGCGACGAAGAGCAGAAAGAAGTGATTAAATTTACAGTTGAAAAAGTAAATAAAAGAATTCCTGTAATAGCAGGTACAGGAAGTAACTGTACAAAACATACAATAGAACTTAGCAAATATGCCGAAAAAGTGGAAGCAGACGGTCTTTTGGTTATAACTCCTTATTATAACAAATCTACTCAAAAGGGGCTAATTGCCCATTTTACTGCTATAGCTGACGAAGTAAACATCCCCATCGTAGTTTACAATGTCCCCGGAAGAACAGGAGTGAATATGCTGCCTTCCACATTAGCAGAGCTTGCTAAGCATCCAAATATAGCAGCCGTTAAAGAGGCCAGCGGCAACATTTCTCAAGTTGCTGAAATCGCAAGACTGGTGCCTGATGATTTCTACATTTATTCTGGAAACGATGATATGGTCGTTCCTCTAATGTCACTTAAGGGTGATGGGGTAATTTCTGTAGCTGCTAATATAGCTCCTAAAGATACTCATAATATGGTTATGAAATTTATTGAAGGTGATGTAAAAGGTGCTTGTGATCTACAGTTAAAAATGAAGCCTCTAATTGATGCATTATTTATAGAGGTTAATCCTATCCCGGTTAAAACTGCCATGAATCTAATGGGATTTGAAGTAGGTAACCTACGCCTTCCATTGGTGGAAATGACTGAAGGAAACCTTGAGATTTTAAAGACAAGAATGAAAGAATACGGACTGCTTAATTAAATAGGAGGTATTAATTTGATAAAAGTTCTTTTATCTGGATGTAATGGTAAAATGGGTAAAGTAGTAGAAGATCTTGCAAACGACATGGAGGACATGGAAATAGTAGCAGGTGTAGATCTATTCAAGGGGGATAAGAAATATCCTGTTTATAAAAGTTTTCAAGATTGTAAAACAGAAGCCGATGTAATTATTGATTTTTCACACTATTCCATGACCTCTAAGCTAATCGATTATAGCGTAAAAACTAAGACTCCAGCCGTTATATGTACTACAGGATTAGATGAATCTCTTATAGATAAAATAAAAGAAGCATCTAAACAGGTTGCCATGTTTAGATCCGGAAACATGTCTCTGGGAATTAATCTAATTATGGATTTGGCTAAAAAATCTGCAAAGGTTTTAGCAGAGTCTTTTGATATAGAAATTATTGAAAAGCATCATAACAGAAAGCTTGATGCACCAAGCGGTACTGCTTATATGATAGCTGATTCAATCAATGAAGAACTAGACAATGCTAAGGAATATAACTTTGGAAGATATGGAAGAACTGCCAAGAGAGAGAAATCTGAAATTGGTATTCACGCCGTTAGAGGTGGGACTATTGTCGGTGAACATGCAGTTATTTATGCGGGTCCCGATGAAATCATTGAGATAAAACATACCGCTATGTCTAGAACTGTCTTTGCATCCGGTGCTGTAAGGGCTGCAAAGTTCTTAGTAAGTAAACAAAATGGTCTATACAATATGGACCACATTTTAAAATAACATCAAAAAATTTAGAAAGGATTGATAAAACAAATGATAAAGAAAAACAACAATACAAAAGATATAGATTTAACTGATCCATATAAAATAGCACAGTATATAAAAAATGCCAAAAAATCCACTCCCGTAAAGGTATATGTTAAGGGTGACTTAGCTTCAGCCACAGATGAAAACATCAGAAAATTCGGATCTGGCATTTTCTGGATAATTTTCGGAGAGTATGAAGACGTATCAAAATATATAGAGAAAAACAAATCATTAATTGAAGACTATGTTATTGAAAACGACAGGAGAAACTCTGCAATACCTTTGTTGGATCTTAAAAATATCGATGCTAGAATTGAACCTGGGGCAATCATAAGGGATAGAGTAAAAATAGGCAAAAATGCAGTAATAATGATGGGAGCAGTAATAAATATAGGCTGCGAAATAGGTGAAGGCACAATGATAGACATGAATACAGTTTTGGGAGCAAGGGCTACAGTAGGTAAAAACGCTCATATTGGAGCAGGTGCTGTTCTTGCAGGTGTATTAGAACCTCCTAGTGCAAAACCAGTTACAATTGAAGACAATGTAGTTATAGGTGCAAATGCAGTCGTACTTGAAGGAGTTACAGTTGGAGAAAATTCTGTGGTTGCAGCGGGGTCAATAGTAACCAAAGACGTTCCTCCAAATGTTGTTGTAGCAGGTACACCAGCTAAAATCATAAAAAACAAGGACGACAAAACAGCTGATAAAACTAAGCTCATGGAAGACTTAAGAGGATAATAATAATAATAATAATAATAAAAAGGCGACTAAAGTCGCCTTTTTATTATTAATCTACAAATGCAAAAACGTATGGAACATTTCTATAGTAGTCTCCGTAATTTAGTCCATATCCTACAATAAATTTATCAGGAATTGTAAAACCTATATAATCAGGCTCAAGCTCGACCTCTCTCCTTGAAGGCTTGTCAAGTAGGACACAACTCTTTATGCTTTTTGGATTTTTCGACTTTAAGTATTCCATCACAAACTTCATAGTAATGCCCGTATCTGCAATATCATCAGCAATAAGGACATCATATCCATTAAGATCCTTTTCGATATCATATAGTATCTTAACCTTTCCGGAAGATTCTGTCGAATGTCCATAGCTTGAAGTAGTCATAAACTCAATTTTTACAGGGATATCTATTTCTCTAACTAAATCTGCTGTAAATATAAAGCTTCCCTTAAGCAAAGACACAACCATCAAATTCTTATCTTTATAATCCCTTGCAATTTTTCTACCTAACTCTTCTACTCTTTTCTGAATTTGCTCTCTTGTAAATAAAATCTCTTTTCTCTTTTTTTCTATATCCATAGTTTAAAGTACCTCCAAAATATTTTATTAGCGCTTATTATTAAATATTCTAACTTAATAATAACTTAGTTGTCAATTATATGCAGTATTTTTAAGTAAATTTGTATGATTGTTACATTTTTTTAATTTTTTGTTCAATAAGTATTAATTAAAAGTTTAAGTAGTCCATAGTACAATTTAATAAACAACAAAACTGCAAAATCAAACTTTATAGGAAGCATTCTAGGATGGGTATTAGCACACTATTTATACCTTCTTTACGATCTAGCATTTTGAACAAAAGATTTTACTCTCTTTGTTAATTCTCTAAACCTTCATAATTTCTCAAAAGAACCTAAATCCAGACAAGATTTAGGTTCTTTATAAATACTTTCTTACTCAAGTCTTGTAAGTTTGACCTGACTAAATAATCGCTCTACTGTTTCTTTTTTGATATTGCCAGTTCCTTTTTCAAGGGCATTTGCAGCTCCACAAGCTATTCCATATCTAAAGGCATTATCTAGATCAAATTTGTTCACCAGGGCCACAGCAAAACCAGCTACTAGTGCGTCTCCAGAGCCTACTGTGTTTACTGCCTTTATGTTAGGTGCTTCAACTTTAATTACTTTCTCTCTAGTTGTAAAAATAGCACCTTTACTTCCCAATGATATTACGACTAAGCCTACGCCCTGTTTACATATATATTTAGATTCATGTATTATTTCATATTCATTATTTAATTCATAGCCGACAAGCTCCCTAAGCTCTTTCAGATTTGGCTTTATCATATAGGGCTTTGCCTTTATGGCCTCTTCCAAAAATTTCCCCGATGCATCAATAATAGGTAGCACATTATTATCCTTTGCTATTTTTACCATATCTCTATAGATAGTCTTAGGAACACCCTTTGGCACACTGCCGGAAGCAATAATGATTTTGCTGTACTTTAATATTTTTATGTATTCTTTAATAAATTTAGTTAATTCTGTCTTCGACACAAATGGACCTACTTCATTAACAGTGGTTTCCGTTCTATTTATTGGGTCAATAATAGCTGTGAAATTACGAGATTCATCATTTATTTTTACAAAGGATGTAGCAATCCCTAAATCATTTAGTTGTTTTTTAATGTAATCACCTGTAATCCCACCTAAAAATCCCGTAGCGTTTAACTTTTCTCCTAAGGCTGACACAGTCCTGGCTACATTTATACCCTTTCCACCTACCGTAACGGTTACATCGTCTATTCGGTAGTTATTATTCGGTTTAAAGTTATTTATTATATAAGATCTATCAATTGCTGGGTTCAAAGTTACAGTAGTAATCATATTAACTCCTTTTCAAATTTCCAAAATCAAAGTCAAATAGTATTATACGTAAAAAACACTCTTTTAAAGCATTTTATAACATTTATGGGAAATGTAAATAAGTCTTTATACCTATTTGCATAATTCTTCTTATTATTGTCCTGGAAATCTTTAATCTTTTTATGAATTGTTATCTTTATAGTTATTATCTTTATGAAGTCTATACAGAATCTCTTTGGTTTCTTTTAAGGTTACTAGTATTTTGTTTAAAATATACTGAATAGACGACAAAATAATTAAAAGAACTATAGCGCCTACAAAAATATAGTTCATAAAATTCCTCCGTTCTTAAGGGCCTTAAATACTATTTTACTATTTTTTATTAATATTTCAAGTTTTTATTTTTAATATAATCAATTAACTTTTATTTTAATTCTATTCTAAATTTAAAAATCTATAATAAAAAATCATACTCTCCCCTTTTAATTGAAAATATCAGGAAAAGCATGATTTTTTATTCTTCTTGTAAATATATATGGTTAATCCACATCAGTCCTATTATTTTCTTCAGGCATAACATCCATCTTTGATATGGAGACTTCATAGGCAGTTTTTTTAACAACAGTTTCTTCATCTATTTTCTTTTGATATTCTCTACTTTGAATCCTTCCCCATATTTTAATACGGTCACCTATCTTCATTTTTTCAGAATATCTAGCATTTCTTCCCCATGCTATGCATGGTATGTAATCAGATTTCCTATAGGGTCTATTTACTGCAACCAACATATCGGTTATTTCTCTTCCGAAAGGAGTAGTCCTATATACCGGTTCTTTGCAAACGAATCCGTCTAAAAATATTTGATTAGGATTACTTACATTTTCTTCTTGTTCTTCACTTATTTCTCTTGCAAAAATTGTTAATATTAGTCTATTATTCCCATTAATAATTTTATTATAAGATCTTAATTGTCCCTCGATTCTGATTAGCTTTTCTTCTTTAACTTCAAAATCTACTAATAACCTCTCGGAAATGGTAATAGGTAAAATATCTACATGTTCACTTAGTCTGGGTATCCTTAATTTTAGGTTATAAAACCCCTCACCAAAAACTTCATGACTGAATTCCAAGTCTGAACATGGCATACCAACAATTGAAACAACATTATTATCAAACGTTCTCACAAATATCTAGCCCCCTTACGCTCTTTTATATTCTTTAAATCCTATGTTTTTTTGAGTTAACCTACAAATATATTTATTCTAATTTTCAATAAATAGAACAAAAGATTTAATATTCAGATTGATATTTCTAGGTAATCTGTTTCTTTTAGAGGGCTTTCTTGGTGTATTTTTTATCCTTAAAATTAAAGGTGGCTACTTATATTCGACCTTTATATTTTGATAATATCTCCTGAAGATTTTCTACTGAAGTCCCATATCTAAGTGCCAGAGCTATCACGGGTAAAACATTATTTACTGTAAATTGGTCATGATAATAAAATTTAATTGGAAACTCCATTGGCTCTATATCCTCTCCTTCTAAGGTAGTTATACCTCTTTGAAGACAGCAGATTAAAGTCACCTCATCACGCATTGGAACACTGGAAGTAGTAATAGTTGCTCTTAAATCAAGACCATAAGTTATAACTATCCTATCCCTCAAATATGTAAATTCACATAGATTATCCTTATTATCAGAATTAATTATAGCAATTCCATCATGTTTAAGATTTCTATAGATAATACTTCTCATAAGTTTCTCTTCAGCGATCTTACCATTTTTATCAGGTGATTTCAAATCAAGCAAAGCATTGATCTTATTTTTCTTTAATAATTTTTTCAAAACTGTCATCTTCAAATTATTGATAATGAAAAAATCTACTCTTTTATCATTATCTTTTGAAAATTTTTCAATATCTTCTAAGCTTATACAGCTCTTTTCTATGATATTTTGATTTAACATTAATAAATTGCTACTTACTAAAAGGGTAGTATATCCGCTCCCATTTAAAACATAATGTATCAAATCGCTAATAGTGTTTTGTTTGTCATTACCTACAATACCTATGAACTGAGTATTCATATTACTACTCAACTCCTCTAAATAATGATATAGTTATGTTTTGTTTAAACCTTTAAGTTTATGTATCAAACCTGTTATAATTCCAAATTTTTGATTCTGAAAAAGTTAAAAGAAAATTTAACAGCCCATAAACCAAACTTTAAATATACAAAAAAGAAAAAATACAGGAATTGTCTTCCCGTATTTTTTGAATCTATTTATGCTTAGCATTAAAGGCTTTATTCAATAAAATGCCAAAACTTATAATGTAAGATCCTAAGATAACAGTCATCATTATTATTGTTTTTAAGGACATTCACTTACCCCTCTAAAAGAGTTTATTTGTCTTTTTCAGCAATATTTATGGAATATTCACCTTTCCCTATCTTTTTTGCAAAGTAACTTTGTGTAATCAGTGCCAGCACAATTATTATGGTCCACTGACCTAATATGGTTCCTGCACTAAATATTTCTATAGGATTCCACCAGCTGTCAGGGTAACATGTTATAGCCTGCCAGAACCACCATCCGGTTACTATTATAAAGTATACAGGAAACAATCTTATACATACTGTCCACCATCTGCCTATATGAAAAAATGTTGCATTACTTTTATAATATTATGTCAATATTAACATATTATTTTTACATAAAATTTTATTATTATGATCTAAAGACTATTTAAACCTACGGAAATTATTTACCAAAGTTTTCCATAAATTTAGTGTCATTTATTCTTCTCTTCTGTTTTTAGTCTTATTTGACGGCCAGTGTGGTCAATATAATAATTTTCTTTCATAATTAGCTCCGATATTGGAACGATTTTATATCCTTCTTTCTGCAGCTTTTCTATAATAAGTGGAAGATAATCTAAAACATATTTAGCATTATTATGGAAAAGAACTATAGAACCGTTCTTAATATTTCTGGTAACCCTATCAACTACCGGAGCTACTCCAAGTTCCTTCCAATCCAATGAATCTACATCCCACTGTATTGTATAATATCCACATTCTTCAGCAGTTTTGATCAAGGTATTGTTGTAATCTCCAAAGGGAGGTCTAAAGAGAAAGGGTTTTTCTCCCATCAGTTTATAAATTTTATCACCAGTATTGTTAAGCTCCTTAATAATTTTTTCCTTGGATAATTTTGACATATGTGGATGGGTAGAAGAATGATTTCCTATTTCATGACCTCTTTCATGGATTTTTTTAACCATATCTGGATATCTATCTACCCAAAAACCTACTAGAAAAAAAGTAGTTTTTACACCGTATTTGTCCAAGATATCTAAAATTCCTTCAGTATACTGGTCACCCCATGCCGCATCAAAGCTTATAGCTATCTTTTTTTCCTCCGTCTCTACTGAGTAGATAGGCAGAAGTTTATCTGATGCTAGAACAGCAAGTACTTGATAACCAATATCATGAAAATATAAAAAACTTGCTCCTATTGCTATAATTATGGCTAAGGTGAAAATTATACTTTTTTTAGAAATTACATATATCTTCATATTCCGCCCCCTTAATCTAAACAGTTATATATTAAATCTATTCTTTAGATTTTTTATTATTCTACTAATTTTTAAATACATTATTAATATACAAAAAATAAAACCCACTATTTTTTGGGCTATTCTTCATCCAGCTTATAAGTTCTTAATTTTTTACTTCCTAATTTATTTTTATCTATTTTATCCATCATTTTTTCAGGTATTGTAACTATATCTTTATCTCCATCACTTATATACCTCTTGTCAGTATGCCTATCAAAATATTCAAGCCAGTATCTAATTCCAAATTTAGCTGAGCTACCGTGTACACGATGAATATATAGTGGGTCAAATTCTTTGTGGACAGCAGAATATTCAGGTCTCCAGCCTACTGCAAGGGCTCCAATATTATTATACCTGATTCCTTCATAGGAACCTTTATAAAGATATTTTCTTTTTTCACTATTTTTAGGTCTGGCACCAAAGGGCAGTGAAAGTATGTTTACTTCATAGTCAGGAAGATACTTCTTTATAAACTCTACGTTTTTGGCCAGTGTTCTTTGTATTTCTATTTCTGATTTCTGGCCTAGGTTTTCATGCCCATAGCTATGATTTCCTATGTCCATTCCATTATCTATAATATAATTCAGTTTATATTCAATTAAATCCTTTTGTCCAAAGACATTGCTTCCACCGTTTATAAAAAACGTAGCTTCCAATCCAAAATCAGGATACTTTTTGTTAAAATCTTCAAGAATACCTACAATAGAATTGGGATCTACTTTTTTCTTACCATTATCTTGAATTATATTGAAATCCGATTGATTACCGTCATCAACGGTTAGTACCACAGGAGTTTTACCTGCTTCTACATCTATTTCATTATTGATATAGTCTCTTAAACTGATAAGTCTATATCCTTTTTGGTAAAGGAGTCTTAAATCTTCTTTAAAGTTTTCCACAGTCCTGACATAATCCTTTTCCTTGTCTCCCAATGAATGATACATCAAGACCATAACTTGTCCAGCTTCATTTGGCTTTATCTTTTTAATATCCGTTTCACTATGTTCATCCTTATTCTCATCTTTATCATTTTCGTTTTTAACTGCATTATTCTCACCATTATCTTCTAATGGCGGATTTTTATCATTATATACAGAATTTTTAACAGTTTTTACAGTATCTTTTTCGTTATTTGCTACATCATTACTTACTGTTACTGTACTACTGCAACCTGTTAATAAAACTATTGATAAAAACGTAGCTACAGACGCTTTAATATATATTTTCAAATTTATTCCTCCTAGATTTTTCTTTTATAATGAATATATTTGTAGGTTCTTCAAAAACTAATACAGAAACACATATAAAACTTCTATAAATAGCTTTTAAATTTAAATCTCTTATATACCTTAAAAAGGAGTGTTAAGCTTGTCTATAATAAGAGGCCAATTTGAAAGCATCAAAGGCAATCGCACAGAAGTTAGCAGAAAAACTTTTAAGGTAGAAGACAGACATTTTCACCGAGAAGCTAAATCGCAAAAATCCCAGCTCCAAAGCTCCCACGACCATGGAATTAGGAAAGATGTCAAGGTCAAAATAAACAGAAAGTTAACTTAGTGTAGTCCTTCTACCCTATTTTTTATAGCAAAGGAACTTAAACTTCCTTTGCTGCTTTTTTTATTACTTTGTTCCCTTGTGGACAGCTCTTTATACAAATGCCACAGACTGAACCTCTACCAACATGTTTATAATAGGTTGACATATGCTCACTACAGGCTCTTGCATCCACCAGCTCTTTCCTGGCTATTCCCGGATACCAAAGACCGCCCCTTATTGCTAATGCTGGACATGCTTTAACACAACTTGTACATTTACCACACTTTGATTCTTTTATCGGTTTATCGTAATCTACCTCCATGTTTGTTAGTATTGTTCCTAGTCTAACTCTTGGGCCATATTCATCGGTTACAAGGCATCCGCTTTTTCCCACCCATCCTATACCAGCTCTTGTGGCTGCAGTTTTATGGGGAAATATACCTCTGTATCTGTTTCCATCGGTGTTTATAGATTGTGATGCAGCAATTGGCATAGCCAAATATCCCCATTCCTGCAATTTGGAAACTGTACTCAACATAACTTGATCCAATCTAAAGTTTACTGTTCGATAATGATGAAAATAGCTATAGGTAGGCCCATCATGAATATCATCTATTACCTGATCTGAAAGTCTAAAGGCGATAGAAATGCCAGTTTTTAAATGTTTTAATGACTCAGGCAAAATATCCCCTAGATATCCATACCCTACTTTAGCAATTCCTAGGTCCTTTAGCATTGATTTTAATTTTTTCCCATATTTCATATAATTCCTCCAGTTTTTAGATATAAGAAAGAATTTTTTTAACACATATATATTTTACTATATTTTAAGTACAATTTTAAATTTCAAATTTTTACCAAATCATTATTTATATGTATAAGTGCTAATTTATATACATATAATCTATAATTTGTTAACATAATTTTATTTTAAACTGGTTATATTAATAATGCAACTAAAAAAGTTGCATTAAATAAAAGGAGGGAAAATCTATGGCTCGTAATAATAGAGTTTTAGTTCCTGAAGCTAAAGCAGCTCTTGAAAGCTTTAAGCTTGAAGTCGCAAATGAATTAGGTTTAACTAATTACGATAGTATAGATAAGGGAAACTTAACCTCTAGGCAAAATGGTTATGTCGGTGGATACATGGTTAAACGTCTTGTTGAAATGGCAGAAAGACAAATGTCTGGAGGAACTAAATAGTTTTAAATAGATAAAATAAAAGAAGGAGAAGCTAGGCTTCTCCTTCTTTTATTTTAAATGGGAATTTTGTGCAAATATATTCAGAGTTATGATATAATTTTAAATGTATATTACAGTAACTTTCAAAAGAGTGGTGATAGAATATGTTTTTAAACGATACTAAACATGAAGCCGAAAGTAAATTATTACTTTTATATATCATTGATAAATTTGAAATTACTCTTACTAATAATCAAATAACTGAATTCATTATGGAAAATGAACTTCTTAATTACTTTATGTTGCAGCAATTTCTTTCAGAGTTAGTTGATTCTGCTTTGCTCGAATATATTAAAAATGAAGATTATTATTATTATCTAATTACCGAGAAAGGAAAAAATACCTTAAACTATTTTAAAGACAGGCTGTCCAAAGACTTACTTGAAAAAATTGATGTAGCTGTAGAAAAAAGAAAAAAAGTTTTACTGAAAGAAACTCAGATTTCCGCCAATTATATAAAGAAATCTCAAAACGACTACATAGTTGAACTTAAAGTTGTAGAAAATGATATAACCCTATTTGATTTGAAACTTGATGTGGTTTCAAATAAACAGGCAAAGCTCATTTGTGATAAATGGAAGAAAAAGGCTCAGGATATTTATGGTGACATTATAAAACTTTTAATAGAATGATCAAATAAAAACAATGCTTGTAGGCTCCTTGCCTACTTTTACATTTTTTATTAAGTGCATTGTTTTTATATCTATAACAGATAAAGTGTTATCACCAATGTTTGTAACAAGCAAATATTTGTTAAAACTATCGGCTTTAATACCTAGTGGCATTATCCCAACCGCTATTTGATCTATAATTTTTTTCTCCTTGATATCTAAAATATGAACTAAGTTTAGTTCCATATCCGTTATAAAAAGTTTCTGTCCATCTACTTCATGAAGGGCGATATCCATAGGTGTCTTGCCTACTTCGATTTTATCTTCAACTTTCAAGCTTTCTGTATTTACAACTGTCAAGCTACCTTGTCTCAAACTTGAAAAATTAGTATTTGCAATATACAGTAAATCCCCAGTCTTACTTAAAACCATATGATTTGGGTTTTGATTAACATAAATGCATTTTTCCTTTGAATTTGATAAAGTATCAATAATGGATAAAGTATTTTCTTTAAGGTTAGACACAAATAATCTTTTCCCATCTATACTCAGTTTTATATCATGGGGCATTTCTCCTACCGGAATCTGAGCTTGCAGGGACATATTATGTGCATCTACTACTGAAATGGAGTTTGAGTCTTCATTGGCAACGTATAGTGTATTATTTTTTGTATTTAGTGCCAAATGACATGGTGAACTTCCAACAAAAATGGTATCTATCATTTTATCAAGTATCATATCATATTTACTTATACTTGAACTGTAAGAATTAGATATATATAGATGGATACTGTTTAGATCGTATACTATGTGATGAGGCCCAAACCATGACCTCATGTGTATTTTTTCTACTTCATCAAGCTTTAATAAATCGACTATAGAAAGAGTATTATCTCCTACATTTGATATGATAGCCCCTTTACCATGTAAACCCCTCATCATATACCTCCAAAAAAGTATTTCTATACCTTTTTTTGTCTATAATATTTATAGTATGTAGTCTCTTTGCATCCTGTGATTACTCCTATCAGGTTTTAATTTCACACAAAAAAAATTGATGGCTAATTAGCCACCATTTTTTTAAGCAATGTTCTTACTTCTCCTATCATATAAAGAGAGCCGCAATATAATACTAGGTCATTTTCATTAGCCTTATCCAAAGAATAGTTAACCGCATCCTCTATTTTTTCAAATCCTATTACTTCTTTATTAAAACTTTCTATTTTATTTACAAGTTCATCTAAGGATAATGCTCTTGGACTATTTGGCCTAGTAGCTATAACTTTATCACATAATGGAATTACTTCACTAAGTATTCCATCAACGTCCTTATCTCCCAATATTCCCACTACCCCTATTAGCCTATCATAATCGAATATTTCTTTTATAGTTTTGCTTAAAGCCTTGGCTCCATGTAGATTGTGAGCTCCATCTATAAGCAATGTAGGATTTCTTGTAAGTATTTCTAATCTTCCTGGCCAATTGGTTTTTTGCAGTCCTGTTATAATCGCATCATCAGAAATTTCTATACTTTGATAGTTACGTAAGACTTCAATTACAGTTAAGGCCACAGTAGCGTTGTTAACTTGATGAGTACCTAAGAGCTTTATGCTTAGATCTTTATATTTATTTTCTAGAATATTGGCATCAAAACTTATTCCAAATTCATCATACCTATTAATATTAACAGAATTGATAGGTGCAATAAACAATCTGGAACCTTTCTCATTGCAAATCTTTGCTATTACATTTTCAGCTTCTTTATACTGAGGGTGGGATACTACGTAGCTGTTTTTCTTGATTATTCCTGCCTTTTCAAATGCAATCTTATCTATCGTATCCCCAAGATACTCCGTATGGTCTAATTCTATAGGTGTTATAACTGACACAAGGGGGTTTTCTATTACATTTGTTGAATCAAGTCTACCCCCCAGACCAACCTCCAGTACCACAAAATCTACATTCCTGAGTTTAAAATATTCAAATGCTATGGCAGTAACAATCTCGAATTCCGTAGGATGATTTTTACCTTCTTCAAGCATAATTTCAACTTTTTCCTTTACCCTTCCAGTAACCTTTCCTAAATCTTCTTTCGGTATATTTTCGCCATTTATTTTGATTCTCTCAGTAAATTCTTCCAGATATGGAGATGTAAAAAGTCCTACGTTATAACCCTCTTCAATCAGTATTGAATTTATAAAAGAAGAGGTTGATCCTTTTCCATTTGTTCCCGCAATGTGAATCATTTTTAGGTCCTTATGGGGATTATCCAGTAGATATAATAAATATCTAATATTATCTAATCCCAGTTTGCTTCCAAATTTGTAAGTACCATGTATATAATTAAGTGCCTCATTATAATTCATGTAATTACCTCCACTCATAGCTGAGTCTTTTGCCTCAGCTATAGGATTACTTGATTTTTGATTTTGTATATTCCAATCTTTCTAAAACCTTATCGTACATTTCCTGATACTTAACCCTCTTCTGTTTTTCTTCTTCAACAAGCTTCTCAGGGGCCTTGTTTATAAATCCTTGATTTGAAAGCTTTTTATTAACCCTATCAAGCTCTTTTTCCAGTTTATCCTTTTCCTTCTCTAACCTTTCCAGTTCCTTTTCAAAATCTACAAGATCATCTAAAGGCATAAATAATTCTGCACCATTTATTACCGCCGATGCTGCATCCTCAGGTATATTTGACTTATCTTTCTTTAGAATAACTTCCGATGCACCAGCAAGTGTAATCAGATATCCTTTATTTTTTTCTATAATTTCATAGGCATCTTTTTCTGCTACTACAATAACCTTAGCCTTTTTTGACGGAGCAACGTTCATTTCAGCCCTTATATTTCTTATATTTTTAATGGCATTCATTATAAGTGCCATTTGACCTTCTGCTTCAGTCATTGACATCTCCTCTTTATGCTCAGGCCACTTAGATATCATTACACTCTCATCTGCATTCGGCAGATGCTTCCATATTTCTTCAGTTATAAAAGGCATAAAAGGATGTAGCAACTTTAATATGTTCTCAAGCACTTCTAACAATACAGATTGTGCTGTCATCTTAGAGTCAAGATCTTCACCATATAATCTAGGTTTAGCCAATTCTATATACCAGTCACAGTATTCACTCCATATAAAATCATAAAGCTTTTGAGCTGCTATTCCAAGCTCAAATTTCTCAAGATTAGTAGTTACTTCATCTATGATAGTATTTAGCCTAGAAAGAATCCATTTGTCTGCAAGAACTAAGTTTTTATTAAAGTCCTTAGACTTGTCTTCTCCATTTAAGTTCATCAATACAAATCTTGAAGCATTCCATAATTTATTGGCAAAGTTTCTGCATGCTTCAACCTTTTCCATATAGAATCTCATATCATTTCCTGGAGTATTTCCGGTAGCCAGCATAAACCTCAGAGCATCTGCGCCATATTCATCTATTACTTCAAGTGGATCCACACCATTTCCTAAAGACTTACTCATTTTTCTACCTTGAGAATCTCTTACCAGTCCATGTACAAAAACATATTTAAAAGGCACTTCTCCCATTTGCTCTAATCCTGAAAATACCATTCTTACAACCCAGAAAAAGATAATGTCATATCCTGTAACTAACACATCTGTAGGATAGAAATATTTAAGATCCTCTGTTTCATCGGGCCAACCCAATGTAGAAAATGGCCACAGTGCAGAACTGAACCATGTATCTAAAACATCTTCATCCTGTCTTAAATCAGTTGAATTACACTTGTTACATTTTTCTGGAGTATCTCTGCTAACGATAATTTCTCCACATTCATCACAATAATAGGCAGGAATTCTGTGCCCCCACCAGAGTTGCCTTGAAATACACCAGTCCCTGATATTCTCCAACCAGTGAAGATATATCTTTGCAAATCTCTCTGGCACAAATTCCAAATCTCCTTTTTGGATTGCCTCAATTGCAGGTTTAGCCATTTCATCCATTTTAACGAACCACTGGTCAGAAAGCAGGGGCTCTACTACAGTATTACATCTATAACATGTTCCAACATTATGATCATGTTCTTTTTTCTTAACTAGGTAACCTTCTTCTTCTAAATCCTTTACTAGTGTCTTTCTGCATTCATATCTATCCATTCCTTCATATTTTCCTGCATTTTCATTCATCCTTGCATCTTCGTTCATTACATTGATTTGTGGAAGATTATGTCTAAGTCCAACTTCAAAGTCATTTGGATCGTGAGCTGGAGTTATCTTAACTGCACCGGTTCCAAAATCACTATCTACGTATTCATCAGCTATAACCGGTATCTCTCTGTTTACAATAGGCAGTATAAGTGTCTTTCCAACTAGATGTTTATATCTCTTATCCTCTGGATGTACTGCCACAGCAGTATCTCCAAGCATAGTTTCAGGTCTTGTAGTAGCTATCTCTATATACTCCTCACTATCCTTTACAGGATACTTTATGTGCCAAAAGTAACCCTTCTTTTCCTCATGTTCAACCTCTGCATCGGATAGTGAAGTTCTACAGTCAGGGCACCAGTTAATAAGTCTGTTTCCTCTATAGATGTATCCCTTTTCATAAAGTCTAACGAAAACTTCAGTTACTGCCTTATTACAGCCTTTATCCATTGTAAATCTTTCACGTGACCAGTCACAGGAATTGCCAAGCTTTTTCATCTGTTCTACTATTCTATTGCCATACTCTTCCTTCCATTCCCACGCCTTTTTCAAGAATTCTTCTCTTCCTATTTCTTCCTTCGTTTTACCTTCTTCTTTATATATTTTTTCTACCACTTTAACTTCAGTTGCTATGCTAGCGTGATCTGTACCTGGAAGCCAAAGAGCAGCATATCCTTGCATTCTCTTCCATCTAACAAGTATATCCTGAAGGGTTTGATCCAAGGCATGACCCATATGAAGCTGTCCTGTAATATTTGGTGGTGGAAGTACTATAGTAAATGGCTCCTTATCATAGTCTATTTCTGCTTTAAAGTATCCTTTATCAAGCCAATCCCTATAAATCTTTTTTTCAAATTCTTTAGGATTATATTTAGTAGCTAAATTTTCCTTAGCCATTATACCAACTCCTATCCAGTTAAAATATTTTAAAAATTAAAAAACCCTTTCATCCTCATATAAGGACGAAAAGGCATATTTCGCGGTACCACCCTACTTCTAGCTAAAGAGCTAACACTCTCCTATCTTTAACGGAATATCCCGGCCAAACCTACTCACAAACAGTTTTCAGTCCAGCATCTCAGAAGCTACCTTCAGTAATAATTGCCATGGGAAACCTTTCAGCCCATCGAGTTTCCCTCTCTAAATGGTTTATTACTTACTCCTCTTCCTCATAGATTTTTCATAATTTTTTTAACTATTATACATATATATCCATCAAAAGTCAAGATTAACTGATTGTTTTTTTATTGATTACTTTAAAGTACAGCAAGTAGTTTATAAAGGCAAATAGCGTTAGTATTACTGCTAGAACTATAGGAATAATGTTATAGGGTAAATCAAATGCTACATATAAAATTGCTGCATAAAAGGCTAATGTAGCCGCCTTTCCATATTTATTAGCGGGGATAACAACTTTATCCTTTTTATAATAAAGAAACAATCCTCCTGTAACCATTAAAAGTTCCTTTATTCCTATTATGATTATAACCCATAACGGCAGATAATTTTTAACTGTAAAGCACACCAATACAGTAATTTGCATCAGTTTATCTGCTAGAGGATCCATTGCTTGCCCCCATTTAGTTATGAGATTATATTTTCTTGCAATATATCCATCCAGTATATCAGTAAGTCCAGCTAATATAAAAATATATGTAGCATATATAATATTACCTTCAGCCCTTTGAAAAAACACATATATGAATACAGGAATTAGGATGAATCTGATTGTAGTTAAGACATTTGGAAGACTCATACTGTTTCTCCTTGCAAAAATTTTACGTCTCGTCTTTATTGTAAAGGTTTACGCACTTTTTTGCAATATGTTATAGCAATATGCAGTAAATAATATATGATTTATTAATATTCAAGGGTACACAATCTATCCGTTACCATTAGTGGCCTTCCTTGTCTCATAGTATGTGCTGCAATTGCTTCCCCAATAAATATAGTATGATCTCCAGCTCTCTTTGTCTCAACCATCTTGCATTCCAAATTAACTAAAGCATCATTAATGAGAGGAGCTGAAACTACACCTGCTTTAAAGGTAGCAATATTTCCTTCTTTAAATTTATCAACTTCATATGCTGTATTAGTACCACAATAAATGGCAAGTTCCTCATTGTCTTCTCCTAATATGGCAACGTTGAATTCTCCTGATTCCAAAATAAGTTTATGAATAAATCTCTCTGGAGCAATACTAATCATAATCAATGGTGGTATATTGGATACCCTGGATATCCATGCTACAGTAGTAGCATCCCTGAGATTTCCCTGCTGACTAGTCACTAAAGCTACCGTATTTCCAATCATCTTCAATCCTTCTTTAATTTGCTTTTCATTGGCACTCATTACGCATGTCCCTCCTTGTTTTTAATTTTATTTTACCACATGTAAAGAATATCTCCTTTCCAAATAAGTTATAAGTTCTTTTACCATATCATAGTAATTTCTATTAAATACACTCCAATCCCTTTGATAGTTAGCAAATATATATCTTTTGGTATGAAGGGAAGGCAAGTGAGGATTTCCTAAAAAGTCTGTATGTTCTTTGTATAAACATAATCTTGTTATCCTTCCACTTCCTTTGCTTAAGTCCTTTGGATTTATACCAAATTCCATTTCCTCTTTATGTACTAGAGCATACCATGCATAATTATCTATCTGTCCCTTTATATACCCATATTTATTTACTGCCTTATCAATTTTTATATTATAATTATATTCAGACATTAATAATCCCTCCATAATGTCTTTACTAAAATGTCTATGACTCTTCTACATATAATATTCTTCTCTTAAATTCAGGTTATATTCATTCCAAAAATTTTAGTTTGCCCACTTTTTGTTACTTAATTTTAGAACAAAAAAATAAAGCAGGTTTTATCCTGCTTTTCATATGTTGCTTAGAAACTTAATTTTATTTTTTGTCAGTTCCATATACAGTTCATCATCAATCTTTCCCTGTCTCCGCATTTCTTCACAAAAATCTAAAAATTTTTCAACAATATCTATGAGCTTTTCCTGCATAAAAAATCCTCCCGTAACTCTTTTTTTTAGAATTATATGCAAAATTTCTACAATTTATACCATAAATTGCTATATAGGTTGATTTTTTATAAATCCTCATTTAGTGATTATGACGAATATACGGGAGCGTTAATGATAGAAGTAGTTGCTCGTATAAAAGCTCTATCATTTCATAGGAAATGGAATTAAATTTCTCAGAGCAATTAAATTTTATCCAACTAGCTCCATTAATAATTTGAAAATAGGTATATAATTCGGGATCCTTATATGTGAATAATTACCATTCTAAGGATTCGAATGCTTCTGGTCCCGCTTCGGAAACTTTTAGGAAAATAGCAGCATTTCCAGCTATCGCTTTTTCTATATAATCTGTACGCACTTTATCATATGGTGTATGTGCGTATTGTTCTTGCATTGGTGAATAGCCAATAGTAGGTTTTTTATCAATACCTGCTGTTTTACTTCCATCAGTTCCAAAGTCCCAATAACCAAATTTAACTTCTTGCCCTACTGCTTCTAAAGCCTCAACAGCCGCCTTTACAAAATCGTGATCTTTAGGTGTTTTCCAAGGTGCCATAACTTTTTCCGCTTCATACTGAACACCAGTATAGGATGTTTCTAAAGCAGTCTTTACTTTAACATCTGCTTTGAATTCAGGATCATTTGCAGCTAACTCATCAATAATATCTTGTATCTCTTTTACTACTAATTCTACTGTTTCACCTGGAATTAATCGACGATCAAGTGAAAGCATACATCTATCAGGTACAATTGATAATGCTCCTGGTGAACACTCAATGATATTTAATGATATAGATGCCTTACCTAGGTCTGGATCCTCTGGAAGATTTAGATATAATTCATCTTTAATTTTTTCAATTAGGGGTATTGCTTTATATATTGCATTTATACCAAGCCATGGTGCACTACCGTGGGAAGTACGCCCATAAACTGTAACTAGCATTTCAACACGACCTCTATGTCCTAAGTACAACTTTAGTGATGTTGCTTCTGAAGAAACCATAGCATCATAGGTCCATCCCTTAGCTGGAAGAGTTTTATCTATAACATGCTTCATTCCAACCATTTCTGCCGGTTCTTCCTGTACACAGCCTTGGAACATAAAATTACCCTTAAACTTATATCCCATTTCACGAAGTTTTAAGAGTGCAGCTCCAGCATAAATTTGAGCAGCTTCTCCTGCTTTCACGTCAGAAGCAGCACGTCCGTGAATACACTCTGCTTTATCTGGATTTTTATCTTGGTCGTCTACTTCGCATACATCTATTTCTCCACCATATGGATCATATCCTTCCCAATTGGCTGAATCCCCAGGACTCACGTGATCCATATGTGAATTATACATAATCGTTGGACCGTCTTCAGTACCTTTTACAATACCAAAAGTATTTCCCTGGTCATCTCTGTAAACTTCGTCATAGCCTAATTTCTTCATCTCTTCAAGTAATAAATCCGCTATTGCCCCTTCCTCTCCACTTATACTTGGAGTCTGAATCAGTTTTTGTGTAAACTTTACAACCTCAGGTTTTAATTCCTTTGCAATTTCATTAAGTTTTTCAAATATGTTGTTGGACATTTCATTTCCCCCTTTAAAAATTTTTATTTACCATCATAACTTTCCAGCTGTTAAAAGCACAGTAAGTCAATTACTTTATTTCAAGGGATTGCTCCTAGCTATATCATCAGAAAGGAGAAACCCTTTGAAGTCTATTTTAAAAAAAGTTCTTTAGCTTATTTATTTGTTCATATTGTCAACAAAATCTAATACTTTATCCATTATACCCATAGCTTCTCTGAGTTCTTGTTCAGTTATAATTAGCGGTGGAGCAACAATAATATTATTACCGTGACTATAGGTCCAGAATCCTTCACTGTGTAGTATTTTCAGTATTTTCTTCATTGTGTTTTCAGGATCTTTTCCATAAGGAACAAGGGGCTCTTTTGTTGTTTTATCCTTTACAAGCTCAATAGCTGAAAATAATCCTATATATCTTACATCTCCTACACAAGTATGTTTTTCCTTTAAATCTTCTAGGATTTCACCAAGTATAGCTCCCATCTCTTTAGACTTTTTAAGAAGATCTAATTCTTTATATACATCTATCGTTGCACATGCCGCTGCACATCCTATGGGGTGTCCATTATATGTTAACCCACACCAAAGTTTGTTTTCATTAAAGTATTCAGCTATCTTTTTACTTACAATCACTCCGCCTAATTGTGCATATCCACACGTAACTCCCTTTGCAAAGGATATCATATCAGGTTTTACGTCCCAATTATTTATTGCAAACCATTCTCCAGTTCTTCCCCAACCAGACATTACTTCGTCACAAACCATAAGAATACCATACTCATCACAAATCTCTCTTACGCCTTCCATCCATCCCTCCGGTGGAATGAGAATACCATTGCTCCCTACTACTGATTCTTGGAATATAGCAGCAATTTTATCTGCCCCTTCAAATTCAATTTGTTCTCTTAAAAGTTTTAAGTAGTAATCTGTTGCTTCTTTTTCTGTTTTAAATTCAATAGGTGTTCTATAAAGGTATGGACCATGAAACTTAATAAATCCAGGAATACCAGGTTCACTTGGTAACCTTCTAACTTCACCAGACAGATTTGCAGCTCCATAGGAAGCACCATGATAGGACCTATATGCAGACATTATCTTATCCCTGCCCGTAAACATTTTTGCTATTTTTATAGCATTTTCATTTGCTTCTGCACCTGCATTTGTAAAGAATACTTTACCCATATTATCAGGTGCAACCTCTATAATTTTTTTTGCTGCTTCAGATTTTGATTTAAATGCAAAAGCAGGACCCATAAATGGTAATTTTTCAGCTTGTTCTTTAATGGATTCAATTACTTTTTGATTTCCATGGCCTATGTTAACATTTACAAGTTGTGAAGACATATCATAATATCGTTTACCCTCTGCATCCCAAAAATATATCCCTTTGGTCTTTGTGATTACTTTAGGATCTAATGCCCCTTGAGCAGTCCATGTATGCAAGTTATATTTTAAATCATCTTCTTTTATCTTTTCTAAACAGTTAACAGCTTTTATTTCCATCGCCATTGAAACTCCTCCTTTAATATTATATATATTATTTAGCTTTATATGTATTGATTGTAATTAGTTGTTAGTAGATACACCTTTCTACCAACAACTAACTTTCTAGCCACTATTCTTTACTCGTTTATAACATCTCCAAATAATTCTTCATCTGTCGGTTCTGTAGACTCTATGGGATATGCTATCCAAGTTGTATTAATTAAATTTTTCCATGTTATATTTTCGGAACTAATGTTTCCACCCCATGAACCACAGCCTAAAGTCATAGACATGGGCATTCCATTTGTCCAGGCACCGCTATTTGCTAAGCACTGTGGCTGCCTTACCATCATACGGCTAACCTTTGTATTAAGGCCAAGAGCCATTATATGGTCTTCATTGAAAGAGTGAATACCACAAGAATGTCCCTTTCCCTGATAAGATGTAATCCTGTTTACCATCTCAATCGCTTCTTTAAATTTGGAATACTTATATAATGTAGTTACAACTGAAAGCTTTTCACCTGAGAATGGGTAATCATACCCAACTCCAGTTTCTTCTACCATTATGAAGGTCTTATCTTTCGGTATTTCAAATCCTGCAATTTTTGCAATTTTTTCAGCTGGCTGGGCAATTATATCTCTATTTAAATGTCCATCTACCCATATTGCCTTTTGAAGAAGTTCCTTTTGCTCAGAAGTTACTAAATATCCTCCTTCTGCCTTAAGATATTCTACCATTTCATCGTAGATATCTTCCTGAATTACACATGAATTCTCAGTAGAACAACTTGTAGCATAATCAAATGTTTTACTTCGCATTATCTTATTTGCTGCATCCTTCAAGTCGGCAGTCTCATCTATAACTGTAACAGCATTTCCTACACCAACACCATAGGCAGGTGTCCCAGATGAGTAAGCAGCCTTTACCATTCCTGCTCCTCCAGTTGCTAATACAATATCTACTTGCTTCATTAATTCTCCACTGATTTCCATGGTAGGCTCTTCAATACCTATAACTAAATCCTCCGGTGCTCCATACTTTTTCAGTGTTTCTCTTATTATGTTTACTACATAGGTGTTTGTTTTTTTTGTACGAGGATGTGGTGATAAAATTATGGCATTCCTACCTTTTATCGCTGACACTGCTTTTACAACTGGGGTTGCCTCCGGATTTGTACATGGTACCAAACCTCCAATAACCCCTACTGGTTTAGCAATTTTCATTAGACCTTTTTCTTCATCTACTTCAATGACACCGACTGATTTTTTACCTTTCATATCCCTCAAAACACCTTTGCATTTTACCAACAATTTTCCGTATTTGCCTTGATAATTACCTAGCCCTGATTCTTCAACAGCTAACTTTGCAATTTCTTGAGCAGGTCCATCCTTTACGATATTCCACACTATAGCAGTAGTCAATTTGTCTACTTTTTCTTGTGTGAATTCTTCAGCTATTTCCTGGGCCTTTTTAGCCCTTTCAACTAGTGATTTGACATACTCTCTGGCGTCTTTACTCATTTCAAGGTTTACAGTGGACATAATACTCCTCCTTTAAATATTTTTAAATTATAAATAACCTTAGATTATATAATTGTTTAAAAATAAATAATCGCAATTTCTATGCCAATATATAGAAACTGTTTTAACCTTATTGAATTAAATATGTGAAAAATTTCAATCTTCAGGATTTTTTTGTTTTAAATACTATATTTACTATTTACTGTAGAAAATCTTTTGTATTTAATCTTAAATACATTTCTTTTCTTGAATAAAAAGTTAAGGTTGCTGATATTTTTTTATATCAGCAACCTTAACTTTTTATTCTTTTATTTGTATTTTACTTAATTTCTCTTAGATTCAATTGTGAATTAAACTAATTCAGTAGTGAATCTAGGTAACTTAATTTTTAATTTACACGATTTACCTCATCATAACTAATATAATATTTATTAATTTTCCTCACTACAGTAGGCTGGCTTACTCCTAATGCTTTAGCAACTTCCCTTGTAGTTTTATATTTTTTCAAAGCCTTATGAATAATTTGTTTTTCAACTTCTTCCACTGTATCCTTCAAGCTTCCCATATTAGGTACACTAATTATGGAATAATTTTCTTCTTTCTCTATTTCTTTCAATATATAATTAGGTAAATTATCCTTAACAATACTTTGCTCTCTAGTGGTAACTACAAGTCTTTCTATAATATTTTCCAATTCTCGTACGTTTCCCGGCCAAGAGTATCGTATCAAATAATCTATTGCATTAGGATCTATTCTCTTTTGCAAATCAAATTTATCATTATATAACGTTAAAAAATATCTAATAATAGGATAAATATCCTCTTTTCTATCCCTTAGTGGTGGTATATATATTGGTACAACATTTAATCTATAGTATAAGTCCTCTCTAAATTGACCTTTCTCTACCATTTCTTTTAATTCCCTATTTGTTGCAGCAATAATTCTAACATTTACCTTAACCGTGCTAGTTCCTCCTACTCTTTGTATCTCCTTATCTTGAATAGCTTGTAGTATTTTTACCTGAAGATGTAAAGGAAGCTCGCCAATTTCATCTAAAAAAATTGTTCCGTTTTGAGCCATCTCAAACAATCCCTTCTTGCCTTTTTTTCTAGAACCTGTAAAGGCGCCTCCTTCATATCCGAACAACTCAGATTCAATAAGAGAGTCAGGAATAGCACCGCAATTAACCTTTACAAATGGTTTGTCCTCTCCTTTCCCAAGCTTGTGTATATATTTTGCAATTTCTCCCTTGCCTACTCCCGATTCTCCAGTAATCAGGACAGTAGTGTCTATTTGAGATAATCTTCTGGCTAGTTTCATAACTTCCTTCATTTTTTGACTTTTAACTATTAAGTTATCATGGCTTTCTTGCTGTTCCTTCACTTCCTCCAGTTCATTTTCTATATCTTCCAGCTTATTTTTCAAAATCATAAGTTCTGTTACATCCCTAGAGGTACTGATAACTTTATCAATTTTACCATCATCGGTAAACAAAGGAGTACCTGTAGTAAGAATTTTCTTTCCGTTTTTATTTGAATGTAGTATAGTCATTTTTCTTTTTTGTTCAAAAACAAGTTTTGCTACTGATGGATTAAATATTCCTTCCTTTTCTAGCAAATCTATGCTTGTACCAATTATATCTAATCTATTTACTTGATAAAGCTCTTCACAAGCCTTGTTAATCCATAGTGTATTACCATATTCATCATCAATACAAATTGCATCCTGAGTAGAGTCTAAAATGGTTTTTACTTCTTCAAACTTAATTTGTGCTGTAAGATCATAAATGTATTTGGAGTCATATATTTCAACTGCATATTTAATCCTTTCTTCTTTTTCAAATTTAGAAACTTTTAAAATATATTCATAATCATTTATCTTTATTTTAAATTTTTTTTGCATAATCTTATTTAATATATTCAAAACAGGGTCCTTTATATTTAATTTTTCCTTATACATATCTAAAAATCTTTCAGCTTGTCTGTTTTTAAAGTGTATTTGTCCCTTTTTGTCTATAACCATAAAAGCAAATGAAATAAGGTCGAATACTTGCTCTAAAAAAATACTAATCCCCCCTATTTATCTATATTCTCAATAATACACACAATCAATTGAGAACTTGTTACTTCATTTCAGTTTTTCACCTCCTCTCTGTTTGGAAACATGTTCTATAATATATTATTAAACTCTATTCTCATATATACATGTTCTTTATATTTAATTTTTATAAATAGACAAAAATTTAAAGACCTTATCAAGCTGGAACTTGATAAGGTCTTTTTTGTAAATTACTTTTGTCCATAACATTTAATAAATTGGCCTTGACCTGGTTTCCCTACAAATTTACCATTATCATATACTAAATTGCCTCTTAAGAATGTCATCACTGGATATCCTCTTAATCTCACACCTTCCCAAATTGTATAATCTACATCTGAATGCATATTGTCTTTTGTAATCACAAACTCCTTATTTGGATCATATACAACTATATCTGCATCACTTCCAACTGATATTGCTCCTTTTTGAGGTGAACATCCAAATATCTTAGCTACGTTTGTTGAACAAACTTCTACAACTTTATTTAAACTGATTCTTCCTTTATTTGCTTCACTTAATAGATATGGATAAAGATTTTCTATACCCATACAACCATTTGGTATCTTAGTAAAATCATCTTTGCCCCAATCCTTTTCATAACTTTGGAAAGGGCAGTGGTCTGTAGCTACAACCGAAATATCGCCTCTTTTTATTCCAGACCAAAGAGCTTCTTGGCTTTCTTTTCCTTTTATCGGAGGAGAACAAACCCAATTTCTTCCATCTTCACGTTTGTATACTTCTTTCGTAAAATATAGGTATTGCGGACAGGTTTCAGCATATATTTTATATCCTTCATCTCTTGCCTTTGTCACTTCATCTAGGCCCTCCTTACAGGCTAGATGCACTATATATAAAGGTGCGTTTACTGACTTAGCCCAATGTATTGCTCTCTTTATCGCTTCAGCTTCTATAAACTCTTCTCGGCTCAAATAATGATACCATGCTGATGTCTTTCCTACTGCTAAATATTCTTCTATTCTTATATCTATTAAATCCGGATTCTCAGCATGAACTGCTATTAATGCTCCTACTTCCTTTGATTTTTTAAGTGCTGTTAAGAGTACCCCATCATTTACCATCAATCCCTCTTTTTTATAAACCATAAAAAGCTTAAAGCTTGGGACTCCATAATCTACTGATTTTTGAAATTCATCTAATACTTTAGGTGTTAAATCAGTTATAGCTGTATGAAATGCATAATCAACACAGGCCTGTGGTTCGCAAAGCTCTTTCCTTCCCTCTACTGCTTCAATCAACCCTTGCCCTTTTCTCTGAATAACAAAGTCAAATACAGTTGTTACTCCACCACAAGCTGCAGCACGTGTTCCTGACTCATAACTATCAGCTGATGTTGTTCCTCCAAAGGGCATTTCCAAATGAGTATGAGCGTCAATAGCACCTGGTAACACATATTTATCAGATGCATCTACTACCTTAGCTGAATCATCCTGAATATCCATTCCTATTGTCATAATCTTTCCATCTTTAACTCCTATATCTGCCTTATATGTATCAGTGGCAGTAATAATTGTACCGTTTTTAATAATCAAATCCATAAATTTAATACCCCCTTTAATTTATAAAAATTTATTTCTTTCTACATGTAATAGGTACAAGCAACAAACATACCAAAAGATATAAATATTGTAAAAAGAGGATACCTATACCACTATCCTCTTTTTTAATATATAATCTTTATTTCTCTACAATTTCTCCTATTTCTGTAATTTCTTTTTCTTGTTCCTCCGTTATAAGAGAAGATACTTCATTCTTCATCAAGACAGGATATATAAATAGTCCCAATAAAAAGCCTATAATCCAACCACTCTCAGCGAAGAATGACATTGACGGAATTACTTTACCTAGTAGTGGGAGAATAGCGGCTAGAATCCAGGTATATATCGCTTTTTCATTAAATCCGTTACCATACCAATATCGACTATTTTCTCCCCTAAAAAGATCATCTAAATCAATCGCTTTTTTGCGGTATATATAATAATCTGCTATATACATGCCAGCGAGAGGTCCCAATAAAATACCATATGTCCCTAACCACCCGAAAATATATGCACCGGCACTTGATAATAGTTTCCAAGGCATAATGGCAACGCCTAGTATACCGGTTACTATAGTTCCCATCTTGTAAGATATCTTTCTAGGATTTAAATTAGAAATGCCATTTGCTGGAGCAACAACATTGGCTGCAATATTTGTAGTCAATGTTGCAACTGCTATACCCAGCGCTCCAAGCAATGCCGCAAAAGGACTGCCAATTTTAGCAATCACTGCAACGGGATCCCATAAAAATTTACCAAATATAACTCCTGTAGCGCCTGTAACAAAAACACCAACAAAAGAAAATGCAGCCATTGTGGTAGGTAGCCCGAGCAACTGTCCCCTAAATTGATCTTTTTGACTTTTAGCATATCTACTAAAATCAGGAATATTTAATGCCAATGTTGACCAAAATGCTATATTAGCTGTTAATCCGCCTAAGAATATAGGCCAAAATTTTCCTGGTTCATAGGTCGCAGGCATATTTAATATATCCATTATTCCTTTACCAGCTGCTTTAACACTAATATATGCCCAAACCATTAAACCGATGGAAAGAATCCCTAATATAGGAGCTCCCCAGGACTCCATAAATTTAATTGCTTCTTCACCTTTATATGCAATCCATACATTTAAAGCCCAAAATACAAAAAATGAAACCCATATTCCGCCTACCCAGGATCCCCAGGTTGGGCTTATAACTGATATGACACCGTTCAGTGCGCCTCCACCTATCCAAGTTTGTATTCCAAACCAACCAGCAGCTATTAAAGCACGTGCAATTGCTGCTATGTGAGATCCTTTAATCCCAAAAGCTAATCTTGCAAACACAGGATAAGGGATACCATACTTTGTACCGGCATGAGAATTTAGCTGCATTGGAATTAACACTATTAAATTACCTAAACAAATATTTAATATAGCTTGCCACCAAGAAAGTCCAGCAGCCATAAGTCCTGATGCCATCATATACGTTGGAATACAAACTGACATTCCAACCCACAAAGCAGCAATATTATAAGTAGTCCAAGCTCTTTCTTTCAACATTGTAGGAGCTAAGTCGTCATTATAATACTGATTTTCCTTAAGGTTTTCACGGGCGCTTTCTGTCAATTCGTAAAGTCCGCCTACTACTCTCTGAGTTTTAACCTTACCTGACATTTCAGTTTACACCTCCATTTGATAATAGCCTTAGATAACATCAACAATCTGTATGTTTATATACTGCTTAAACCTCCACCACCTCCTTTAGTAATAATTCAAACTATTTCATTCCCTCTACTAAAAATTTATTTTTCAAGATATAATTTTCTGTTGATTCTGAAAATGCAAACTGTTATTAGATGTATAGCAATTCCTATACCAATATCAGTTAATCCCGATGATTCTGCCAACCTATATCTAGAGTAACTAGTATTTTAGTTGTTCTTTCCCATCATGTAGAGTATCTTTCTTCACAATCTTCTATTTTATTTTGTAAAACTACTTATCCAAAATTAAAATTAATAATATCTAACTGATAAAACTAATAAAATGATGCCATTTTGAATCGTTTTTTCTTTAATTTCTTCAAATATCTTTTAAACTTTAGAATTTGTCAGGCCTATACCAATTAATAATTTGATTCATAAACAAATATCTTTTCTTAAAAATTTTTTTATTAATTAAAAATTTTTTATATTAATCATAAGCAGTAAACTTGTCTTTTTTGAACAAACGCTTTTATGTTTTTTGATGATTCATAAATGACTCAACTTGTTACTACGTTCTATTAATTAATTCAAAATTAATTTTATTTATAATTTCATAAATTAATTAATAGTTAAACAAATTTTTTAACTAAAGTTCTTTGTCCGATGTTTACATTAATAAATTCATTTTGAATAATTATCCGTATTTTTGCTAAATCTCTTCACACTATAATCATGGTTTTTGATTTTTTTTTGGCACAAACTTTGCTTTTAACATTTGTAGTGAAGTGGGAAAAGAATTTGAAACTAAATTAAAGGAGGAATGAGCATTGAATGATAAGAAAAAATACTTGACTGAAGCTATCAAACCTTATACTCCATTACTTGCAATGGAAGAAGCTTCAAGATGCCTTTTGTGTCATGATGCCCCATGTAGCAAAGGTTGTCCCGCAGGTACAAACCCTGCAAAGTTTATCCGTTCTATACGCTTTAAAAATATAAAAGGTGCTGCTGAAACCATAAGAAAAGCTAATATTCTTGGGGGTGTTTGTGCAAGAATATGCCCATACGATAAACTTTGCGAAGAAGCTTGCAGTAGAACAGGTATAGACAAACCTATAGAAATAGGAAGACTTCAAAGATTTGCAACAGATTTTGAACAGGCAATTGGAATGAAGATTTTGGAGGCTCCTGAAGCAACTAAAGAAAAAGTAGCTGTTATAGGTTCCGGCCCAGCAGGATTAGCTGCGGCGGCTAATTTAGCTCTGATGGGATATAAGGTAACCATATTTGAAGAAAAATCTACTCCTGGCGGTGTTTTAACTTACGGAATAGTACCTTCTCGTTTGCCTCAGAACATTGTCGACCAGGAAATACGATATGTTAAGGATCTTGGAGTAGAATTCAAGCTTGATTGTAAAGTTGGTAAAGACATTACCTTGGATGAGTTAAAATCAGAAGGCTACGTAGCTTTTGTATTATCTATAGGATTACAACAACCAAAATTAATTAATATACCTGGCATAAACTTAGAGGGCGTTACTACCGCAATTGATTTTTTAGCAGCTGCAAAACCCAATAATGGAAACATCGATGTTAGCCAAAATGTTATAGTGATTGGCGGAGGAGATGTTGCAATGGACTGTGCAACTACAGCCAAGCTATTAGGAGCAAATAAAGTATCCATAGTATATAGACGTACATACGAAGAAATGCCTGCAAATAAAGATGAAGTTAGATATGTAAGTGAACTTGGTGTAAACATCATTTATGGTTTCACACCTAAAGAAATAATTGGTGATAACGGCAAAGTTGTAAAATTGAAAGCTGTGGGCTTTAAAGATGATTCCTTACTTGAATTGAAGGCGGATAAGATTATCTTTGCCATAGGTCAGATAGCAGAAAATTCAAAAGAAATAGCTGACCTTAATATTTCCATAGATGGCAAAAACTTAGTTTTAGCCAATGAAGAAACTTGTGAAACCAACATAGAAAACATTTTTGCTGCCGGTGATGTTGTTAATGAAGGCAAAACCGTTGTAGAAGCAGTTGCTGCTGGTAAAGCCGCTGCTGACAGTTTAAACAAATACCTTACTTCATTAAGAGAAGTCCAGTCTGATGACACTGAAGTCGTTGCTGAGAAGAAAGGGGTGAAGTAATATGGTAAAGCATAAAGATTTATCTATAGAATTTTGCGGAGTGAAATGTGAAAATCCATTTTTCCTATCTTCTTCACCAGTAGGTAGCAATTATGATATGTGCTCTAAAGCTTTAGAAACTGGTTGGGGAGGAATTGTATATAAGACTATAGGTGTTTATATTCCCGATGAATGCTCACCGAGATTTGATAACACACGTAAAGAAGCTACACCATTTTTAGGCTTTAAAAATATGGAACAGATCTCAGATAAACCCCTTGAAAAAAATCTTGAGATGATGGCAAAGTTAAAAAAGGACTACCCAGATAAGATACTTATAGCTTCAATTATGGGAGAAAATGAAGAAGAATGGAAAAAGCTTTCTAAATTAGTTACAGAAGTTGGAGCGGATATTATAGAGTGTAACTTCTCATGTCCGCAAATGACTTCAAGTACAATGGGTTCTGATGTTGGTCAAAATCCCGAATTAGTAAAGAAGTATACTCAGTCTGTATGCAGCGCAACTCATCTTCCAGTTATGGCTAAAATGACTCCTAATATAGGCAATATGGAAATACCTGCAATTGCTGCAGTTAAAGGTGGGGCTGCTAGTATATCCGCAATTAATACTATTAAAGCAATAACTCGAATAGATTTTAATCACTATACTGCTATGCCAGTTGTAAATGGCAAATCATCTATTTCAGGTTATTCAGGAAAAGCTGTGAAGCCCATATCTCTACGTTTTATAGCACAAATGGCTCAACACCCTGATTTAGCAAATATTCCTCTAAGCGGTATCGGTGGCATTGAAAATTGGGAAGACGCAGCAGAATTCTTGATGGTTGGTGCTAGAAATCTACAGGTAACTACTGCAATTATGCAGTATGGCTATAGAATTGTTGAAGATATGATTAGTGGGCTATCATACTTTATGCAGGCAAAAGGATTTAACTCACTTGATGAAATGGTGGGAATTGCTCTAGATAATATTATACCTGCCGAAGAAATAGATCGTGATTTTAAAATTATACCTAAAATCGATGAAGATGTATGTGTTGGTTGTGGACGCTGTTATATTTCTTGCTACGATGGTGCTCATCAAGCTATTGAATGGGATGAGGATAACCGTCGCCCATCAATAACAGACGATTGCGTTGGCTGTCACCTGTGTATGAACGTATGTCCAATAGAAGGCTGTATAACTCCGGGAGAAGTTAAATTTAAAGAAGGCAGAGATCCACATGAAGTAATAGTTGGGTAGAGGTAATAGTTGGCTATATAAATCAAACCCCTCCGCTTATTAACTTATTAATATATAGAGTGGAGGGTTTAATTATTTTTTGATTATGGATATTTGAATCGATATTAGAATAAACAGCTTTATATTTGGGTAATCATTTAATATATTCCTTTGAAGGAGGTAATATACTATGAAAATATACACTAGGACAGGAGATAAAGGGCAAACTAGTCTCTATGACAATACTAGAATAGCTAAGGACTCTATCAAAGTTGAAAGCTATGGAACAATAGACGAGTTGAATTCCTCTCTAGGATTTGCGAAAAATTTTATTCAAGATGATAATATTAAGGAGATTATATTTAAGATTCAAAGGGAACTATTTGATGTAGCAGGAGAACTTGCCTCCAAAGATAGAAATAAGTTTCCCGAAAAGATTACTATGAACCATGTATCAGATTTAGAAAAAATAATTGATCAATATTTATCTAAAATGAATGAAAAAGAACAGTCAAAGTTTATAATACCTGGAAGTAATAAAGCAAGTGCAGCACTGCATATATCAAGAACTATATGCAGAAGAGCTGAAAGAAGAATCATAACTTTATCTAGAGACGAGGAAATAAATCCGATCCTAATGAAGTATGTCAATAGACTTTCTGATTTAATTTATACCCTTGCAAGGTATTTAGAAACAAAGCTTGATTATGTAGATTTTAAAAAAAGTAGTCAAGCTACTTTCACTAGGGAACCCTAGGTTACTATTAGCGACCGCAAGCAGCCTGAGCATCCTCCTGAAAACGGCAGGGGGAATCCCCCTGCACCCCCACTTTTATTTTTCCTCAAAGTCTTCAATCATAAAGTTTGGAAGGCTAAAACTTGACTTGAAAATTTCTTTATTTATATACTTTGTATTGCTGACAAGTCTACTAAGATTTGCTTTTAAAGGGTCATATTTAAAGGATGCAAGAGTAAAGCTCCACATTCCTCCTGGATAACTTGGTACAACTGCTTTATATGTTCTAACTATAGGAAAATATTTCTTTAGTATACTACGTGTTCTCTTTAGAACATCCTTGTGGAATATAGGAGACTGACTTTGGCAAACCATTACACCATCTTTCTTAAGAGAATTTTTTAAATCCACATAGAATTCTTCAGAAAATAAAACTTCTGCTGGACCCACAGGATCTGATGAATCAACTATTGCTATATCGTAAGTATCCTTTTTGCCCTTCACAAACTTAACTCCATCTTCAAATAGAAAGTTTACTCTCTCGTCATTAGCAGCATTTGCTGCTATAGCTGGGATATTCTTTATACACTCTTTAACTACTATTTCATCTATTTCTACCATATCTATTTCTTTCAACTCTTTATACTTTGACAGCTCACTTGCTACTCCACAGTCCCCTCCGCCTATAATCAAGGCTTTTTTAGGATTCTCATGGGTAACTGCAGGTACATGGGAAATCATTTCATTATATATATATCCGTCAAGCTCTGTTGTCTGCATGACACCGTCTAATACAAGGCAGCGTCCGAAATCATAGGAATCTATAATATTAACATGCTGGAAAGGAGATTTTTCAGAGGATATAACTTCTTTAACTCTGTAGTGTAGCTTCATATTATCCCTTTCATCTTCAACAAGCCAAGTTTCTTTATCAATTTCTTTAAAAAACTTTGGAAGATTATTTTTTGCCATAGCTCTTTTGCCTGACTTATTCTCTGTCAGGTCCATCTCACCACCTTATTTTTATTTTAAAAATCCAATTAATAATTTTAACAGATATTTCGATATAGTCAATTGTTAAAGGCTAAATACCTCATATTATTTTACTATAGTATTTTGAAAAGTTAAAGCCGATATACATATATCCCTTATAAAGCAAAAATAAATAGTGAGTAAAAGCAATTCTCTATTTAACATATACATCAAATTTAATAAAGTCCGATACTTGTTCAAAGTCTATTTTAACTCTAGTATTATCATGATTAAATTTCACTTTATTTTTTATGGTTTAAGTATAATGACACCTACTTAATTTTTGATTCTAATTTCTTTCTTCACCATGTATGACAGCCATAATATTTATTATCTAACAGATTTCCCTCTAAATCAGACTTTTTCCATCAAAATTCAATTTTCAAAGTATATACATGAAGTTTATTATTTTATTAATTCTTTATATTTTTTACATTTCCTTCTATTCCACATTAAATTTTAAGCTATAAGTAACTTTTCAAAACTATTATAGTGAAAATAATATTCATAAGACTAAAATTTCACAAGCATTATTTCAATTTTTATGCATAAGTATTAACTTTGAACTCAACAAGGCATATTTCAAATTGTAACCATTCTTTTTATGGTGAATATAATGAAATTATACACTTATGTTATAAAAAATTTTATGGAGGGATTTATGTGAGAAAATTTAGAACTATTACCTTGTTGATGTCACTTATCTTAATCATCTCCGTGGCTTTAACAGGCTGTGGAGAAAAAGCTTTAACAAAAGTAAGGGTTGCAGAGGTAACACATTCAGTTTTTTATGCTCCTCAATATGTAGCATTAACTGAAGGTTTCTTTGAAGAAGAAGGACTTGAAGTAGAGTTCATTAATACTAAGGGAGCAGATAAAACTATGACTGCTTTGCTATCTGATCAGGTAGACATAGGTTTTATGGGCCCTGAAGCCTCCGTATACGTTTTCAATGAAGGTAAGGAAGACTACGCTGTAAACTTTGCACAACTTACTCAAAGAGATGGCTCATTCCTTATGGGCAGAAAAAAAATTGATAACTTCGATTTCAGCATACTTAAAGGAAAAACTATCATAGGTGGTAGAAAAGGTGGAATGCCTGAAATGACTTTAGAGTATGTGCTTAGAAAACACGGATTAGAACCAGGTAAAGATGTAAACGTAAGAACAGATATACAATTTGCCGTAATGGCTGGTGCTTTTAGAGGTGGGGAAGGGGACTATGTCACATTGTTCGAACCCACAGCGACCACAATGGAGATGGAAGGTGCAGGTTATATAGTTGCATCTATAGGGAAGGAAGGTGGATATATCCCTTATACCTGCTATTCTGCTAAGAAAAGCTATATAGAAAAGAATCCTGAAATAATTCAATCTTTCACAAATGCAGTCTACAAGGGCATGAAATGGGTTGAGAGCCACAGTGCTGAAGAAGTTGCCAAATCACTACAACCCCACTTCCCAGACGCAGATTTAGAAGTTCTCACTAAAATCGTCGAAAGATACAGAGAACAAGATACTTGGAAACCTGACTTAACTCTCACCGAAGAAGGGTTAAATCATATGATGGATATTATAGATGCAGCAATTGGACTTGATAAGAGAGCTCCTTATGATAAGATAGTTACTACTAATTTTGCCAAAAAAGCTATGGAAAAATAGATTGAATGTATATACGAGTCAAGGGACTACCTTTTTTAGCTTCAGAATCAAACCTTGAGCTCCTTAATGGAGTTGAATCAATTGAACAGACTCTAAGGTCAGGATCTAACAGTAATACAAATAATCTATATATTTGATAAAATAGACTTTTTTCAATCTGTTTAATTCTAATACAGAAAGTAGAATGGTCTGGAATATCTGTTAATCCAATAATCTTAGCAAACAAAGCCTCATTAGATAATTCCCACTCTAATTCTCTTAGGCAATAGATTTTTTTCATAGCTTTATAAATTAAGCATTGCATTATTTGTAAGTCTGAATATTTCTTAGGTCTACCGACCTTTTTAAAATTAGTCTTAAATACAAATTTTTCAAAAAATTTTTGTAATTTTTTACAGACCTAATAAAAAGGTTTATCTTTTATCATGTCAAGTGTTATAATCATCTTAGTCGTCCTTTCTAGGTAATTGTTTTGGTGGTACTTAACATGATACTAGAAAGTGACGACTTTTTTAATTGGTAATTTTAGTTATTCAACAACCTATAGAATATAAAATGAGACCACTAAAATGGTCTCTCTTGCTTTTTGATACATTATTTTCTAAAGATTATATCCATACTATCCAGATTAATAATTGCATTTGATTTCATTAAGCCATCTAGTCCTAATAAACCATTGATATTTTTCTCAACTGCGCCAAGGTAGAAACTTAGGTTGTCTCTATATTGGAGTTTCAATTTTTAAACCTCCTAAACAAACCTAAATCTTTAATTAACTTCGTCCTAATAGTATCATGGCTTGTATGATAGACAAGACTATTTCCTTTGCTGTTAGTTAATTCTCTAGTGGCTTCCTTATCATTCGAGATAGGTTTGATAATTTCCATTTCATCAATATATAAGTAGTTACCTTCTTTGTGGAACTTAAGAGTACGCACTTTAACTCATTGGTCTGGGTATAAGTTTCTCACTTCATTCCATTTCATTACTACCACACCTCCTGAATAGTAATTCTTATATATATTTTATCATACTAAAGGCTAAATATATATACGAGGAAATTGCATAATTAATTTTTAGATATTGAAAAAATTGAACATAGAGCGATAGCTCATTAAAACTTGTCTTGGGGCAAATTTATCGACTAATGCCCCTATTATCTTTTTAGGTAAAAGGATTTTATGCTTACTATTCAATTTGCGTATTTACAGTTTTTATTTATTATTATACTTACTTTTTAATTTTTCTAATACTTCCCTAGCAAACTCCTTTGCTCCGAATAACGACATATCTCTATAGTTCCCACATTGTATAGGATTTGCAGCTGGAATTTCTTCTGCCAATAAGACCTTTTCCAGTGCATTTATCAATGCTATGGCAATTTCATTTTCCTTACGATTTCCTACTAATATTAGATAAAATCCTGTTCTACATCCCATAGGAGATATATCCACTACATCCTCTAATTCTTCTCTTATAAATCCTGCTAAAAGGTGTTCTAAAGCATGCACAGCTCCAGTTGACATCACTTCCTTGTTAGGTTGTGTAAATCTCAAATCAAATTTTGTAATGACATCTCCCTTGGGCATTTCAATCTTTCCACATTTTCTTACAAAGGGAGCCTCCACCTTTGTATGATCCATTGTAAAGCTTTCTACAACCACTTCCTTCATGCAAAAGACCTCCTTATTCCATAAAATTATTATTGTATTTTTCATTATTATACCAATTCCCTTTGATATAACAAAGAAAAAACTTCATCTTATTTTATATACATCTTGCCTATAACTTTAGTTTTTCATTTTCTAATTCAAACGAAAATAAAAATAGCAAAGGCAAACTTCCCTCTGCTACCTTTTATAAGTTAACTGCTTTATCAATCTCTTTTTTAAAGAACACTATGTTTATTAAAAATAATGTTCCTGCCTTTATTATAGGAGAATCTACGCCAGTTTTATTTAATATTGTGATCGCTATTACTATTGCCCAAGGTGCAAGAACCGATTTAATAAATAAGCCAACTGAAGTCTTACCATTTTTTTTGAAAAGTGGAGCAAATACAAATCCAAAGCCTAATGAAATAAAAATTAGTGGAACCATAAGACTAATAATCATATTGCTTTGGATGAATTGTCCTCTTGACAGAACTCCAGCTATAAATAGCAATAATCCCAAAGATATGGAAATAACTATGTTTTTGGTTATTGACTCTATAATTTTTTGCATAAAAAAACCCCCTTTACTTTACCATAACAGACCTAGGGGGTCAAATTCAATGCAATATTTTTGGTTAAATTAGTAGATTTGCACCAATTTATCCATATGAATGCAATTTTAATACTCTTTAACTATCTCATCGTAGTTAAATCTTTTTTCTCTTTGTTTTAAGGAAGATAGCGATGAAGTTTTATAAAACATGTATTTTATACTCTATTTTATCCTTCACTCCAGCCTCTTCAAATCCCTTTAGTCTCAGTACACAGCTATCACAAACTCCACAAGCTTTTTCTTCCCCTCTATAGCAGCTGGTAGTTAGTTCATAAGGTGCTCCAAGCTTAGTCCCCAGTTTTATTGTTTCTGCCTTAGATAAATTTATTAACGGTGTCTTTACTTCTATAGATTTACCTTTTACCCCTGCTGCAGTTCCTACATCTATGACTTTTTGAAAGGCTTTAATAAACTCAGGTCTGCAGTCAGGGTATCCGCTATAATCTATGGCACTTACACCAATAAATATTGCTTCAGCCTCTAAAACCTCGGCATAGCCTAGTGCATAGCTTAGAAAAAGTATGTTTCGTGCCGGAACGTAGGTTACGGGAATATCTGCATCTCCCTTGTAGTCAGGCACATCAATACTCTGATCGGTAAGGGCACTTCCCCCAACATTATCCATTTTTATTATTTTGTGCTCCTTTACACCAAAATGTTTTGCAACTTTTTTAGCACATTCAAGCTCACGGTTATGTCTTTGTCCATAGTCAAAAGAAATTGGGTATAAGTCGTATCCCTCGCTTTTTGCAACTGCCATACAGGTTGTACTATCTAATCCTCCAGAAAGTAAAACTACAGCTCTCTTCATAATATCCCTCCAAATAGTAAAGTTAAATTAAAATCTCACACACCTCTTTTATTAGGATTCCATATCACTTTATGAATTTGCAGCTGAAATCTTACATCTAACTTATCTTCCAAGATCCACTCTATTATAGTTTGATGTTCAATCTGACTGAAAACTGGTGAAAATGTAATGATGCCTTTTTGATAGTATTTATCTATAACTTTCTTTGACCATTCATAATCCTCTTTTGAGCCAATTACAAACTTTATTTCATCGATGTCCCTGAGAAAATTAAAGTTGCTTAGCTTCATCTTTTCACTTTCCAAAGATGAAGGCACTTTTATATCCATTGTAAATCTATGGCTGTCACTGAGATTAAACCCACTTATATCCACTGAACCATTAGTTTCTATATTTACTTCATATTTTTTAAGCATATCCAGTAAAGTCATTATATCATGCTGCAGTAGAGGTTCTCCACCAGTTATGCAGACTCTTTTATATCCAAAATTTTCAATTTTTTTATAAATATCTTCAGGAGTCATTTCCTGCCCACCCTCATATGAGTACGTAGTATCACAATAGTTGCATCTTAAATTGCAGCCCGTAAATCTAACAAAAATTGTTGGATAACCTGTGCTTATGCCTTCCCCCTGTATGCTAAGAAAAATCTCATTAACCTTCATGATAAAATTCGTCCCTTCCTAGTTCAGCATAGCTTGTTGGGGTCTCCCAAAGTCTGATTTTTTTCAGATAGTAATTTTCTGTTTTTAAGTCTTCATCTAACTCCTTGAAAATCCATACAATCAAATTTTCGCAGGTCGTGTTGAAATCAAATATGTCATTTAGATATTTATGGTCCAGTTTATTAATTATTTTCTCTTTGATTATTTTTTTTAAATCATTAAAATCTATGACCATACCTCTATAATCTGTTCTGCCACTTACAGTAACCTCTAGCTTGTAGGTATGTCCGTGAAGATATTTGCAGTCACCTTCATAGTTTTCAAGCTTGTGGGCACTATCAAAGGTAAATATCTTAGTTATATTTATTAGTTTATTGTGCATCTTTATTTCCTCCCTTCTTTTTCATTGCAAAGTACGCTGAGCCTATTGCTCCATTTAGCTGGGGCCTTTCAGGGATAATAATCTTTTCAAAGTCCCTTGATAAATATTTTTGTATAGCTTTATTTTGTGCCACTCCTCCTGTTAAAACTAATCTCTTATTTCTAAAATCTCTTAACAAGGGCTTAATTCTTTTATAAAGCGAATAGTTTACACCTGCTGCCAGTTCTTTTATACCATGTCCCTCAGCAATCTTCCCTATTAATTCTGATTCGCCGAATACTGCACAGGTGGTATTTAAATCTACAGGTGATTCATGGCAGTTTATTAATTCTTCAAGGGATATCTCTAAAATCTCAGCCATATTCTCCAGGTATCTTCCACTTGAAGCAGCACATTTATCGTTTAGCATTAAGTCAGTAATAATACCTTTCTCAACCTTTACTATCTTTGTATCCTGTCCCCCGATATCCAGCAAGGTAAAATCTTTAAGTTTAGTCTGGTATAAGGCTCCATATACATGAGCCTTTATCTCATTGATTATTTTTGCTCCGTATATCTTTAGGTTATTTCTTCCGTATCCGGTACTGACCAACTCTATATCATCTCTTTTTATGCCTATCTTATCAAAATCTATGTGTATCTTACCGTCTATATTAGTTGTAAAATCTCTATAGAAACTCATTGTTCCTATAACTTTCTCTTGTAGCTTTTTATTTTCATCTATTACTACAATTTTTACCGCCCTGCTTCCCAGATCTATACCTACAAAAGTCATTTTTCTCCTCCTAAATCTTAAAATCCTTAAGCATATCTATAAAAGATTCTATTCTAAGTCTTGTCCTCGCATCTACATTTCCTGGCAAGTCTCCTTCTATAGTCAAAACTGGAAGATTCAAACTGTTTTTAACAATAATGTCCTCTATTCCCCTATAACAAAAGGCCTGTGTATAGTGAATAATTCCGTCAATCTTTCTAATCTCTATTTGCTTTTCTATATCCTTTAATCTAAAATCAATTCCATAGGGATAGGTAAAATCAAGGTACATCTCGTATATAGACGTATCCCTATGAAATCCCGTCAGCGTGAAGGCTCTTTGCACTTCATTATAGACTACTCTTCCCCCATATTCCTCTATCACATGGTATATATCCGAAAAGATAGGGGGAACTCCTATATATCCAATTCTTATCTCACCTTTTTTGGTAGGTCTTTTTTCTATCTCATTAATTTTTTCTTCCAGTTCCGCTAAAAAACTATTATAATTGCCATTGAAGTCGCTACAGCTCACCTGATACAAGTGATTCTCAAAACCTGTAGCTTTATTGTGCTTCCATGTTAATTCATCTAAATACTGAACTCTTTTGCGTATAGCATGAAGGTCTTTTTTCACTTTCTCTACTTCTGCAATAGACACCTTAAAGTTTTTAGCCAAATTGTCTATTTCTCTTTTAATGTTTTTTATATCTCTATCCTGTGGAAAGGCAAAGGGATGTATTTTCAACCCCTTCATTTCCCAGACTTCCAAAAGGGCCTTTGTATTTGAACAATCTCCCTCAGTAACTCCAATTATTTGTTTTATGTTATTATCAATTGCAACAGAAAATAAGCCCTTGATCCATGAGCAGAGATTCCTCGGAAAGCCTTCCAGTTCAGCACTTTCTATATATTTTTTCCCCTTATTTGAAGTTACAAATATATTATTTAAATCTACAGGAGTGGCTCCAGCAGCAAATAGTATCTCAACGGGTATTGTAGTAGTTAATCCAACTCTTTCCATTCTTATCAATCCTTTGCAAAAAGTTAAAAGGGATCGCCTCAAAAAAACAAGGCAATCCCTAATATATTAATTTATTTACAAAAAGTAAATTAATATTGTGTTGTAGGTGCCTTAGTTTTGTTTATAGACAGGAGGCTTTCGAACTGTCTTTAAATAAAATATCATAATCTTTTCTAAAAATCAATAATATTAAATCTAATTATTTATGCTAAAATAAGGAACATGCTTATTTATAAATGATACGAGATATCTGGAAACCAAGCCCACAAATATACCTGTCCCAATAGCTGTCAAAAATAAAATTGGAAGATACACAAAGATATTGACGTTATTTATAATTAAAGCCGCCGCTAAAAGCTGACCTATATTATGGAATACGGCTCCAACCACACTTATTCCAATTAAGCTCACATTTTTTCTTCCTACAATCCTAGTAAGTTGCATAAACAGTATACTTAAAACTCCTCCTGTTATGCTATATAAAAAAGCTGAAACTCCTCCTCCAAATATAGAACCCATCAGTATCCTTACCATCAGAATTACGAATGCATCTTTAAATCCCAATGTTATAAGGGCAGTTAGAGTTATTATATTTGCAAGTCCAAGTTTAGCTCCTGGAGCAATAAAGGGTACCGGTAGAGTCTTTTCAAATATGTATAGTGCCAATGCCATTGAAATGTAAAGTCCCATAAGTGCTAGTTTTCTTGTTTTTTTCATTCGATAATCCCCCAATACTTAATCTATTTACTATGTCTACTAAATATTTTATCATATTAAAATAACAGAAGCGACTTTTAAGTCGCTTTGAGCGTAATCTACTTATCTTTTCCTAATATTTCCCGAGCTATCTTTTTGCCTGTTGGAGTTGCAGCTAATCCTCCAAGAGCTGTTTCCCTGAGAGCATCTGGCATAGATTTACCTACTCTATACATAGAATCTATTACTTCATCAAAGGGAATCAAACTCTTGATTCCTGCCAGTGCCATATCGGCAGAAATGAAGGCATTTGCAGTTCCTATAGCATTTCTTTTAACACATGGACACTCAACTAAACCTGCTATTGGGTCACATACCAATCCTAAAATATTTTTTATAGTCATAGCAGCACCATGGAGAGCCTGTTCGGGATCTCCCCCCATCAGCTCAACTAATGCTGCTGCAGCCATAGCTGCAGCCGATCCCGTTTCGGCCTGGCATCCTCCCTCTGCTCCTGATACAGTTGCATTTTCAGCTATTATTAATCCTACGGCAGAAGAGGTAAATAAAGCTTTAACCAAATCTTCATCATTGATTCCAAACTCTTCTCCAACAGTTATCAGTACTCCTGGAAGTATACCACATGAACCTGCTGTAGGTGCTGCAACTACCTGGCCCATTGAAGCATTTACTTCTAAAACCGCCATAGCACTTGCAACGGCCTTTAGCATTCTGCTTCCAGATATTGTGTTACAGTTTTCATATCTATTCTTAAGCAGCTTTGCATCGCCACCAACTAAACCGCTCACAGATTTAATATCTTCATTTAGGCCTCTTTCAACCGATTTCTTCATAACTTCCAGATTTTCTTTCATCATACTAAATATTTCTTCTGTAGTTTTTTCAGATTTTTCTGATTCTCTCAATATCATTACTTCCCATATTTTTTTATCGTACTCTTTACAAATCTCAATTAATTCTTTCCCACTACTAAAGTTATAAACCATATTCATACCTCACTTTTAGATAGAATTTATCACATATACCCTTTTTACATCCTTAACCGAATTCTTTATATCGTCTATTATTTTAGGATTAAGTTCATTATCGGATTCTATAACCATAAAGGCATCCTGCCCTTTGCTCTGTCTATATACACTCATAAATGCTATGTTTATGTTATAATCTGCTAATATCTTTGTAATTTTAGCTATAATTCCAGGATGGTCTAAATGCCTTGTTATAAGTGTAGGATACTGCCCTGTAAACTCAAGCTTAAGACTATTGATTTCAACCACTTTTATATTGCCTCCTCCTATAGAAGACCCTATAAGCTCTATTTTTTCACCATTTGTTTTTTCAATTAAAAACTTGACTGTATTGGGATGAACTTCCCCTAAGTCATCTTCTATGAATTCATATTCTATTCCCCTTTCATCGGCAATACTTAAAGAATCCCTAAGTCTTTCATCACTCTCTTTTATTCCTAAGATCCCTGCCATAAGGGCTCTATCAGTACCATGTCCCCTATACGTTTTTGCGAAGGAACCATGCAGCACAAATTTTACGCTTTTTATATCATAATTAGCAACCTTACCTGCAATTCTTCCCAGCCTAGCTGCACCTGCAGTATGAGAGCTTGAGGGACCTATCATTTTTGGTCCTATTATTTCAAAGACACTAAAATCTTTCATCGCTGACCACCTCAATTATATATTTAAAAACCTCATAAAAATTTGAAGTTTCTTATCCATATATTAATTTAATATACCATATTTAGCTTAAGTTTCAACAGAAAAAGAAGGTAAAAAGTTACCTTCTTTTACATCATCAATACGCCCTTCTCTTTTATAATCATCTGCAATATTTTTTCCTCCTCACCATTCAATGCATTTACATAAACCAGAAAATCGTCTTCTTTATATTTAGTCAGGAACTCATAACATAAAATTTCCTTTGAACCCTCTGTCGGAATGATGGCCAGTCTAACTTCTTTTACTTCTGCACCTATGCTTATCATATTTTTAGCTTCTTTCTCTGATATTAAAGTTTTTGGAATAGTTCTGTTATGATGATTCGTGAGATACCCTTCAGCTTCAAATCCCTTTATGGTTCCATCTTCCAGGCTTACCTTAACTTTTATAAGATCAGTATATACTATTACCTCTCCATCCTTATATGCAAAGTTTATTATTATCTGTCCGTCGTACTCCTCGGTATATGTTGAAACCATATTTTCAAACCCATTCTTTTTAAGAAAGTCCTGAGCAATCTGTATAGCTTTTTCCTTGCTTATGTTTTCATTTCCAACGGGTTTTGTATCAAACATCCAAAGAGGTTTACCTACTTTTTTTGTTATAGCAATACTTATATAGCTTTCTTCATTATCCTGGTCTCTTAGTTCAAATATGTATGCAGGAAGTCTTGTATTATCCGTCTCTGTTACAAAGGTAGCTTCATATTCTCTTTTATCTTTTAAAAACTCTTTTGCTACTTTCATTGCCTTATCCTTACTTATATTCTCTCCTTCTAGCTTTGGCTTAATGTTAGCTATATGTTCAGAAAAGGGACCATCATATATAAGCTCGGGATACTCCTGCATCCTTTCTTCCACATTGAGAAAACTTGTATTTATCATATTTTTATTCGTTTCTTTCAAGTTCTTACCTGCTTTACCCATCAATCTCCTTAGTTTGGTTCCATTGTTAGCAATATCACCCTGAAGCTCAATAAGACTTCGCGCTAAATAATTAGCATAGTTATGTAGTTCCTCAAGCTTTCCCATATCCTCTTGAGTAAGTGGTATTCCTCTAAGATTTTTTCTAGCCATGGCCATACTTAAATCTCCTACCTGGCTCAAAAACTTCTGGGTTTTACCTGCATCTTTATGGTTTATGGGCAGTTGAGTCAGCTTTTCCTGCGCATCATAGGCCTTGTACATCAAATTTGTAAAAATCAATACATTCTGTTTAGGCGTTCCAGTTACCATGACTTTTGCAAGGTTTGACTGAATATCTTCCACATTTCCCACCAGATTATAAAACATTCTTTGAAACTGGTTTTCAACGTAAACGTTATAACGATTAAGCTCCTGGGTTTGATTATACCCCCAGTTAAAGGTAAGTGCTAATATTATCAAAACTGAAACAAACATTCCTATAAAAATATTTCTCATTATTTATCCATACCCCCTCTTATTTTCTTGCAAAAACATGCTTTCCTATTTTAAGTGTTGGTTTCAACTTCCATATCCAGCTACTTTGTGCATGGGCAGGATTCCAGAAGTATAACGCTCCTCCGGTTGGATCCCATCCGTTCAAAGCGTCTCTAGCCGCTTTATAGGAACTTTCTTTTATTGGTTTATATATTTCCCCTGTATCTACTGATTCAAATGCAAGGGGCTGATATATAACTCCTGCAATAGAGTTAGGAAAAGATGGATGCTTTACTCTATTGAGTATTACTGCTCCTACGGCGACCTGCCCCACATATGGCTCTCCTCTGGCCTCACCATTTATAGCCATGGCCAAAAGTCTTATATCGTCACTTCTTGAAACTCCTCTACTACTTGCGCTATATCCTCCTCTACTTACCGCTTTAGTAGTTATCCCTAAAGCTTTTCTAGTTTGAGGACCAATATATCCATCCACCCTTAATCCGTTTTTTCTTTGAAATTTTACAACCGCGCTATAGGTTTTTGGGCCATATATACCGTCTATTGGACCATCATAATATCCCCACTGCTTTAATTTTCTTTGGGCAACTTCAATTTCTTTACTGTACCGCCCAGCAGTAGTCGTACTAATCCCAAGAGCACTTTTAGTCTGCTTTCCTACAACCCCATCTACTCTCAGACCATTTTTTCTTTGGAACTTAACTACTGCTCTATAGGTTTTGGGGCCGTATATACCATCAACGATTCCATCATAGTATCCCCAGTTTTTAAGCTTATTTTGAACCACCTTTACATCTTCCCCTCTAGTTCCCCAATAAAGGGTCCTGGCATAGCTTACATCTATGTAAAATCCGCCAATTATTGTCAGTACTAAAAATATTGTGAATGCAATAGTAAACTGCCTCTTCATTGTGTTCCTCCTTTATATCAATTTAACTTCTTCATCGGTGGACGGTCATAAATTCTTATAGGTTGCTACTATCAGGATCTAGTACAATAAGCTAATTTATCTTTATAATTAATATTTTCAACCATACTCCTCCTTTTTATTCCATCACAGCAAAAAAAATAAGCCCTCGTAAAAACAAGGACTTATTTTCCAATACCAATCTATATTATTTTATATCATTTTTCCTATTTCTTTACCAAGCTCATAACACTTTTTAAGGTCTTCTTCTGTAGGTACATATTTTATCTGCAATCCTTCATGGGTTAATTTAATTCCCATTTCTTTCATTTTCTTTTCTATATTTGCTACTGCACCTTTACCCCATCCATATGATCCGAAGGATGCACCTATTTTACCCCTTGGCTTTAATCCAATTATTTCTTCTAAGAAGTATCCTATGGTTGCTATCATTGTATTATTGATGGTGGATGAACCAACAAGCAGCGCTTTGGCGTCAAGTATATCACCTATGACATGGGTAATGTCTGACACAGATGCTTTATATAGCTTTACTTCTACTCCTTCGCTTACCAATCCATCCAATATTGCATGGGCCATTTTGGTTGTACTTCCCCACATAGTATCATAGACTATTACTGCCTTTCTTTCGGTCTCTCCCTTTGCCCATTTGAGATAGGTGTCAATTATTTTTTCCGGATGGGTCCTCCAAATAATTCCATGACTTGGAGCTATCATATCTATCTCAAGACCCATATTTACTATTTCATCTATTTTCTTTGTAATCAGCGGACTAAAGGGCATTAAAATATTGGCATAATAATTCTTTGCTTCGTTCATAACTACATCCATATCGTTTTCATCGTCAAATATGTGAGAAAAAGCCATATGCTGACCGAAGGCATCGTTAGGCATTAGCAGTTTTTCTTCCTCGATATATGTAAACATACTGTCAGGCCAGTGAAGCATAGGTGCTTCAATGAACTTTAAACTTCTTTTACCAATATTTACAACATCTCCCGTTTTGACTATATTATAATCATAATCTCCAAAGTAATGGGCCTTCATTCCATCCTTCCCCTTTGCACTACAAAATACCTTTGCATTGGGAATATGCTCCATAACCTTTGGAAATGCTCCCGAATGATCGGGCTCAACGTGATTTACTACCACGTAGTCAATCTTAGATACATCAATTACACTATTTATATTCTCCAACATAATATCTACAAAATCTTCATCTACAGCGTCTACTAAAGTAACCTTTTCATCTATTATTAAATAAGAATTGTAGGACGTTCCTCTATGGGTATGATAAGTAGGTCCATGAAATTCTCTTTTGTTCCAATCAACTGCTCCTACCCAATAAATCCCCTTTTTTATTTCTCTTGCTGACAAAGTATCCTCTCCTCTCTTGTTTTACATCAATACAAATAATACCCAATTATGAAATAATAAAACATATTTTTATTCTCCTTTTATTATATTATACTGGAAACAACAAAAATAAATATAAGATAGCTTTAAAGCTATCTTATATTTACCATGAGATTACTTACATTCATTACAAAAATAGTGATTCCTGAAACAATTGACAGATAAGTAAGTCCCACTACTAGAGTTTTAATATTCTTCATCTCTACCTTTACCCCCTATAACATCTATTAGTAAATAAAACCTTTAGATAGTGTCCCCTATATTAGGGTATACCCAAAATTGGGTTTAGTCAATCATAAATTTGAGTTCCTATGCTATAAAAAAGCATAATTATTTTAAACCAGCAGCTTTTTTAACTGCAGATTGATGCTTAGGATCTTCCCTATCATCTTTATGTCTTGTACTATTTCTAAAGTGCAAATCTATATGTCCTGACATTCCGTTGTTTTTCACAAAGTCAAAGTTATATCCGTAACCATATCCGTCACTTCTATCGCTTACATATTTTCCTGCAGGTTTGTCCTCTCTACCTGCATGGGGCATGGCAGACATTGAAGCAGCTATTACCCTTCCATTTAAGAATACAAGCACCGGTCTTCTAGCCCAGCTGAACCCTCCCCAGATTTTCTTTATTATATTTGTGTCAGTACTGGTTAAAGGCTCTACGTCGGCATGATTACTTCCAGCTGTTACCTTTACTTTAAAGCGCAATCCAGTTTCAAAATCCTGTATAGTCAATATTGTTTCATTTCGCTTTAGCATCTTCTTTACATTTTGCCACCAATCCAAATATTCGCCAAATCTTCTATTGCCTGTTCTTCTGCTTACAGTATATGTAATAAGCCCTAGAGACTTCATCTTAGCTATGGTAGAACTTCCCACAACACCATCTACCGTTAAGCCATATTTTTTTTGAAAGCCTTCAACGGCTTTTTTAGTAGCGGGTCCATAGTGTGTAGTATAGGCGTCTTCCTTAAATGTTCCAACCCTCTTTAATGCTTTTTGTATAATCTTTACATCGGGGTGGTTCATTCCTTTTTCATAAAAATCCAAGGACAGATTGCCCACAGCTTTAGTCATAACAGCTTGTCTTCCAGGAGTATAGGTAACAAGTCCTAAATCCTGCATCTTCTTTATCGTAGATTCACCAACTATACCATCCACTACTAAGCCATATTTCCTTTGAAAAACTCTTACAGCTTCCTTAGTATCAGGCCCATAATATGTAGTGAAAAAGTCATTTTCATATACTCCTGCTTCCTTAAGTGCCTGTTGAATCACCTTTATATCATCATGCTCCATCCCTTCCTCGTAAAGGGACATGGAAAGATTTCCAAATGTGAAAAGTCCTAACTCCTCCATCTTGCTTATTGTAGAATCGCCCACTATTCCATCAGCAGTAAGACCGTATTTTTTCTGAAATCTTCTAACAGCGTTTTCCGTAATAGGCCCGTAATACGAAGTGAGCTCGCTATAGTTGTACAATCCAGCTCTTTTCAATGCCTTTTGTATTGTCTTTATATCTTCATGCTCCATTCCTTTTTCATAAATAGGTAAATTAAGATTATGATTAATAGCCAAAGCCGGAATCGGTGCAGAAAGTAAACAAATAGAAGTTAAAATAGATACTGCCGTTTTTTTCACAAAAATTCCCTCCCAACCAATTTAAAACAAGCCTTCTCCTTAATATATCATTCTTCATTAACATAAATCAATCATTTATGTTAACTTAGTCCATGTTTCACACTAAATATAATTCTTTTTTCCTATAAATTTATCTATAGATAAACAACTTTAAAACTTAATTTATGTTATTCTAGGGATTTTGAGGTTTCCTTCTGAGCGATTTTGAAGTATTTGTTATATCTATAGATGATATTTAAACAATATCGCTCATTAAATAATTTCTATAGGATTTCCAAAAATCCTTTTTACATTTTGTGGAATTTCAAATTTGTTAGATTTTAGGTTAGGAGAAAAAGTTTTAAGAATTTAATAAGTCTTTCATAACCTCAGATGCTATTATAAGTCCAGCCGCTGAAGGAACAAATGCAACACTTCCAGGAATCTGTCTTCTCACTGTACATGTTCTTTCTTTGTTTGTACATATACAGTCGGTTTTACAGTTAGAAGTTGTGTTAATAGGCTTTATAGGCTTTTCTTTTGAATATACTACCTTTAATTTTTCAACTCCCCTTTTCCTAAGTTCCTTCCTCATCACCTTTGCCAAAGGACATATGGAGGTTTTATAGATATCTTCAACTTCAAATCTTGTAGGATCAAGCTTGTTTCCCGCCCCCATGCTGCTTATAATCGGTATGCCCTTTTTATAACATCTTTCAGCCAAGTCCAATTTTGAACTAACCATATCTATTGCATCAACCACATAATCATAGTCATCAGCTAAGAGCTTTTCAGCTGTCTCTGAATTGTAAAGCATTTTATAGGTAATTACCTCAGCTTTTGGATTAATATCTAATATTCTTTCTCTCATCACCTCAACCTTTGATCTCCCAACTGTGCTTCTAAGTGCGTGTATTTGCCTGTTTATATTGGTTAAGCATATATCATCGTCATCAACCAGCACAAAGCTTCTAACGCCTGTTCTTGCAAGTCCTTCAACCACAAAGGTCCCAACACCGCCTATTCCGAATACTGCAACCTTTTTTTGAGCCAGTTTTTCAAGCCCTTCTTTTCCAATTAATAATTCTGTACGCGAGAATGAATGTAGTGCCATCAATATGCCTCCTATGTTAGATATTTTTTATGCTACAAAAGCATTCATAATATACTGCCTGTTCACCTATATCACTTATTTCATCAGGAGTCAATAGATTAACAGATCCATTTTTATGCCACCATCCTTCATAAATCATTATAATATCATCTCCGATATTTTCACTAGTTTCAAGATTAACTGTTAACTTTCCATACTTTGTTTTTATTGTAGCGGCCCTGGTAACATCAAGATTATTTTTCTTTAGGGTTCTTTCATTAATATAAGCTATTGGCTTACCTTCTTTAAAAGCAAAGTGCTGTGAGTGCAGGGAATCCCTATGATGGGGGGTTATTACTCTAATGTTATATTCATCCTCAGTTTTCTTTTCGTGTATAAATACGGGAATAGGACTTAGTCCCTTTTCCTTTGCAATTTCTGAATACAATTCATATTTCCCCGATGGTGTATCAAATTCTTTATCCTTCCATGGTATATCTCTGTTCTTTATGGTAAATGGATTTTCTTTTAAATATTCATAACTTATGTCAAACTCCTCCATAATGGGTCTAAGTTCCCTTCTGAAAAATTCCTCTCTATCTATGTCAGGATACTCCTTTAATCCCACCTTTTTGGCCAAAGTTCTGAAAATTTCATATTCTCCTATTATATCATTTATGGGCTGAATAACCTGTTTTGAATAATTTAGATATGGGGAAAACATGGATGAATATATAAAATCGTCCTCTTCTAATATACTGGTAGCGGGGAGTACCAAGTCAGCAGCCTTAGCAGTATCGGTCATGAACATGTCAATAACTACTTTAAAGTCAACCTTTTCAAAGGCCTTTATGGTTGCATTTATATTTGGAACCTGAACTAAAGGGTTTGACTTTGTAATAAATAAGCACTTTATAGGAGGATTGTCTGCATTCATGATAAACTGTGCTAGTTTTGCCTTTGAGTAAGTTCTTCTATTTACAGCGTATTTATCACTTTTTGCTACCTCACCCTGTATATAGTCTCCTATCAATTTATTAGAGTAATTGACTCCACCGCCATTCACACCGATATTGCCTGTTATGGCTCCCAATGCATCTATAGCTCTTATATTATTTCCTCCATTTTTATATCTCTGAATTCCATAGCCTATAATTATACTCGATGGCTTATTTTTAGCATAGCTTTCAGCTAATTCTTTGATTTCATTTCTATGGATTCCCGTAACTTCTTCAACATAGTCTAATGTAAACCTTTGAACGTATTCTTTATATTCATCATATCCCTTTACATAATTTTTTATAAAATCTTCATCTAGAAGTCCTTCATTTATTATATAGTTTGCCATTCCCAGGGCTAACGCTCCATCTGTAGATGGCTTTATACTTACGTGCTTTGATACAATCCTAGCAGTATTAGTCCTAATAGGGTCGATTAAGTAGATATACACTCCCCTTTTCTTAGCTTCAGTTAAATATTTCATGAGATGTATATTTGTATCTGCAGGATTTCTTCCCCAAATAATAATAGTCTTTGAGTTCAACAAGTCCTCAGGGGCATGTCCCTTATTTCCACCAAAATCGATTTTTTGAGCCTCTATACCGGCTCCCCAGCATAGACTTCCGGTATGAACCGTGGCCCCGCCATAATAGTTGAAAAACATCTTATCTACAGTTTTACTTATACCTCCATATCCAGAGTCATAAAAGTGAAGCACTGCGCTAGGTCCATATTTTTCTTTAATTTTTACTAGCTTTTCTGCTATCTCATCTAAAGCTTCCTCAAAGCTTATATCAATCCATTTTCCATTAACTTTTTTCTTAGGATTTAATATTCTTTTAGGATGATAGAGTCTTTCCAAATGCTTTTTACCTTTTTTACATATAAATCCCTGTGTAAAAGGATGATCCTTATCACCTTCAATTTTTGTTATCCTATCATCCTTAACTAGTGCCACCATTGTACATATATCAAAGCAATCTAAGGGACAGGTAAATTTTATTCTTTTCTCCTTCATAATAAAACTCCTTTATTAATTAATATAGAAACTAATCTATCCTTAAGTTCAAAGGTTTGTGGTAGAATATAAACAAACTAAAACATTTGTATTTATGTCTTACTCTATATAATTATATCTTATTTAAAACAGAACAAAAGTCTAAAAAAAATGACCTCTATTTAATAAAAAAGGTCATTTTCTACAACTTCTAAATTTTTACTTATATAGTTATTCTCCTTTGTTTCTTTTAGAAATTCGATTTTAGTTTTAGTTAAATACTGATATTGTTCCTCATCAATTTTCCCTTCTCTTTTCAGTTCTCTAGCAAAGTCTACAAATTTATTAACTAATACAGTTAATTCTTGTAATTCTTCCTTCGTTTTCATCATGATACATGCTCCCCCCATATATATCTAATTACTTTATTGCCCCTAAATACAATTATAAACTATTTTATACATACTGTATACTATTTTATATAAAAAGCTAAAATCCTTCTGAATTTTCAAAAAAATTCAAAAAATGTTTTAATTTTTATGCCGTAAAATTTAACGATGTTTTTTTAATAGTTTAAAGAACATAACAGTATGGTATATATATATTTATAATAAATATTTTTTGAAAGGAGATGTATATTTATGATGAAAAAGATTTTGCTCCCAATTGATGGTTCAGAAGCCTGCTTTAAGTCCTATGAATATGCAAAAGACTTAGCTGAAAAATTCGGTGCGGAAATTCTTATTTTTAATGCTCAAAATATTATGCCTGCCTTTGGATGGTCTTATGAAGCAATTTCATTAAATGAGTCCGAAAACTCTCCAAGAGAAACCGCCACAAAGATCGTAGAAGAAGCGAAAAAATTCTTTGCTAACACAAATATAAAAGTCAGCACCAAAATTACTGTAGGTGATCCTGCTGGTGCCATACTTGATGTTGCTGAAAAAGAAAATTGCGACATGATTATAATGTGTACCCATGGCATGTCGAGAACTAAAAGATTTTTATTAGGAAGCGTAACCAATAAAGTGGTTCATCATGCAACTATTCCAGTATTGGTAATAAGATAATAACCCTTCCTTTGTCTCCCAATTAAAAAATTGGGAGACTTTGATTATCTGCTGCTAAGTTCTATTATTTTTACAATGACCTCTGAAGCCTTTTTCATAGAATCTATAGGTATGTATTCAAATTTGCCATGAAAGTTGTGCCCTCCAGTGAAAATATTTGGACAGGGAAGTCCCATATATGAAAGTCTTGCCCCGTCAGTGCCGCCTCTAACGGGTTTTCTTATAGGTTTAACTCCTACCTCCTCCATAGCCCTTTCGGCAGTTTCAACTATATGTATAACTGGTTCAATTTTTTCCTTCATGTTATAATACTGATCTTCCATTTGAAGTTCAACAGTTCCTTTGCCAATATTGTCATTTAAGTATTTTACGATTCTTTCTACTCTCTGTTTCTTTTCTTCAAATTTTTTCTTATCATGATCTCTGATAATATAATGCAGGGTAGTCTGTTCTACATCTCCCTCTATATTGTTTAAATGATAAAAGCCTTCATATCCTTCAGTATGGGCAGGTCTTTCATTTACTGGAAGCATCGAGTTAAACTCCATTGCTACAAGTATAGAGTTGACCATCTTATTTTTTGCAGAACCTGGATGCACATTTCTTCCGTTTATTTTTACCTTTGCATAGGCTGCGTTAAAGTTTTCATACTCAAGCTCTCCAATTTCTCCACCGTCAACGGTATACGCAAAGTCTGCACCAAACTTTTCTATATTAAAATTATCAGCTCCTCTTCCAATTTCCTCGTCCGGAGTAAAGGCAACCTTTATTGTACCATGTTTTATATCAGGATTCTCTACTAAGTACTCTAATGCATCCATTATTTCTGCTATACCAGCCTTATCATCTGCTCCCAAAAGAGTTGTACCATCGGTAGTTATTAAGTCCTGTCCCACATATTTTTTTAGCTCCGGAAAATCCCTTGGAGATAAAACGATATTCTTTTCCTTATTTAGGACTATATCTCCTCCATCGTAATTTTTAACTATTTGTGGGTTTACATCAGCACCTGATATATCAGGGCTTGTATCCATATGAGCTACAAAGCCTATAACTGGGATTTCCTCATCGGTATTTGCTGGCAGAGTAGCCATAACATAACCATTCTCATCCATGCTTACATCTTTTAATTTGAGCTCTTTAAGCTCCTCTGCCAACACCTTTGCAAGATTAAATTGTTTTTCTGTACTAGGACAGGTATCTGACTCCGGATCAGATTTGGTATCAATTTTTACATACTTTAAAAATCTTTGAACCACTTTTTCCATACTTCACATCTCCTTACAATTCTTTTCTTGTATTAATATAATTTTTCATATCTTGTTCATATATTCCCATGATATGTTTAACTAAATCGTTATTCTGTGAATTTAAAATTGTTTTATCTATGCTTTTTATCGGCAATACATTTATAGATGTGCCAGTTATAAATGCTCCATCGTATTTAGTTATGTCATCAACAAGGATATCCTTTTCTATCAAGTCTATATTATTTAACTTACTAAGCTCCACAACTTTGGTTCTCGTAACACCTAATAACACTTTTTCTGAAGGGGGAGTATGAAGTTTTCCATTCTTTACAAAAAATATATTTGAACGGCTCCCTTCGGTAATCTGATCTTTACTGTTAACGAGGAGAGCCTCAAAGGCCTTTTCCTTTTCCCTAGCTCGTGCTATTAACTCTCTTAATTCTTTATTTGCAGTTTTAGCATTCGGATTCTCTCTTTCCGTCCTGTAAAATATAGTATGTATACCTTTTTTGTACATAGTCTTTAATGGATAAAAGCTTTTAACAAAATAAAAATAAATATTTCCCTTACCATGCAAAGAATTATTAAATAATATTTTTATATTTAGATTATACTCTTTATTTATTTTTATGAGTTCATATATTTTATTGACTATTTCTTCATCGGTTTTAGTTATTTTTATTCCAGTTAACCTTGCAGATTTTCTAAATCTTTCAAGGTGTTCTTCTAAGTATAAGGGTATTCCATCAATAATTCTTATAACTTCGTATATAGAAGGCTTTTTTAATTCTTCTATCAGATTTACTTCATTTACAGAGCAGATTTTATCGTTGTGTATTACATAATCTAAAATGGACTCATTTTCCATAAATTCACCTCCGCTGTTATTATATCTCTTATTATAGCGGAAATACAACATGATTCTTAAGTTTTTACAATTAAAATAAAAGTGCTACCCTATGGTAACACACTGGTCTTTAACATGTTTCCTATAACATTTTTTTCTATCTTTACTCTATATCTATTTCATCTTCTACATCCTTTAACCCTTTTAATATCCCTAGTAAAGTACTATAGCTTTTATCTAGCTTTTCACTTTCCTTTATGAAATCTGTAGTCAATACACTATCAGAATAATTATCTTTTAAGAAGGAAATACTTTTACTTATCCATTTTTCTCTTTTTTGTTCTAATGCCTGTTCGTTATAGCCTATGCTATCTTCACTTTTTATTAAATTTTCTGCCTCATCTATAAGGTTTTCCAGATTTATTTTAATCACCTTCTTGTAAGATATATTTGATTTTACATAAGGTTACTTATCTATATTATTAATCAAAATAAGTACAATTATATAAATTACTACTTGTTATTTTTTTCATATTGACTGCAATTTAAAGGCAGGAAATCCTAAAAATCAAATTTCTTGTCTCTACATATATCTTAGCGGGAAGATTTATATTCCTCCAAAAGGATTTACATGAACCATACAGTGTTTTACTTTCTTAAACTTTTTTTCTATATTATCATGTACGTCTTCTGCTATTTTATGTGCCTGAGAAACAGACAAATTTTGATCCACTGAAATTTCTATATCTACATATAGTTTATTTGCATGTCTTCTGGTCTTGAGTTCATCAATCCGTATAACTCCTCGTGTTTCCAATATTATTTTTTTAATATCCAATACCGTTTCTTCATCAGCAGCAGAATCTATAAGATCTTTGACTGATTGGAGATAGATATCTACACCAACCTTTGCTACTAAAATACTTATGATAATAGATGCTATTGGATCTAATATGGGATAACCCATCACTGCCCCAGCAACACCTATCAAACTACCTACTGAAGATAATGCGTCAGAACGGTGATGCCACGCGTCCGCCATCAAAGCCGGACTTTCTATTTTTCTTGCTCCTATTACTGTATATCGATACATCCACTCCTTCGCTATTATAGATAAAACTGCAGCATATATAGCAATTTTACTAGGTATAGAATATTCTCCTTGAAGTATAGTCTTTATACCTTCATATCCTATAAAGAGTGCTGTTATTATCAATATATTTGCAAGTACTTTACCCATTACCGGCTCAAGTTTTTCGTGACCATAAGGATGATTTTCATCATCTTCCTTAGTTGCAAGCTTGACTCCAATCATAGCTACCACAGTACTAAATACATCTGATAAGGAATGAACACCATCGGCAATAATTGCACTACTTCTGCCAACAAAACCTACTATAACTTTTACTACTGACAAAACTATATTACCTGTAATTGTTACTATTGATATCCTGTTTGCAATTCTTACTCTGTCTTTTTTATCCATATCTTCACCTCATTAATAAACATAACCTTTATGTAAAAAGTATTTATTTTTTTCAATTGATAACAAAATTAAATGTGCACTTTATTTATTATATTGAAATTATGCTGGCTTTGCAACTATTTTTTGTGTCATATTCAGAGATACTAATTATTATTTGATAATAGTATTTGTTATATATATCTTACTTTACTGTTAATACTTTTTAAAGCTTTTTATTATTTTTGCCAATTCCTATTTATTATTTCATATATTATCAGTTTGGTAAACTTTTAAAATTAAATTTATCAATAAAAAACTTGTTTGGATGTATTTTATATTTAATTATGCAAAAAATAATACTGGACCCATAAAATTAGAATTTAAGGAGGTTTGTCATGGCTCGCAAACAATTAGACGCAAATGCAAAAGCTGCTCTAAATGAATTCAAATATGAAATGGCTAATGAATTAGGATTAGACACTTTTGAAGATGATACTAATTTTGGTCAAAAAAAGGGTTCTATAAGCTCAAAAAAATTAATTGAAGCCGCCGAAAAGCAATTGGGCAGCAAACGCTAAAATCAGTGTAGTATTATAATTTCATAAATTTACCAGAATATTGTCTTATGAAAATGGTTACTATAATAACGAAGGGTACGTAATGGTTGAGCCAAGACTCATATATGCTCCGATTCGGGGTATATATGGGTCGGCCGAAGATTGCATACTGGTCATTGAGGCTAGTATGCAGTCGGAGGGAAGATCTTATATGGTTGGGAAAGGTTTTATTGTAGTCGTATGTAAGTATGATTGCAATAAGGTCCCAACCTATCATATAAGGTCGAGCTAAGATCCTGTGTGGTGTCGACGTAGTATACTGCAAATGCAGTATGCTGCTAATGATTCTATGCAGTCGAGAGATTGCATAGGGTTGTTAAGATATCATGCAGGGTCGAACAACCCATCATTATAGGTGGTGACCTGCTTGGTTGTGGTCGAAAGATCATAGCTAGGTAATAAGCTATCTATAATGGTGCAAGGTAGATCATTACGTGCTCTTTTTTATTATTTGCTCAATCTTAAATAACTTTTCTATTTCCTTAGATGGTAATGGCCTACTGAAAAAATATCCTTGCCCCTAGTCACATTTTTGTTTTTGCCAAAATTTTAGTTGTTTCTCCGTTTCTACTCCTTCAGTAGTAACTTTCAGCTTCATGTTCTGGGCTAGATCAGTTACTGCCTTTACAATTGCAGTCTCATCGGGCTTAATAATGATATTTTTTACAAAGCTCTTATCCATTTTTATAATATCTATAGGTAATTCCTTTAAATAGTTAAGTGCCGAATATCCTACTCCAAAATCACCTAGAGAAATTCTTAGCCTCATAGTCTTTAACTTATGCAGTATTTCCACAGTAAGATTCATATCCATCATAGCTGTACTTTCAGTGATTTCC
>JACCKY010000111.1 GCA_014236755.1 Candidatus Petromonas tenebris | reverse complement strand
CCCGATCCTGCCCCAGCTAAAAGCAGAAGGGGTCCGTCAGTTTTTTCTACTGCCTTCCTCTGCATATCATTCAAGGTAGATAAATCCATCTTTAATCTCCTTTCAAAGTAAAAATACCTAGCTAACAACGCATAGTTAAAATCATAAAATCTTTTTCTACAATAATCATATATAAATTATTAAAGCAATGCAAATATTTGTTCGGTTTTAAATAATTTCCTCTTGTATTATTATCTAGGAAGATTCAAGCTTTATCAAGCTAAAAAATAAAAACCCCAAAAATTGGGGTAAAACTTAGGAAGTTAAATTCAGATTTTTAAGATATTCCATTTATTTCTAATAAACCATCTATCATATCAATTATTTTTCTAGTAATAGATAAGCATTCTTCAGCATCTTCTTTTGAAACAATAAGCGGGTCTTCAGCTGGATATCTTGTTTCTATATAAAAAGCATTCACAAATGCACAATCTTTAAAATAATCTTTAAATCCACTATCAAAGTTGCTAGCTTTTTTACAAAGTTTCACCAAATTATGTCCATCTTGAAGGAATCCAGTTCTAAATATCAAATAACCTTTTAAATACTTTTCTATTGCCTGTTGGCAATGAAAACAAACTAATCCAAAATCTCCATCATGTTCATATAATATATTTGCTCCTTTTAAATCTTTCTTTGCCATTTCAATCCACTCATTATACCTCTTTGTATCTACCAATAATACTCCCCCCTGTTCTAAAAATAATATTTGCAAAGGTTGAGGGATCTTCTTTATATTTGTCCCATTCTTCCTCTGTATATACAATCACATCTAAATCACTATCATAATCTATTTCCAGTAAGATTTGCTCTACTAACTTTCTCTTATTATTAGTATTTATAATAATGCATAAATCAATATCACTTCTTTTATCAATCAGTCCCTTTGCATAAGAACCAAAAATAAAAATATCTAAAGGATTAAATTTTTTAACAATTTGAGTAACAATACTATCTATTTCTTTTGTTAAAATCATCACTTCAATCCTTTCATAAAAATATGATATTAACTTACATCTTTTAACTTTATTATACTATTCTTAAGTACTTTTATCATCATCTATTAACTCTAGGATAAAGGGAATGATTAAATTTGAATATTGTTTCAAATTATTCTAAGAAATTATTTGTTTTTTCCGCAGCATTTCTTGTATTTCTTACCACTTCCGCAGGGACATGGATCATTTCTTCCTATTTTTATTTTCTTTTTA
>JACCKY010000047.1 GCA_014236755.1 Candidatus Petromonas tenebris | reverse complement strand
TAATCGCTGCTGTCAGTGTTGTCTTACCGTGGTCAACGTGTCCTATAGTTCCTATGTTTACGTGTGGTTTCGTTCTCTCAAATTTAGCTTTACCCATTTTTCTTTTCCTCCTTATTGTTCATTTTAACTTCTTTAAGTTTTTATACTTCATAAAAGTGCCCGGTAGGAGGTGCTATCATTGTCATCATGTCACCCCTTACCTGTCACCTGTAATCTTAATTATTATTTTCCATCTATTATCTTTTCAGCTATGTTGTTTGGTACTGGCTCGTAATGGCTAAACTGCATTGTATAAGTTCCTCTACCTTGAGATTTTGAACGAAGATCTGTCGCATAGCCAAACATTTCACCAAGTGGTACATGAGCTCTTATAACCTGGGCTCCAGCTCTGGCTTCCATACCTTCAAGCTTACCTCTTCTTGAATTAAGGTCACCCATAACATCTCCAAGATATTCTTCAGGAACTACTACCTCAACCTTCATATATGGTTCAAGTAGTATAGAGTTACCTTTCTTCAAAGCATCCTTTAAAGCCATAGAACCGGCAACTTTAAATGCCATCTCAGAAGAGTCTACTTCGTGGTATGAACCATCGTATAGCTCTACTTTCAGGTCAACTACTTCATATCCAGCTAGTATACCATTTTCCATAGCTTCCTGTATACCATTGTCAACCGCTGGTATATATTCCTTCGGTATAGCTCCACCAACAATTGAGTTAATAAATTCATAGCCTTTACCTGGCTCTTGAGGAGTAACCTTAATCTTAACATGACCGTACTGACCTCTACCACCAGACTGTCTTGCAAACTTAGCTTCAACATCAACAGGCTTAGTGATAGTTTCTCTATAAGCAACCTGTGGAGCACCTATATTAGCTTCAACCTTAAACTCTCTAAGAAGTCTGTCTACTATTACCTCAAGATGAAGCTCACCCATACCGGCAATAATAACCTGGCCTGTTTCGTCATCAGTATAGGTTCTAAAAGTCGGGTCCTCTTCAGCTAATTTAGCAAGAGCTATACCCATCTTTTCTTGCCCTGCTCTAGTTTTAGGTTCGATTGCAACTTTTATAACAGGCTCTGGGAATTCCATTGACTCAAGGATTATTGGATTTTTTTCATCACATAAAGTATCACCGGTAGTTGTGTACTTTAGTCCAACAGCTGCAGCAATATCTCCTGCGTAAACTCTATCTATTTCTTCTCTTGTATTAGCATGCATTTGAAGGATACGTCCAACTCTTTCTTTTTTGCCCTTAGTAGAGTTATATACATATGAACCTGATTCTAAAATTCCTGAGTAAACTCTGAAGAATGCAAGTTTACCAACATATGGATCACTCATTATCTTAAATGCAAGAGCTGCAAATGGACCATCATCATCTGATTTTCTTACATCCTCTTCTTCACTGTCTGGAAGAACACCTTTTATAGGTGGCACGTCCAGCGGAGAAGGCATATACGCAACCACTGCGTCAAGCAATAACTGAACACCTTTGTTTTTATAAGCTGAACCGCAGAGTACTGGAACTATCATGTTATTTATAGTTCCTTTTCTAAGTCCCGCTCTCAGTTCTTCTTCAGTAAGCTCCTCACCTTCAAGATATTTCATCATTAATTCTTCATCGGATTCTGCTACAGCCTCCACCATAGCAATTCTGTATTCTTCAGCTTTTTCAACCATATCTTCAGGAATGTCTGTAACCTCGATTTCTTTTCCAAGGTCATCTTTATAAATTCTAGCCTTCATATCAACAAGGTCAACTATTCCTACAAAGCTATCTTCAGCTCCAATGGGCAACTGAATCGGAACAGCATTGGCCTTTAATCTATCCTTCATCATTTGTACTGCATTATAAAAGTCAGCACCTACTATATCCATCTTGTTAACAAAGGCCATTCTTGGTACTCCGTATTTATCTGCTTGCCTCCAAACAGTTTCAGATTGTGGTTCAACACCACCCTTTGCACAAAATACGGCTACCGATCCATCAAGTACTCTTAGAGATCTTTCAACTTCTACCGTGAAGTCCACGTGTCCAGGCGTGTCTATAATGTTGATTCTATGACCTAACCACTCGGCAGTAGTTGCAGCAGAGGTTATAGTAATACCCCTTTCCTGTTCCTGCTCCATCCAGTCCATAGTAGCAGCACCATCATGAACCTCACCTATCTTGTGAGTTCTCCCTGTGTAAAAAAGTATTCTTTCTGTAGTTGTAGTCTTTCCGGCATCTATATGCGCCATTATACCAATATTTCTAGTCTTTTCTAAAGGAAAGGCTCTTGACACCGTATTTCCTCCCTTCTTGTAAAAATGCTATAGGAAAATAAATATCACCGTTATGATAATAACATATATATTTTAAACCTATGTTAATTTTTTTATTCTTTTTTTACCATCTGTAATGTGCAAAGGCTTTATTTGCTTCAGCCATCTTGTGTGTATCTTCTTTCTTCTTAACTGCTGCTCCAGTATTGTTTGCTGCATCCATTATCTCTTTTGCCAGTTTTTCAACCATAGATCTCTCGCCTCTTTTGCGAGCATAGCCTACTAGCCATCTTAGTCCTAATGTTTGTCTTCTAGCTGGTCTAACTTCAACTGGTACCTGGTAGTTAGCACCACCTACACGTCTTGCTTTAACTTCAAGCACTGGCATGATGTTGTTCATAGCTTCTTCAAACACTTCCAAAGGATCTTTACCTGTTTTTTCTCTGATTATATCGAATGCTCCGTATACAATCCTTTGAGCTGTTCCTTTTTTACCATCTAACATTACATTGTTTATAAGTTTAGTGACAACTTTGCTATTGTATATTGGATCTGGTAACACTTCTCTCTTAGGAATACTACCTTTTCTTGGCACTTTTCTTCCCTCCCAAAAATTATTTCTTCATCGGTACTCGACAACCAATTTGCCGTTGTGCTTTGTGTTTTTACTATATAAAACCCCTCCTATAAAAAGGAGGAGATATATTCAACAGCCGGCATATTATTACTTCTTCTTAGGTCTCTTTGTACCGTACTTAGATCTTCCCTGCGTTCTATTCTCAACCCCTGCAGTATCAAGAGTACCTCTTACAATGTGATATCTCACACCCGGTAAGTCTTTTACCCTACCGCCTCTGATCAGTACAACACTATGCTCTTGTAGGTTGTGACCGATACCTGGTATATAAGCAGTTACCTCTATACCATTTGTAAGTCTTACCCTAGCTACCTTTCTAAGAGCTGAGTTAGGCTTTTTAGGGGTTACTGTTTTTACAGCAGTACATACTCCTCTTTTCTGTGGTGAGCTCATTTTAGTTGGAACTCTCTTTAATGAGTTGAATCCTCTTTGCAGTGCAGGAGCAGTTGACTTTTTCTCAACCTTTTTTCTCCCCTTGCGTACTAATTGATTTATTGATGGCATTCCTACACCTCCTTCCAATTCATCTGTTATGTTTGACTATTTAGCCTTTATTTAGCACAAATTTATTTCACAATCACAGCAGTAGCAGCTCCAACATCAATCCCACATGCTTTACCAAGCTTTTTCATGGAATCAACGTATACTATTTGAATATTTTTGTTCTGAGCTTCTTCAATTATGTTCCTCACTACGTGTTGCTCACAGTCCCTTGCTATGAACAAAGTTTCTGCTTTTCCTTCCTTTACTGCTCTTGTTGATTGTTTAGTACCTACTTTTAATTTGTTTTTCTTTTTAAGTTCAATCAAGTGCATATAGCATCCTCCTTTTTTAACTCCTAAAAGATTATGTGTGGAAACACATAATCTTTTAGATAGTATAAAAGTCAACTATATTAATTTGCACACTATAACATTTTAGCACCAATATATTGTGATGTCAACCAATTTATTGATTAATGTTATTTTCCTCTGTGCCTTCCATATCCCCACTAGCAGCAGTTGAAATGGCAATGCTTTTATATCTTTTCATACCTGTACCTGCCGGAATGAGTTTTCCAATTATTACATTTTCCTTAAGGCCAAGAAGCTTATCCTCCTTGCCTTTAATGGCTGCCTCAGTAAGTACACGGGTAGTCTCTTGGAAGGATGCTGCTGATAGGAACGACTCCGTTGCAAGAGATGCTTTTGTAATACCTAAAAGCACTTTCTTGCCTTTAGCAGGCTTTCCACCTTCTCTTTCTACCTTTTCGTTTTCCAATTCAAAATCGTACAGGCTCACTAAACCACCGGGCAGCAGGTCGGTGTCTCCTGGATCTTCTACTCTAATTTTAGATAACATTTGTTTTACTATTATCTCTATATGCTTGTCGTTTATGTCAACACCCTGCATTCTATATACCCTTTGAACTTCTTTTATTATATATTCCTCAACGCCTTCTGCACCTTTAATTTTAAGTATATCATGAGGATTTACAGAGCCTTCTGTAATTTCATCACCGGCTTTAATATACTGACCTTCTTTAACCTTAATTCTCGAACCATAGGCAATTTGATATGTCCTTGAATCGCCATCCTCGGACGTGATAGTAACTTCTCTTTTCTTTTTTGTGTCTTTTATAGACACTACACCGTCTATTTCAGATATAATAGCTAATCCTTTAGGCTTCCTTGCTTCAAACAACTCCTCAACCCTCGGTAGACCTTGAGTGATATCGGCACCAGCAACTCCACCTGTATGGAAGGTTCTCATAGTAAGCTGAGTTCCAGGTTCACCTATAGATTGTGCAGCAATTATTCCAACAGCTTCACCAACGTTTACAGGTTCTCCGTTTGCAAGGTTCTTTCCATAGCATTTTGCACATACGCCATAATGAGTTTTGCAATTAAGCACTGTCCTAATCTTCACTTTTTCAATACCTGCTTCAATTATTTCTTCGGCTTTGTCTTCTATAATCATTTCTCCAGCTTTTACTAAAATTTCTCCAGTTGTTGGATGAACCACATCTTCTAATGCATATCTCCCAGCAATTCTGTCATATAATGGCTCTATTAACTCATTTCCATCCATAAAGGCTTTGACTTCTGCACCTTTATCCGTACCACAATCAAGCTCCCTAACTATTACATCCTGGCTTACATCAACCAATCTTCTTGTAAGGTACCCTGAGTCGGCTGTTCTAAGGGCAGTATCTGCCAGACCTTTTCTGGCACCAGTAGTTGATATAAAATACTCAAGAACTGATAAACCTTCACGGAAGTTTGAGGTAATCGGTATTTCAACGGTGTGTCCTGTAGCATTTGCCATAAGTCCACGCATACCAGCCAGCTGTCTTATCTGGTTTTGGCTACCTCTTGCTCCTGAGTGAGCCATTATATAAACGTTATTCAATCTTCCCAAGTTTTCCATAAGAGCTTCTGTAACCTTCGCAGTAGTTTCCTGCCATGTTTTGATTACATTATCGTATCTCTCTTCGTCGGATATCAGTCCTCTTCTATAGGCCTTTTTATATTTATCTACCTTTTCTTCTGCTTCTGAAATCAGCATTTCTTTTGCTTTTGGTATCTTCATATCTGATACGCTGATAGTCATAGCTCCCTTAGTAGAATATTTAAATCCTAAGGATTTAATATGATCGAGCATGATAGCCGTAACTGTATTACCATGTTTTCTAAAACATCTATCTATAATTTTACCAAGGAATTTTTTATCAACTAATGTGTCTATCTCTAGGTCATAGGAATTATTACTTCTATCAACAAATCCTAAGTCCTGAGGAATTTTTTCGTTAAATATAAATCTTCCTACAGTGCTTTCAACCAATTTTCCAGGATCCTCTGGACTGCGTTTAATTCTAACCTTTACTTTTGAATGAAGTCCTACAACCTTATTTTCATAGGCCATAAGCATTTCATCATAACTACTAAATATCTTTCCTTCTCCGGGCTCTCCTTCTACATCTATTGTCAGATAATAGCTTCCCAGTACCATGTCCTGAGTTGGTGTTGTTATAGGAGAACCATCCTTTGGAGCTAAAATATTATTTACTGAAAGCATTAAAAATCTTGCCTCTGCCTGTGCTTCAACGGTAAGTGGAACGTGTACTGCCATCTGGTCACCATCAAAGTCTGCATTATATGCTGTACATACCAAAGGATGAAGTTTTATGGCCTTACCTTCGACTAATACAGGTTCAAAGGCCTGAATTCCTAATCTATGCAGCGTTGGCGCACGGTTTAAAAGCACTGGATGCTCTTGTATTACTTCTTCAAGTACATCCCATACCTCAGGCTTAACCCTCTCCACCATTCTCTTGGCACTCTTAATGTTGTGTACATATCCATCCTGTACAAATTTTTTCATTACAAATGGTTTGAAAAGCTCCAATGCCATTTTTTTGGGAAGACCACATTGATAAAATTTAAGTTCAGGGCCAACCACTATAACAGAACGTCCAGAATAGTCTACACGCTTACCTAAAAGATTTTGACGGAATCTTCCCTGCTTACCCTTAAGCATATCTGAAAGAGATTTAAGAGGTCTGTTTCCAGGACCTGTAACTGGTCTTCCCCTTCTTCCGTTATCAATTAGGGCATCTACTGCTTCTTGAAGCATCCTCTTTTCATTTCTTACAATTATGTCTGGAGCACCCAATTCTAAAAGTCTTTTTAATCTATTGTTTCTATTAATTACTCTTCTGTATAGATCGTTCAAGTCTGATGTGGCAAATCGTCCTCCATCAAGTTGTACCATTGGTCTTAGATCTGGAGGAATAACTGGTATAACGTCAAGTATCATCCACTCCGGCTTATTTCCTGATTTCTTAAATGCTTCAACTACTTCCAATCTTCTAATGGTTCTAACTCTCTTCTGTCCAGAACTTTCCTTTAACTTTATTCTCAGTTCTTTGGAAAGTTGATCTAAGTCTATCTTTTGAAGTATTTCCTTTATGGCTTCTGCTCCCATTCCAGCTTTAAAGGCATTGCCGTATTTGTCTCTGTACTCCCTATATTCCTTTTCGGTCAATAATTGTTTAAAGCTTAAAGAAGTATTACCTGGATCAATTACAATATAAGATGCAAAGTATAATACCTTTTCGAGAGATCTGGGTGACATGTCGAGAAGTATTCCCATTCTACTTGGTATGCCTTTAAAGTACCAAATATGAGATACCGGGGCAGCTAGTTCTATATGCCCCATTCTCTCACGTCTAACCTTTGATTTAGTTACTTCTACACCACATCTGTCACATATTACGCCTTTGTATCTTACTCTTTTATATTTTCCACAGTGACATTCCCAGTCCTTAGTAGGCCCAAAAATCTTTTCACAAAACAGACCTTCTTTTTCAGGCTTTAATGTACGATAATTAATAGTTTCAGGTTTTTTTACTTCTCCCCTAGACCAAAGTCTAACTTTTTCTGGTGAAGCCAAACCAATTCTAATTGAATCAAAATTGTTTAGTTCGAACAAGGAGTTTCTCTCCCTTCTTTATGAAATATACTCTCAGGTTATCAATTATTCATCATCTTCATCGTAGTCATCATCGTTATCATTATAATCATCATCTGAATCTTCAATTTCGCTATCTCCACCATCTATAAGAGACTCAATTTCACCAAGGTCATCTTCGTCGTCTTCTTTTATTTCAATTTCATTTTCGCCCTCTGCCAGTACTTTGACATCCAGACACAGACTTTGAAGCTCCTTGATTAATACCTTAAAGGATTCTGGTATACCTGGTTCAGGGATATTTTCTCCCTTTACTATTGCTTCATAGGTTTTAACACGTCCTACTACGTCGTCTGATTTAACAGTTAATATTTCTTGTAGTGTATGGGCAGCACCATAGGCTTCAAGGGCCCAAACCTCCATTTCACCAAATCTTTGGCCACCAAATTGAGCTTTACCTCCTAAAGGCTGCTGAGTAACCAGGGAATAAGGCCCTGTACTTCTGGCATGAATCTTATCATCTACAAGGTGATGCAATTTAAGCATATACATATATCCAACTGTAACCGGGTTATCAAAGGCCTCCCCAGTCCTTCCGTCATAAAGCTGCAACTTACCGTCTTCAGGATAGCCACATTCTTTAAGAAGCTGCATTATGTCCTTCTCAGTGGCTCCATCAAATACTGGAGTTGCAACTCTCCATCCAAGTTTTTTAGCCGCTAATCCTAAATGAACTTCAAGTACCTGCCCTATATTCATACGTGAAGGAACTCCGAGAGGATTTAGTACTACCTGTAAAGGAGTACCATCTTCTAAAAATGGCATATCTTCCACAGGCAAAATTCTTGAGATAACACCCTTATTTCCATGTCGGCCGGCCATCTTATCGCCAACGTTTATTTTTCTCTTCTTAGCTATATATACCCTTACAAGTATATTTACTCCAGGTGGTAATTCATCGCCGTTTTCCCTAGTAAATACCTTTACATCTACAATTATTCCAGATTCTCCATGGGGTACTCTAAGAGAGGTATCTCTAACCTCTCTGGCTTTTTCCCCAAAAATAGCTCTTAGAAGTCTTTCCTCAGCAGTTAGTTCCGTTTCCCCCTTTGGAGTTACCTTTCCTACAAGTATATCTCCAGATACAACCTCAGCTCCAACCCTTATAATTCCTCTTTCATCTAGGTTCTTCAGTGCGTCTTCTCCTACATTAGGAATATCTCTTGTTATTTCTTCCGGTCCAAGCTTAGTATCTCTTGCTTCTGCCTCATATTCTTCTATATGAATTGAAGTTAAAGTATCATTCATTACTAATTCTTCACTTAAAAGGATCGCATCCTCGTAGTTATATCCTTCCCATGTCATAAACCCTACCAGAATGTTTTTCCCAAGAGCAATTTCACCATTATCGGTAGATGGTCCATCCGCTATTATTTCACCGGCTTTTACAGTCTCACCTTTATCCACAAGGGGTCTCTGATTTATACATGTACCCTGATTTGAACGCTTGAATTTAAGTAGTTTATATCTGTCTCTTTTTCCATCAGAGTTTCTTTTGACAACTATTTCATCTGAAGAAACTTTTTCTATTATACCATCATTCTTAGCAACGACTACCGCTCCTGAATCCTTTGCTGATACATATTCCATACCTGTTCCTATTATAGGGGCATCACTTTCAATAAGTGGAACAGCCTGACGCTGCATGTTCGAACCCATTAAAGCTCTGTTGGCATCATCGTTTTCAAGGAATGGAATCATCGCTGTAGCAACAGAAACTATCTGCTTTGGTGATACATCCATATAATCAATTTCTGAGCTAGGAACTACGTCTATACCGCCCTTCACAGTTCTTGCAATAACCCTCTTATTTACAAACCTTCCCTCTTCGTCGAGTGGTTCATTTGCCTGGGCTATGATGAATTTTTCTTCAACATCTGCTGTCAAATATTCTATTTCATTGGTTACAACACCTTTCTCCTTATCTACTTTTCTATATGGAGATTCAATAAACCCGTACTCATTAACTCTGGCATAGGTACTTAAGGAGTTTATAAGCCCTATATTTGGTCCTTCTGGTGTCTCTATGGGACACATCCTTCCATAGTGAGAATGATGAACGTCCCTTACTTCGAATCCAGCTCTCTCACGGGATAATCCCCCAGGTCCTAAGGCAGATAATCTTCTTTTATGGGTAAGCTCTGAAAGTGGATTTGTTTGATCCATGAATTGTGACAACTGACTGCTCCCAAAAAATTCTTTTATTGAAGCAGCTACCGGTCTAATATTGATTAAGGCCTGCGGTGTTATGGCTTCCATATCTTGGATAGTCATTCTTTCTTTTACAACTCTTTCCATCCTTGATAGGCCAATTCTAAACTGATTTTGCAGAAGTTCACCTACTGAACGAAGTCTTCTATTGCCTAGGTGATCAATATCATCTACTTCCCCTACTCCGTGGGATAAATTAAGCACATAGCTCATAGTAGCAATTATATCATCTATTGTTATGTGCTTAGGAATCAACTCTTTGATCCTGTCTTTTAAAGCTTCTTTTATATCTTCTTCACTTTCATGATTTTCTAAGATCTCTTTTAATGTTGGATAGTGAACTTTTTCATTAATGTTTAAGTCGTCTATATTAAAATCAATATAGGTTTTAATATCTACAAAATTATTTCCAATAACTTTAACTACTTTTTCATCTTCTCCGATGACACTAACAGCTTTTAGTCCTGAATTTTCAATTTTAACTGCAATTTCTCTGTCAATTTTTTCGTTTTCGCGGACTAATATTTCGCCAGTATTTGGGTCAACTATGTTTTCAGCAGCTACAAGTCCAGTTATTCTATTTGAAAGTCCCAGCTTTTTGTTGAACTTATACCTTCCAACCTTAGCTAAATCATATCTCTTAGCATCAAAAAATAGAGAATTAATCAGGTTGTTGGCGCTTTCAACCGTTGGAGGTTCTCCTGGTCTAAGCTTTTTATAAACTTCTATTAAGCCCTCTTCCTGGGTCTTAGTATTATCCTTATCTAAAGTCTTTATTAATCTTTCATCTTCTCCGAAAAGATTTATTATTTCCTGGTCTGTTCCATATCCAAGAGCTCTTACAAATACTGTAAAGGGTATTTTTCTAGTTCTGTCTATTCTAACAGAAATAATCTTATTGGAATCTGTTTCGTACTCAAGCCATGCTCCCCTGTTGGGAATCACAGTGGTAGAAAATAGTTTCTTTCCTGTCTTATCTATTTGCTGAGCATAATATGGTCCCGGTGATCTCACAAGCTGACTTACTATAACTCTTTCAGCTCCATTAATAATAAAGGTACCTTTATCAGTCATGAGCGGAAAATCACCCATAAATACTTCCTGTTCCTTAACCTCACCTGTTTCTTTATTAATAAACCTAACTTTAACCTTAAGTGGCACCGCGTATGTTACATCTCGTTCTTTACATTCTTCTACATCATACTTCGGTTCCCCATCAAGAGAATAATTCACAAATTCTAAAATTAAGTTTCCAGTATAGTCTTGGATAGGGGAGATATCATTAAAGGCTTCCATTAGCCCCTCTTCCAAAAACCATTTGTAGGATTCCATTTGAATCTCGATGAGATTTGGCAAATCGATTACTTCATCGATTTTCGAAAAGCTCATTCTTGTTCTCTTGCCGACCTTAACAGGATGTGGCATTAATTATTCACCCCTTATAGTAAAATAAAAAGGTTGCTATATAAATTGAACCTTTTTTATTTGAAACAAAGTCTCTCGTAAAATTCCTTAAAGCAGACTTTGTTAATTTATGAAAAAATAAGCATAAAATTTTATAGAAATATCAGTTTAATTTGAAATAGATTCTAATAAAAGCTTTAAATCCTAAATTTACTAATTTTATGCACATTACCTATATATTTTTTCCATATTATTTTTTTTTATACAATCATTAAAAAAGAACATTCTTACGGCATTAAACAATAGTATCACAAAAGGCAAATGTTGTCAAGCTTGGATTTTTTTATTCCATGAAATTTAAAACTTTTATTAGCATCTATTTGAAAGTAATAAATAAAAAGGTACTCCAGATTAATCCGGAGTGCCTTTTTATTTTAGATTTAATTATTTAAGCTCTACAGTAGCTCCTGCTTCTTCTAATTGAGACTTCATTTCTTCAGCTTCTTCTTTAGATACAGCTTCTTTAACTGTGTTTGGTGCGCCATCAACAAGAGCCTTAGCTTCTTTTAATCCTAAGCCAGTAATTGCTCTTACAGCTTTGATTACTGCAATCTTCTTAGCTCCTGCACTTGCTAGAACTACGTCAAACTCAGTTTTCTCTTCAGCTGCTTCTCCTCCAGCAGCTCCTGCTCCTGGCATAGCTGCCATTGCAACAGGTGCTTGTGCACTTACTCCAAATTCTTCTTCTAACGCCTTAACTAACTCTGATAATTCTAATACAGTTAAATTTTTAACCTCTTCAATTAAGTTTTGAACTTTTTCGCTTGCCATTTTATTATTCTCCCTCCATAAATCTTTTATTATTTTTTAATAGTTTTGTTTTTTACTGTTCTTTCTTTTCTTTAATAGCATTTAAAGCATAAACAAGATTTCTGATATTTGCCTGAAGTACATTAGCAAATCCAGAAATTGGCCCGTTTAATCCTCCAAGTACCTGTGCTATTAATACTTCTTTTGGTGGTAAGTCTGCTAAACTCTTTACTCCTTCAAAATCTATGACTTTACCATCAACAACTCCCGCCTTAATCTCTAGATTCTTGTGTTCCTTTGAGAACTCATAACTTATCTTAGCAGGAGCAACAGCATCTTCTAAGCTGTATGCAATAGCATTTGGCCCTGTCAAATACTTGTTAAAATCTTCTAAGCCAGCATCTTTAAAGGCAAATCTCATCATTGTGTTTTTATATACTTTGTACTGTACACCGGCTTCTCTAAATTTTTTTCTAAGTTCCGTAACCTCTTCAACATTCAAGCCTCTGTAATCAACAAGAACTACTGCTTGAGAATTCGAAATGTTGTCTTTTATTTCCTGCACTAACTGCTTTTTCGCCTCAAGTTTTGAACCCATCCTATACCCACCTCCTTAAAAAAAGTTACTTTATGGCCTTGTTTTTATACCAATAAAACAAGGCCTCTCCGCAGACATAGAGAGGCCCCAGTATAGTCAGTCAATTTCAGGCTAATCTATACGAATCTATTCTCAATGACCTCGGTAGGCAATTATTTAAGCTGCAACCACAGCACCTACTGTCTACGGTTTGATTTCAATATTAATTTACAACATGAAAATTTTATCATTATACATCATGTATGTCAAGACTAATTTTGATTATTTATTTACCTAATTTTGCTCCATTTATTCTAATTCCAGGGCTCATTGTAGTTGTCACTGTTACGCTTTTCAAATAAGTACCCTTAGCTGATGCCGGTTTAGCTTTGATAATGGCATCCATTATAGCTTTAAAGTTTTCAAATAATTTTTCTTTTCCAAAGGACACTTTCCCTATTGGAGCATGAATTATATTAGTTTTATCTAATCTATACTCTACTTTACCTGCTTTTATTTCCTTAACTGCCTTTCCAACGTCGAAAGTAACTGTTCCAGATTTTGGATTTGGCATTAATCCCTTAGGTCCTAAAAGTCTTCCCAGTCTACCAACTACACCCATCATATCAGGTGTTGCTACCACTGCATCGAAATCGAACCAGTTCTCATTTTGTATTTTTGTAACATATTCTTCTGCTCCAACGTAGTCAGCTCCTGCAGCTTCTGCTTCTGCAGCTTTATCTCCTTTGGCGAATACTAAAACCTTCTTGGATTTTCCTGTTCCATGTGGCAGTACAATGGCACCTCTAACTTGCTGGTCAGCATGTCTACCATCTACTCCTAATTTTACGTGTAGCTCTACAGTTTCATCAAATTTAGCTTTGGCAATTTGTGGTATTAATTCCATCGCCTCATCTGGATCATATAATTTAGTTCTGTCTATTAACTTAAGGCTTTCATTATACTTTTTGCTTTTTTTTGCCATTTTGTTCCCTCCTTTGTGGTTTTAACGGTGTGTTTTACCTCCCACACGTCTAAGAATACAATAATATAATTTTACTCTTCTACTAATATACCCATACTTCTTGCAGTACCTTTTATCATGCTCATAGCTGATTCTAGGTTAGCCGCATTCAAATCGGGCATCTTAAGTTCTGCAATTTCCTTTACTTTCTCAATTGATATTGTAGCTACTTTATTTCTATTTGGTTCTCCGGATGCTTTCTCAATACCTGCTGCCTTTTTTATAAGTACTGCCGCAGGAGGAGTTTTAGTGATAAAAGTAAATGATCTATCCTGATAAACTGTAATAATAACTGGAATTATCAATCCAGCCTGATCTGCAGTTTTAGCATTGAATTCTTTACAGAATTGCATTATATTAACACCGTGTTGTCCAAGGGCTGGACCTACTGGTGGAGCTGGAGTAGCCTTTCCTGCAGGAATTTGTAGTTTTATTACACCTGTAACTTTTTTAGCCATATTTACACCTCCTTAAAATATAAAACTTAATCTATAAATAAAGCTTTACAGCTTTTCTACTTGAGAAAATTCCAATTCTACTGGTGTCTCTCTACCAAACATCGAAATTAAAACCTTTAAAGTCTGCTTTTCAAGGTTAATGCCTTTGACTTCACCCATAAAGTTTTCAAAGGGACCTGAAATCACTTTGACCGTTTCTCCTACTTCAATGTCTATTGATGGCAATTTTTCCTCTATGCCCATTTTGTAAACTTCCTCATCATTCAAAGGTATGGGTTTTGATCCAGGACCAACAAAGCCTGTAACCCCTCTAGTGTTTCTTACTACATACCATGACTCGTCATTCATAATCATTTTTACTATGACATAGCCTGGAAAAATCTTTTTTTGCTTTATTTTTTTCTTCCCATTTTTGATCTCCACCTTTTCCTCGGTAGGGACAACTACTTCATGAATCACATCTTCCATACCCCGATTTTCCACTATTTTTTCAATGTTAGCTTTCACCTTTTTTTCGTGACCGGAGTATGTATGCACAACATACCATTTCGCTTCTTTATCAGACATTTTTTTAGAGGATTATCACAAGCTGCAATAATCGCTGCTTCCCTCCCTCATTATAAACTGCTATCTAACTAAAAACTTTATTGCCTGACCAAAAACTGAATCTGCTATCCATATACCTAATGCTGCAAGCAAGCAAGTTACTAAAACAACTACTGTATAAGACTTTAATTCTTTTTTATTTGGCCAACTAACTTTCTTAAGCTCCGCTTTTACACTTTTAAAGTACCTTCCAAGAGCAAATCTTTTGGAAGTATTGGTTTGTGCTGCCATTCTTTTCACACCCTTTTAAGCGATCTTAAATCAATTATTTTGTTTCTTTGTGCAAAGTATGTGTCTTACAGAATTTGCAGTATTTTTTCATTTCTAATCTATCCGGGTCATTTTTCTTATTCTTAGTTGTATGATAATTTCTCTGCTTACATTCTGTACACGCAAGCGTTATTTTCACTCTCATATCGACACCTCCTAATAAAACCTTCTATATTCAAGGACAAATCTCTTGTAAATAATGCATATTTCTCTCCATTTTAATATCACTAATTTAAACTATCACAATTTCTAATGGATGTCAATATAGTTTTAAAATAGAAATAAATATATCACCTTAAACTTTGTATAGTATATCCAATTATACCATATTGTATTAAGATTTTTTCCTTTCTTTTCATTTTAATAGGAC
>JACCKY010000110.1 GCA_014236755.1 Candidatus Petromonas tenebris | reverse complement strand
TTTATATTAATTCCCGTTTTAATTCCGGGTCCCACAACCATAGCCTTTCTATCAAAAAGTTTATATGCCATATGCTGAAGAGAGTACATAATTGTAGGCACAACCGATGAAATTATAACGTCAGTCACATCCTTTGGATTTAAACCTTCATAAACAAAAAGCTGATTTACAAACATCGCAAGCTCATCAGAGGTTTTACTTTTATCTGTAGACATTCTCCAGTATTTTATTAATTCCTTCCCTTTATATACTCCAAAAACGATGTTAGTGTTTCCTACATCAAAGGCCAGTAACAAAAAAATCACCTACTTAATTCTGTATAATTATTTCAATTGCTTACCTTTAAGTATATTATCACTTTTGCTTTAATATAGCAATAGTAAAAGATAGCTTATATTTAATGTCTAAAATTTTCTAACGGAAACTTCCCCTGATATGATATTTATTATTTGTCCATCATCTTTTTTTATCACTAGCTTGCCGTCTTCCGTTATATCTAAAGCCTTGGCTATTATTTCTCCATTTTTAGTTATAATTTTTACCGTTTTCCCTAGAGTAACCGACTTTTCTCTACATATACCTATTGTTCTTTTTAAACTTCCAGTATTAATAAAATTATAATATAATTTTTCAAACTCTTTTACAATATTTATAACCAAATTCTTTCTTGAAATGTACTTTCCTTTTACCTTTTTTAAAGAAGTAGCTACCTTAGCTATATCCTGAGGAAATTCATCTATATTTACATTTATTCCTATACCTATTATTACATAATTAATATTATCAAGTTCAGCACTCATTTCAGTTAATATACCACAAACCTTTTTATTATTCAAAATAATATCATTTGGCCACTTAATTCCAACGTCCAATCCAGTAGCATTATTAATGGCAATTGTAACAGCTGCTGCAGTTATTTCTGTTATCTTAGCTGCTTCACTTGGATTTATAGAAGGTTTTAGGATAATAGACATTGAAATACTTGATCCCGGCGGAGACATCCATGGCCGTCCTAATCTGCCTCTACCGCCTGTCTGTTCATCACTTAGTACTATTGTTCCTTCTTCTGCCCCATCTAATGCTAATTCTTTTGCATAATTATTTGTAGAGTCTATTTTATCAAAACAATATATATCTTTTGCAAACCTGCTAGATTTTAACTCTATTAAAAGGTCATCCTTTGATAATATATCAGGCTCTTCAATAAGTCTATATCCTTTTCTCGGTATAGATTCTATTTCGTATCCCTCTGCTTTTAGACCATTTATATATTTCCATATGGAAGTTCTGGTAACTCCTAGACTATTACTCAGCTCTTCTCCTGATATAAACTTATCTCTATTTTCCTTCAGTACCTCCAAAATCTTTTTTTTCAAGGCTAGCCCTCCAGTATGCTTAGATATCTGGATATATTTTAACATAACTTGTAAATAAAAGCGACTATATTATGGACAAATGCGTCTTCAGCGCTTTGTTAGTTCGTAGTTGGTAGCATATGAAAGTCAATCTTTTAGGTTTTTCTAATTAGTCATTGGTTCTTAGTTCTTGGCTCTTAGCAAATTCAGGTCAATCGCTTTTCGCTATTCGTTATTCGGTTGCCGCTCACCCGTAACCCGTTTTTAAATCTTTTAACTCTTAACTCTTATTACCTGTTACCACCCAATAAAAAGGGC
>JACCKY010000046.1 GCA_014236755.1 Candidatus Petromonas tenebris | reverse complement strand
ACATCTTCAGTTAATTTATCTCCACCCCAATCGCTAACATTAAAAGGTGGATTTGCAAGGATATAGTCAGCTTTTAATGTCTTATGTAGGTCATTATGGAATGTATCTCCATGATGGGGTCCTATATTCCCATCTAAACCTCTTATGGCTAAATTCATTTTACATAATTTCCAAGTTGTTGCATTTAATTCTTGACCGTAAATTGAAAGATTATCTATCCTACCTTGATGTTCTTCGACAAACTTTTCACTTTGAATAAACATACCGCCACTACCACAGCAAGGGTCGTATATTCTACCTTTATATGGCTCTATCATTTCAACTAATGTCTTTACAACAGATGTCGGAGTATAGAATTCTCCACCGCCTTTACCTTCTGCATCTGCAAATTTACCTAAAAAGTATTCATATACTCTACCAAGTATATCTTTTTCACCTTTTTTATGTAATTTTATTGTGGAAATTAAATCTATGAGCTCTCCTAGCCTTCTTTTATCTAGTTCTGGTCTTGCATATCTTTTATCTAGTACACCCTTTAAACTTGGATTTTCCTTTTCTATTAATATCATAGCATCATCAATAATTTGACCGATTTTTGGGTCTTTTGCATTGTCTTTTATATTGTTCCATCTTGCTTCCTTTGGAACCCAGAAGATATTTTCTGCTTCGTATTCATCCCTATCTTCTTCAAATCCTGCTCCTTCTTCTACAAGCTCATTGTATTTCATTTCAAATTTATCTGAAATATACTTTAAAAATAAAAGTCCTAATACAACATGTTTATACTCACTGGCATCCATACTTCCCCTTAATTTATCTGCTGCCTTCCATAGGGTTTCTTCAAATCCTATTTTTGCTGTAGACATAAAAAATTCCTCCTCTTTTATATGATTAAAAATTATAGTCATCAAATACTTCAAATATTTCACTTTCAAATTCATCCTGCTCAGGTCCCGAAGATACCCAGTCAGGTAATACTTCTAAATAATGGGCTAGAGCTTCTATAGTTTTATGTAAAATAATCTCATGCTGGGCTTTTTCTATAAGTTCAACTATTAGCTTAAATGTATCCATATATGGATTTTGATCTACAATATCCAGTGCCCTTTTAAACCTAGTCACTAATTTAGCTTTTTCTATATTTCTTTCAATAGAATTTATTTCTTCTTTGTCATATACAGGTACTTCTACAATATCATTTGCTTCACCTATAATAAACTGCTGCTCATATTTTTTTATAACGGGTTTTAAATCCCTTTTTAATTTTTCTTTTTGAATTTCAAGTTTATCTATTTCATCAATTTCTTTATTAAAGTACTCTTTTTTTATGCCAAAGGTTTCTTCTAAAATTGGGAGATATTTTTTAGGTATATTCTGCTTTTTCTTAATCCAAAGGTTTATATTCTGCTTCTTTATTCCCAGTTTTTCTGCAAGTTCTATATGCTGCATATTGTATAAGCTAAGTATATATTCTAGACCTATCAATGATTCACCTCCCAATTTTTCTTATTGTCTTGGTCAATATATTTTTATTATATCTTTTCTTAACTAAATATTCAATCTATTTTTTCATTTTTTTGGAAATCATATAAGATTTTTAAAAAATGAAAAACCCTACATTTCTTTGTAGGGCTTGCTGTTTTCTATCCTCGTTTATGGGAATATATACATTTTTTTCAAAACCTCTGTTCTCATTGATATTTCAACACTTATAAGCTGTGTTTTCCCTTCGGGCATTTCAGCCTTCTTTTAACACCTTCACCCTTGATTGAAATTCTTTTAGACACACTTTGAAATTTCTTCCGCCCTTCGCACCTATCATAAGCTTTTGGCTTAAGATAGCCACATCGACTAAGCGATGCGTGACCCATATTTTATCCTCCAGTCTATTATTAGGTTTCATAGGTATAGGTTTATTCACTACTACGGCTTCGTCTGCATACTGCACTCTCATCTCCCCCCTTGCTTACAGCTTGCCTTCCCATTAGCTATGTGGCAGGTTTTCTTTCAGACCATCTGCTCGGCAACATGCCTCACAAACAACAAAAAACCCTTGATTTTTCAAGGGTTTTCTTATTGGCACGCCCTGAGGGACTCGAACCCCCGACCAACTGATTCGAAGTCAGCGACTCTATCCAACTGAGCTAAGGGCGCACATTATGAAATTATATATCACTTTTATTATATTAACATATAATATAAAATTTATCAATATCCTTTGAATCCCACATCATATAACCTATGGTCTCCTGTAGGATGCAGCTGGAACCCTTTCACATATCTCTGTATAGCTACATTTTGGGTGGGATAGTATAAAAATACTCCAGGGGCATCGTCTACTATTAGTTTTTGTGCTTCTTTATATGCTTCTATCCTTGTTTTAGAAGTTATAAATTTTCTTCCTTTTTCAAGCAGTTTGTCAACCTGTTTATTTTTATAGAAAAACCTGTTTCCTGATTCTCCTCCATTATCACTACTATGAAACATCCCATACAATCCATAATCTGCATCTCCTGTTACAGATATCCATCCGGATATAAACATTTCATGTTCTCCATTAGCTGTTTTATCTAAATAAGTAGCCCAATCCACTACTTCTATTTTCACAGTTACTCCTACTTTACTGAGATGATTTTGAATAATTTCTGCAATCTGCTTTCTGACAGGATTTTCATTTATTAAAATAGTAGTGTTAAATCCGTATTCATAACCTGCTTGCTTTATTATTCTCTTTGCTTTGTCAGGGTTGTAATCATATGTATTTACATTAGGGTTATATCCGAATACCCTAGGTCCTATTGGAGAATTTGCCCTTTGTGCTATGCCTTTTAAGACCTCATTTATTATTTCATCTACATCTATTGCATAATTAATTGCCTGCCTTATATTTTTATCATTATAAGGTTTTTTTTGAGTATTAAATCCTAAATAAATCATTCCCAGAGAAGGACCTTCTAAAAGATCTGCATTTTTATTTCTAATAATCCTATCCTTATTAATTTGATCGATATCATAAGCTATGTCAAATCTATTTTCCTCTAACCCTATCGTTCTATTAATTCCTTTAGGAACATTCTTAAAAATTACCTTTTCTACTCCAGCCATACCTTCATAGTAATCCTCAAATCTTTCTAGAGTAACTTCATCTCCTTTTTTCCAGTTTATAAACTTAAATGGTCCGGTTCCAACCGGATTGCTTCCATAGCTTTCTCCAGCTTCCTTTACAGCTTTCTCATTCAAAATAGAAGCTGCAGTATGGGATAAATGAGCAAGTAACGGTCCAAAGGGTTCCTTCGTTTTTATTATTAAATTATAATCGTCTATTATTTTTATCGAATCAATGGCTTCTATAATATGACTTACTTCGGGGGATATTAACATTCTCTCCAGCGTAAATTTTACATCTCGGGATTTCAACTCTTCCCCGTTGTGAAATTTTACACCTTCCCTTAATTTCATCTTTACAGTTTTTTCATCAATTCTTTCCCAGTTCTCAGCTAATCCTGGAACCAACTCCATATCTACTGTAGTTTCTACTAAAGTATCATATATTTGTCTCATAACCCTTGAGGAGGGTTGATCATTGGTAGCATGGGGATCTAGGGATTTAATATCAGCTCCCTGAGCAATCACCAAAGTATCCTTATTTAAGTTTGCATTTTCTTTTGGTTTTTGCCCACAGCCCGTCAATAAAATTACTATAATTATAAATACTGACACTGTTATTAATCTTTTATTTTTTATCATATATTAGGCCTCCTGCTACAATTATACCATAATAATACCCTAAAGCCCCTTTGCTAAATCTTTAATACCTCCAGTACTCATAGTTTTTGAGAAAATAATCCAATGATGACCTTACAAGGGCTCTTTCATATAGGTTTTCACTGTCAATGTCCAGTGAATGGGAACCATTTTCTAAAAGCACCTTTATAAAGGGAAATATTTGTCTCCCGTATACTGCCATTGATTCTTCAGGATGTACTCCTGGCCATGCATTACAGCTTACAACAAGTCTTCTATTTGTTTTGTCTATCTCTTTAGGAATAGTTTCATATAATTCATCATCTGGTTCTATGACATATTTATCTAAGGTCCCCGTAGGTATACCTTCTATTCCTTTTACCTGAATAGGCTTCACTTTTTCATTATAAGGGTCTGCCGCCAGATCCAGTATTATTGCATGTTCAGGCAAATGGGCAATTAAAGAATTAGGAACAATTATTTTAGTGGCATCTTTCCTCCATGTAGCATCTACTAGAAGGTCTGTTTCTTTGAATATGTATTTTAAAGCCTCTTTATCTTTAGTTATGCTTCTAGTGAGCATATTTACTACCAGTCCAGGTACATTCTCACTTAAAAGTTCTAAATTGCTTAGCTCTTTAAAAGCTCTTGCTGCATTAAGACCTACTTTCCCAAATCCCATTATAGTTATATTGATAATTTTTCTATCTAAAGAATAAAAATCCCTCATTCTTCTTTGTAGTTCCTTAAAGGCTATCCTCGCCCCCGACATAGCTGTTCCCCAGTAATTTACAACCATCCTATTATTGTCATCATCTACCATTGAGTCCATTGAAAAACTCAAAATTTCCTTTCTTTTGAGCAAGGCATTTCTAATAGGTCTTGTATCATAATGGAGCATAGATATAAGTGAGGACTCTTTTCTCATTTTCTCTATATCTTCTGTTTTTGGAGCCCTAAGTACTACAACCAAATCCTTTTTATAAATTTCATCATGGGACACGAACTTTAAGTTGGGATTTTTATGCAAGTAGTCTTTATGTTTGAATCCCATTCCTTCCCCATAACCTTCTTCTAAATAAATTTCCACCTCTTTAAACTTATCTAGTTTTTGAAAAAGCTCCGGTAAAAAATCTCTTCTTTCTCCCTTTTCCTTATGCATTCTCGGAAACCCTAAAGTTTTAATCCTCATTTACAATCCTCCTTTTTTTTATATTGTGTGAAATTAGTATTATATTTATTATTTATTATGTATTTTTTCTCCTAGGTAATTAGCAAAATTCACAAAAAATAAAATAACTCTAAAGATTTTTAAACCTTTAGAGTCATACTTTGGTGCGGGTGGAGGGACTTGAACCCCCACGCACAAGGCACTAGATCCTAAGTCTAGCGCGTCTGCCAATTCCGCCACACCCGCATATGGTGAGTCAGGTGCTCTACCGACTGAGCTAATGGGTCAAATAATATGGCTGGGGATACAGGACTCGAACCTGTGCATCACGGAGTCAAAGTCCGTTGCCTTACCGACTTGGCTAATCCCCAATGTTGTATTTTATAATGGGGCGGCTGATGGGATTCGAACCCACGCATACAGGAGCCACAATCCTGTGTCTTAACCACTTGACGACAGCCGCCATGCTGTTGGCGTGCCCACAGGGATTCGAACCCCGGACACACGGCTTAGAAGGCCGTTGCTCTATCCAGCTGAGCTATGGGCACAGACTATGGAGCGGGTGAAGGGAATCGAACCCTCGCAACCGGCTTGGAAGGCCGGGGCTCTACCACTGAGCTACACCCGCAAAACAATTTCAAGGTCAAGACACTTTGGTCGGGGTGGCAGGATTTGAACCCGCGACCCTCTGGTCCCAAACCAGATGCGCTACCAAACTGCGCTACACCCCGTTTGACTGACGAAATTTATTATACAATATATTTTTTTCTTCGTCAATATCTTTTTTTATTTTTTTATAATAAATTTTTTCCCAATTAAATGATGCTTATACTAGCTCCTGTATCTTAACTTCTACACCATCAGCTTTAATTTCCATTATGGCGTAGGAAGGACCACTTCCTCCTCGTGGTCTAGATACACTTCCCGGATTTATAAAAATAACTCCATTTTCTTCTAAATAACATGGAATATGACTATGACCAAAAATTACAATATCGGCATTTAACTCTAAAGATTTGTAATATAGTTTGTCCAAAGAATACTTTATACCATATTTGTGTCCGTGGGTTAAAAGTATTTTCTTTCCCCTTAACTTAAAAGTAGTTTCTGAAACCCCATTGCTAAATAAATCAGTATTCCCCTTTACGCCTACCACTTCCAAATCAAACTTTTCCTTCAAATACATTGCATCATTATACGTATCTCCTGCGTGAATAAGTATATCTATATGCCCCATAGCTTTGACAGCTTTTTCTAGGTTTATAGTATCTCCATGGCTATCACTAATTATTCCTAATTTCATTATTGATCCTCCAGCATATCCTTTAGTTCTTTTCTTAATTTGTCAAGCGCTCTGGCTCTGTGACTAATTTTATTTTTTATTTCGCCACCGAGCTGTGCAAAGGTCTTATTGTATTTAGGAACTATAAATAAGGGATCATATCCAAAGCCCCCTGTACCTTTCTCTTCAAAACCAACTATACCTTCGCACTCTCCCCTAACACTCAATCTTCTACCATCGGGAAATGCTACGGAAATTACCGAAACAAATCTTCCAGTCCTTTCTTTGACAGGAACATCCTTTAGAAGACTTAGTAGCTTTTTATTATTGTCATCATCAGTTGCATCTTCTCCTGAAAAGCGTGCAGAATACACCCCAGGACTTCCGTTTAAATAGTCTACTTCTAGGCCAGAATCATCAGCAATAGCAGTTTGCCCTGTTTTTTCCATAACCACAGTTGCCTTTTTCATGGAATTTTCTTCAAAGGTTTCTCCATCCTCTTCTATCTTAAGATCCCCTAATCCAGCCTCATCCATTGAAACTATTTCAATGTCTAAATCCTTAAGTATATTTCTGACCTCTTCCAGCTTATGCTTATTTTGTGATGCTAAAATCATTCTTTTCATTATTTTCACCTGCCATATTTCCTTTTGTTAAAATTCAACTTCCAGTGTATTTTTCTGAATTTCTATTAACTCTTTTATCCCTTTTTCTGCAAGACCCAAAAGATTATGTAATTCGTCTATATTGAAGGGGGCTTCCTCCCCTGTTCCCTGTATTTCAATAAACTCACCCTTATCACTCATAACTACATTCATATCTACCTTTGCACTTGAATCTTCCACGTAGCATAAATCAAGCATCGGATTTCCTCCAACTATGCCTACACTTACAGCAGCTACATATCTCTTGATAGGCAATGTCTTAAATATGCCATTACCTGCCATTTTTTTTAGCGCATCAACCAATGCCACATAGGCTCCAGTTATTGAAGCAGTCCTTGTACCGCCATCTGCCTGTATAACGTCGCAATCGATCCATATGGTCCTTTCTCCAAGCTTATCTAGATCTACTACTGAACGTAATGCCCTTCCGATAAGTCTCTTGATTTCCTGGGTTCTGCCTTCAAGTTTCCCTCTACTAGCTTCTCTAATCTTCCTTGTTTGCGTGGCCCTCGGAAGCATTGAATACTCCGCTGTTATCCATCCCTGACCCGTTCCTTTAAGAAAGGGAGGTACTCTATCCTCTATAGAAGCTGTACAGATGACCTTTGTATTCCCCATCTCTATCAGAACAGATCCTTCCGGATGCATTAAGTAATCCTTTGTAATTTTAATTGGTCTCAATTCTTCAGGTTGTCTTCCATCGACTCTTCCCATATTTATCTTCCTTTCTAAAACATTACTATTAAATATTGTAACATAAAAATTGAATAATTTAGTAGGAGTTTTTTTGAGACAAATTCTTAATTTATAGTATCCTCACAAATATATAATTCTAAACTTTAAACAAAAAGAAAATCCAGGCTTCCCTGGATTTAGTATTCATTAGCAAATGTAGGAACAGCTGCAGGTTCTTCTTTACTTACTTCTCCAAACTCTATGGCCTCTCCTTCAGCTAGAATACTTACTTTTTCCAACGGAACATCATACTTGTAGTATTCCTTAAGAGTCAAGGCTACAGACTTAATTATGTCTTGAGCAATGACTCCATCCTCTACATCTAATATTTCTTTAGAAAAGTCTACATAAGCCACACCATCAATTACGTCTACATTTCTTACCTGTACTCCTTCTGGAATCACGCTATACAATCCTGAATTTTCCGGCGGTCCCTCCACAAGACTCTGTAATACATCAATGACAGTTACAGGCGTGCCCTCTACTAAAGCGACATCCTTAGTTACTGGTACAAAATAATTCTCTATTCCATTTACTGTACCTTGATAATAAACCATGACTTTACCTTTTCTTCTATCCTTTCCAACATAGTTTATATCTTCTCTGGTAAGGGCATGAGAAACATCTGTACCATAAGTCAATCGGTCAGGATACTTGCCATCTATCATAATTCGTACCTTACCGATTGTCGGAAACTCTGTCAAGGTATATACAACCGCTTTTACAATCGACTGCTCCTCTTCCTTACTTACATAGTTTAGGAAATCTTTTGTAAAGTCAACTTTACATATGCCTTCATTTATACTCATCCCACGTATTTCTGTATTAGCAGGTAAAACTGGAGTTAAGCCAATTTCCTCCATATCTTGTCTATTAGCGGGGTTATCTACAAGGGCTCTCAGGGCAGCCTTTCCAATCCCTCTACCCTCAGGCCATGGTATTTTTCTCATAACCGGAACTAAAAATCCTTTGTCATCTTTGTAGTATATAACTGTATCTCTTAAATTCGAATTTTCTTCAGGGCTTTCAACTATATTTGATGCAGCCTTTTCTTCCTCTTTGTTTAACAATCCCATTAGCATGCTAGTTCCCTTCCACACTACAACACTTAGTACCAAACATGCTGTAAGTATTAATGCTAAGATTTTTTTGCGCCTCATTTTTCACAATTCCCCCCTAATTAAACTATATATTTAATTTATATTAGAGGGATAGGCGTACTATGTCTAATTTTTACTTCCTTTTCATTTTAGTAAAATATCCGCCCTTTATAGCCCGAATGTCAAATATAGTTACAAACGGTTCTGCATCTGATTGTTCTAACACATGATATAACTTATTTATATTTTTCCTATCCAACATTACATTGAGAATATGCCTTTTTCCTTCCTTACCTTCACCTTCAAGAACTGTTACTCCAAATCCATTGTCTCTAAGGAGTCGTGCTAAATGATGTTCATCACAGTGTGGACAAATAATTTGGGCCGTTATTCTTCCAATTGCTAATTTCTCTTCTATAAAACTTCCTACATAATTTCCACAGGCATATCCAAGGGCATAAGCAATAAGATTTCTAGGGTCTGATAACCCACTTACAACCTTTCCTAAAGCTGTTATGTATATAATTACTTCGAAAAAACCCAGTATAGCTGCATATAGTCTTTTTCCCCTAATTATAAAAAGCATTCTTATAGTAAATAAAGACACATCTAAGACCCTGGCAAAGAAAATAAAAAGATAACCAAAAATCATCAAAATACCTCCCTATTTTTAAAAAAACCTCTATTAATAACAATTATACGATTCTATCCAATATATGTAAACTACTTTAATTGCAATAAAACAACAAACCGGGAATATTTCCCGGTTTATTTCATCAGCACATTGTTAAAGTATTCAATTATCCCCTTATATGACGCCTCTGCAGCTTTTGTCCTATATTCACTGGTACTTAATAATTTTTCTTCCCTCGAATTTGTCAGGAATCCTAGTTCTAGAAGCACTGCAGGCATTTTAGTTTCCCTGGTTACTACCAGTCTAGGTCTCTCTATAATACCCCTATTGCGAGCTCCCAGTCCTTCGCAGAGCGCATCTCTCATTATGGCTGCAAAGGTCTTATTATCTCTTTCTTGGCCATCAGGATAGTATAGAACCTGAACTCCGTCCACATCACTTCTTGGATGGGCGTTTACATGTATACTTACAAAAGCGTCGGCACCAAGCTCATTGGCTATAGTTGTCCTATCGTACAGACCTATATAGCTATCATCCTCTCTAGTTAAATAAACTTTAAATCCTGCCTTTTCTAATAGCTTTTTAAGTTTAAGTGATACCTCTAAAACTACATCCTTTTCTTTAATATTCAAATTTGGACTGATTGCACCCGGATCTTTACCTCCATGACCTGCATCAATCACTATAAGCTTATCCTTATATTCTGACTCTATGAGTTTGTCATTAATAAACCTCAGTGCAATTTCATTTGTAACCTCACCTTTTGATTTATCTACAATCTTTGTTCCCTCTACAAGTTTAATATTTATGTAGTAGTATTTGTTACTTTTCTTATCATCAACTTTTATATTTTCTATAATGTTATCATCTATATCTACATCCAATGTATCTAGATCTATTTTCTCTTTTGGTATCTTAAGAATTAGCTCCCTATCATCCTCGTCATATCTTTTAATATATTTAGTTTCTTCATTAGTACTTATCGTCAAGTTTGCAATATTTATATCTTCTTTAAAGTAATCCAAACCATCTAGAGGATTACCTGCAACATAGACAAACAGTTCATTATCTATGTGCTCAATATATATATCCTCCGCAGTCACACCTTCTTCTATATCAACTACTACTCTTGAAATCACATCATCAGGTTCATAATTTTTATCAGGGTTAAACTGGGAAAAACGAACTCCCTTTATTCCACCTCTGTTTACCTCTATGGGATCGCCTTCATATTTCATTAAACTATTAAGTATATCTACAACTATCTTTCCCTTTAAAAACATTATATTATAAATAGGCTCTTCCGCAGTCTTAATTGCAACCGTATCTACATCATACATCTTATCTATTTTTATATCTTTTACCGAGTTTATGAATTTGATTCTTAGTTCATTTTTTTCTTCATCATAAAAAGTTTCATATCCCTTTCTCTTTTCCATATCTATTACTACTCTAGTCTTGTAGGGATCTATTTCAAATTGTGAAGCCCTTATAGCCTTAATATCATCTTCTAATACATCAATATGTACTAAACCATTAGAGTCAACAATCGACTCATCTTGAATGTCAAGCTTTGTATTGGGAAGGTCAATAACTATTCTATCCTCTCCCCCAACTTCACTTCCTTCCAGGAAGAAGGATGAAATTTCCACTTCTCCAGTAGTGCTTAGTATTATTTCCGGAAACTTTTTTGTCCCATCATATTGAATATTTTTTACATACTGCATTGGTTTATCTATTGTAGCCGTCATGGTCTCAGCAATCCAGCCTACTTCCATCCCAAGCTGTTCTGAAACAAATCTTAGAGGCACCATTGTTCTGAAATTATCTTCATACCCTATCAGCTTTGCAGGAACACCATCAGGCAAGGTGTATTCCTCTCCATTTACCAAAACCTTGGGGCTATCAATCTTTAAGATGATTTCCTTTTCATCTGTCTTAATTGTAGCCTTTCTCTCATCTTGATCCCAGCTAACTTGCGCTCCCAGATTTTCACTGATAAATCTTACCGGAACCAAAGTCCTACTTTCAAATAACATTCCGGGGACGTCTGAAATAACATCGTCTCCACCCATAATTAAATGTACAACCTTAACAGTATATTCTTTTCCAGAAATTCCATCTGTAATATTAATAGTTTCCCTTTCAAACTTCTTCTTGGCCGCAAAGGAATTAAATGGCGTAGAAATCAATATTATAAATGCTAAAAAGAATGATATGTATCTTTTCATAAAAATAACGCCCCCATGTAGTATGTAAAATTATAAAAATCATTTAAAGAATTCAAAATACAAAATCTGCATCCTAATTAAATTTATATCATTTTATGTAACATTATGTCAACTAATGTAATCTATTTGTAATTATACTGTAATAAAAAAAAGCGTCTGACGACGCTTTTCTTAGTTCGTAGTTAGTAGTTCGTAGTTGGTAGCCCTAATTAGTTCTTAGCTCTTGGTTAGCTGTTAGCCTTTTTAATATTTAACTGGTAAAAGTTTGTAATTTCTTGCATCGCTTGAATTTACTTTGCTTTATACCTGCAATTTTTTTCAAAAAATGTTTGAATTCCTATGCAACAAGACAATCGTTTTTCGCTACTCGGTTAGGGTTGATCTTTTGGGTCATTACAGTCACCTGTAACTCGTTCCCTGTAACCTGTCACCCGTTTTTAAATCTTTTAACTTTTAACTCTTAACTTTATGCCGCCTGTTCCTATATAACTTTATACAATTCGTCACTTTCTGGAGGCATTATTTCTATTTTTTTATTATTTTCAATTAAATATCTGCCCTTTTTCGTTATTTCTCCTATGACAGTTGCTTGTATACCATTTTCTCTTAACTCTTTTAGAAGCATTTCCTTTTTTTCTGTACTCACGGTCATAAGCATAGTTCCGCTGGAAATGAGTTTTAAAGGGTCAATATTTAAAAAGTCACATATCTCAGCGGTTTCTTTAGCCACTGCAATTTGGTCTTTATATATGTTACATCCTAACTTAGAAGCTTCACAAACTTCCCAGATTGCACCTAACACTCCACCCTCTGTCACATCATGCATGCTACTAGCACCAAATTTACCGCCAATAATCCCCTCTTTTACAACGCTAATGTTGTCGACCATCTTTTTAGCTCTTTCAATTATTTCCCGGGAAAATCTCGTAACCAGTTTTTCCTCCAAATCATAGGCTATTATGCCAGTCCCCTCTAATCCTGCAGTTTTAGTCATTATGATTTTATCTCCAAGCTTAGCACCACTAGTCTTTATTATTTTATCCTTTAGTTCTCTTCCAATAGCAGTGGCAGATATGATTATTTTATTAACAGCTGCGGTTATTTCCGTATGCCCCCCTATTATCTCTACATTTAGCTTTGCAGCTTCTTCTGCCGCCTGTTTCATGATATTTTCTATTTCCACTTCAGTAGTGCCTTCTGGTGCAAGTATTGTCATCATAAGGCCTAGAGGTTCGACGCCATTTGACGCTATATCATTACAATTAATATGTACTGCAAGCTTTCCCACTTCGCTGGCAGCTCCCGTTATGGGGTCCGTTGACATTACAAGAGCATACTTTCCATAATCAACTATTGTACAATCCTCTCCAATTCCCGGTCTAACCATAACTTCACTTCTATGTAATTTTATATTATTAAATACTATTTTCTGTAAAAGCTCTGAATCTAATTTTCCAACCTTCATGGTATTCAACTCCTTTGCTGTTTCCCAGCTTTCACTCATATATCATTATATATCACTTTTTCTTTAAAATGAATGCATTTCTTTAGAATATAGGTGATATTTAGAAATATATATATATTAATCCTAAAGAACAAAATCAATAGGTGGTGATTATATGGATTCCAAGGAAAATTTAAAAAACTTGGACCTTCCACAGGAAAATATCCGTATACAAGCATTAGTATACTCCTTTACCAATATGTTATCTATATCCCTGATTTCACAACCTGGCATAAAATATAGTTCCTCCGACAAATGCTTTGAATGCCTTTTAAAGCAATTTACAATCCAAAATAATACTAATGAAAAATTTGACTTTATCCATAGACTAAAGCCAATTTTAGCTGTATATTCAATTACTTCGCCAACTTTTTTATACTACAACTCTACCGAAGAAAATATAGATATGAAAATTGATTTAACCGGCGGAGGTTTTGAGAAAATGGTTCAGCCTAAAGCTCAGGCTTTACTTATATTAAATGAGATTGGCTTAGCAAAATATCTTTATAAAAATAGCATATTACAAAGAAATTTAAATCCATCACATTCCGAAAAATTATTAGCTATGATTTTTGCCCACTTGGCTGTTAAGCAATCTTTTTTCTGCAGCAACCACTTAAGAAATTCTGAAGGTTTTTTTGTTAAAAAGGTTAATAAGTCCGCCGATGATTATGATTTTCACCTGGAGGAATTAAATGAAATGTTTAGTCTGGAGGACCAGTTCTATATATTATGGATAATCTATTGAAAGATGATAAATTTTCTGGTTTTTTCAACTATGAAAGCGCCCCCCTTTTTAGGGATAGTGTACTTTACTTACTAAAGCTTTTAAAATCTAAAGAATATGATATTTTAGAATCGGATACACATGAGTTGTCTAGTATTATAACCTCATTAATCAATACTCTGGATATTATCGACAAGGATAAAAAATATATGGATTTTGTATTGAGTCTATGTGACGAATTGTATTCAAGAGAAATTAGAAATGGATATGTACTGTGGAATAAATTTGATTTAAGATTCAAGTGTTTAGAAGGTTTAATTGACGGCTACCTTTACACAAATTTTAATCACTTTTTAGAAACCTCCCGTAAAATATATGACAAATTGGATATCGCATGGGATGACAGTCTAGGCCTGTTCAAAATACACAAAACGAGAAGTATAAAGTATACTTCAAAGAGTATTGCTCATATATTACAAGCATTAAACAAGCTTATAAAAGTATTACCCGAAAAAGCATCAGAAGAGAAGCTCCAAAATAAATTAACTTCTTTCTTTAATTCATCTGTAAACGCTACAGGACTACAAATTATGCCTCATTATATGCTCAATAATATGTTTGGAAATTCTAATGAAAATTTATATAATGTTACTGATTTTATCTACGATGAACATCCATATATAATGTTAAGCGGTTTTAAAGTTAATCAGAAAAGTACTGAAATAAGCTTGAACACTAAAAAGTTTTACTCAGAATATGCATTATTTGCTTGCAATGCCATGCTTGATTTAGCTTTAAATTAAATTTTACAAAAATGCTTTCTCCACTGATCCTCTGTCAGCATGCTATGGTCTGATATTATATAAAGTATATCTATATCCTTTGGTTTAATATCATGCAAAATTAATACTTCAGAGTCGTAGCCTTCCGTCATGTCGTATCTTTTTTCCATATTTTCTTTAAAAGAAAGGGAAGTCTGCCAATATTTTTTTAGAATCTCTTTACCTTTACTTTGCAAATAATCCCTACATTTTTTATATCCTTCTACATCCTGTAGTATAAAAGGCTCATATATATGATTTGCAAGATTTTCATTGGCTATCCAACATCTGTCGGGATCTACCTTTATTCCCAGAATCGCAGTATGGGAATGAAAGCTATGATCCTTGGAAAAATTCAGACTTCCAAAAATAGCTTTTTTGCGAATAACCCACGGGGGAATGTTTTCACTTTTATGTTTATCGATAAAATCATGGAATTCGTAATACTTGCTTTTATAGGTCTTTTTATCGTTAAACTTTATTCCATATTTTAACGTTTTATCTAAATCTATAATACTAATAATATGATAAACTGTTTTAGTTTCTGTATAGTCTGGAAAAAGCATAAGAAAACCACCTCATGATTAGTTTCTATTTTATTTACAAAAATATGCATTAAATAAAATAGTTATTTTCTCTCTACGGTGAGATACTAATCAGAGGAGGTGTATACAGATGTTTAATATTAACTGTACAATTCAAGACTGTATTTTTTGTGAAAATGGAAAGTGTACTTTAACCCATGTTTCTGCACCTTCAAATATATATAATCCAGAATGTATTTACTTTAGACCCAAGAAAAATAATAAAAAGCAATTTTACAATTATAACGAATTTAGCTAAGACAAGCTATCTTAAATGTTATGATTAATTATTATTTTGCGTTTCTATATTAGGAATATTGCTACAATAGTCGTTACAACTAATCCTATAACTACTGGTATAAAGTTCTTTCTGGCTAAATCCATAGGTTGTACTCCACAGATAGCCGCAGCCGGTATCAATCCCCATGGCACTATAGTTCCGCCGCCAACCCATATAGCACCTATCTGCCCAAGGGCTGCAAGAACAGGAATACTCCCCTGTACCGCCGTACCAAATACCTTAGCCAGTGACCCGGAAAGAGACATGCCTGAAAATCCAGAACCGTCAAGTCCCGTAATGGCGCCTACGGTCACTTCCATAGTTGCAACTATTGGTCGACTCATATGGGCTATTCCTGCAAGGGCACTCCCCATATCTGATAGTATTCCTTGTGACCCCCCTGGAAGTACGCCTTTACCAAAAACTGCTTCAATAGGTGAAATCTCGCCTAGGTAAAAGAATGCCGCTATAGGAATTATCGGACCAAAAATCTCCATCCCAAACATAAAGCCCTCTTTGATAAATTGCGTGATTTTATCTAGAGCATACTTTCTATATTCAAATATACTGATAATTATTGTAAGTATAACTGCTGTACCTCCAATTAATGCCGTTGCATCCCCACCTCTTAATTGGAATATAAACATCGCGATAATATCCAGTATAAATCCCACTGGAACAATAATTGCGGCAATTCTAGCTGTTTTACTCATTTCGTTTTGGTTGTTATCATGGTCATTATAAAAAATTTGTCGTTCCTTTATATCTCCTTTTTTCATATCTCTTTTAAGCATTATATAGGCAGTTATTATTGTTACAATTCCCATTGTAAAGAATAAAGGAGTTCCCTTTGCCATAACTGCTTCTACAGGTACTCCTGCTGCACTTGATGTTATAGTTGGAGCCCCCTGTATTACGTAGTCGGTAGATAGCGCTAATCCATGTCCAAATAGATTTATTGCCATGGCAACTCCTATTGCTGGAAGGCCTACTTTTAGGGCTACTGGCAATAAAACTGCACCTACTAACGCCGTAGCCGGTGAAGGCCAAAAAAACCAAGATACGATAAGCATTACGATACCTATAAACCAAAATGCTATATCCGGTGTTTTAATAAATTTAGCAAAGGGTTTAACCATAAGGCTGTTGGCCCCTATTTCCTCTAAAAGCTTAGACATCGCAACGATACATGATATTACAATTATTATTTCTAATAGTTCGCCACCTGCAACTATAAATGAATCAAAAACTCCTTTTGTTGCTCCTACAATGTTTTTCTTAGCTAAAAGTCCTATGATAAATATACCTAAAATACAGGGAATAATGGTATCCCTTCGTAAAATCATAGTCACCAATATTACCAATGTCATTATTACGTATGTCCAATGAAGCATTGTTATTTGAATCATAAAAAATCCCCCTTCGCACATGTGGTAATAATTATCATATGCACGAAGAAAGGAATGGTTACAAAAAGGAACCCATTAGAGTAAGGGCTCCTTTTTAATGTTTTAATCTTTTACTTTTCAATATAAGCGTTACCGAAGTACCAGTGACCAAGTGGAGTCTTTTCCCAATCTTTAACATATTCTTTAACTAATGTTGGATCAGTGTAGTAGTAGATTGGCATTACTATCATTTCATCCATCATTATTTTTTCTGCTTCAAGCAATGCACTATCTCTCTCCTCACCTGTAACTGTTTTAGCTTTCTCTATTAGCTCTTCAAATCTCTTGTTTGATGGATTAAGCTTAGTATCATTTCCGTACTTTTGCCATCTCCACTGAGCGTCATTGTTTCCTGAATATGAAGTCCACATATCAAGGAATGTCATTGGGTCAGCATAGTCAGCTAACCAGCCTGCTCTTGCTATTGAGAAGTTACCCTGATGTCTAGTATCCTGGAATACAGCCCACTCTTGGTTAGTAAGTGTAACGTTGATTCCAAGATTTTGTTTCCACATTTCCTGGATAGCCTCAGCTATAGCTTTATGGTTTTCAGAAGTATTGTAAACAAGCTCAAGTGTTGGGAATCCTTCACCATTTGGATATCCTGCTTCAGCTAATAACTTCCTAGCCTCTTCTACCTGTGCTTTATTTGGATCTATGCCATAGTCTCCTGCAACTTCTCTGAATTCCTTACCGTTAGAAAGTTTTAATGTTGGAGGAACGTATCCTGTAGCAGGCGTCTCTCCTCTCTTAGTTACCTGCTCAGTAATGGCCTTTCTATCAATAGCTAATGCAAGGGCCTTTCTTACTCTTACATCATTAGTTGGCTCCTTGTCAACATTAAAGATGTAGTAGTAAGTACCAAGTAATGGTAATATCTGGAATGTAGGCTCTTCTGCCAACAATCTAGGTATTTCCTGAGTCGGTACTTCATCTATAGCATCTAATTCACCAGATTCATAGGCAGTTAACTGAGTTGACTGGTCTACTATCATAGAAGCTACGATTTTATCTAGTTTAACCGCATCAACATTCCAATAGTTTTCATTCTTAACTAATACTATCTTGTCACCTGTTGAATATTCAGCTAGTTTGAAAGGACCATTTGATACTGCTAACTCAGGATTCTTAGCCCATCCCTCTGGGTCCTTTTCAACTACATCTTTTCTTGCTGGCATGTAAGTATAGAAAGAAGTTAAGTTAAGGAAATAAGGTGTAGGTGCGTTTAACGTTACCTCTAAAGTTTTGTCATCTAATGCTTTAACAGCAACATCTTCTACTTTACCTTTGCCTTCAAAGTATTCTTGACCACCCTTAATGTAGAACATCTGGAAAGCATATTCGGATCCAGTTTCAGGATTCAATGCTCTCTTCCATGCATATTCAAAATCATGGGCTGTAACAGGCTTACCATCAGACCACTTAGCATCTCTTAATTTAAATGTATAGGTAAGCCCATCATCTGATACCTCGTAGCTCTCAGCCATAGCAGGCTGAAGCTTACCATTTACTTCTCTCATAAGACCTTCAAAAGTATTGTTGATTATGTGCCCACCATCAGATGCACTGTTTAATTGTGGGTCGATAGTCTTAGGATCTGACCCTAAGTTCCAACGCAACACCATTTCTTTATCTTCAGCCGGTGCTGGTTCTTCAGCCTGATCCTTAGGCTGCTCCTGATCCTCTGCCGGTGCTGGTTCTGTTTGGTTAGCACAGCCGGCAAATGCACCTAATACTAGCAATAATGCAAAACTTCTTTTAAACAATGTAAACCCCTCCTAATTTTTTTATTTATATTTAAGCGGCTATAGGTATTAGCTTGGATGCCGCTTAAAATCACAAATTATTATTAACAAAATATAATATTTATATTGAATCATCTTAAAATTAGTAAATAATCAGACAATTGAATATAAAAAATAAAACACGTATATTCTTATTTAAGTTTTATTATTCTCATAATGTAAAAATTAAAATTTTTTTATATATATAAATAAATTTTCACTATGATAATTCTACACGAATTTAAAAATTCCTTCTTGAAACTCAAAATATATTTAACACAAATTTAAATAATATATATGTATCTGATAGGAACACGGGTTACTATGTTCCTATCATGTCTACTACTTATCCATCAAGTGACACGCAACCATATGTCCTCCGCCTACATCCTTAAGTTTAGGCTCGACTTCTGCACACTTTGCCATGGCATATTTACATCTAGTTCTAAATCTGCAGCCTGATGGAGGATTAAGCGGACTTGGAACATCCCCCTCAAGTACTTCCCTCTGCTTAGCCCTTGTAACCTCAGGGTCCGGAATCGGTATGGCAGAAAGTAGGGCCTGAGTATATGGATGCAGCGGTTTTGTATAGAGTTCATCACTTGTGGCAATCTCTGCCATTTTACCTAGATACATTACTCCAATTCTATCGGAAATATGCTTAACCATTGAAAGGTCATGGGCAATAAATAGATAAGTCAGTCCCATTTCTTTTTGTAAATCTTCAAGCATATTTACAACCTGTGCCTGAATTGACACGTCTAGAGCTGAAATCGGTTCATCACAGATTATAAAATCCGGTTCCACAGCCAATGCCCTAGCAATACCTATACGCTGTCTTTGCCCTCCACTGAATTCATGGGGATATCTATTTGCATGTTCTTTATTTAGTCCAACTCTTTCAAGCAGGTCATATATTATTTCCTGTCTTTTCTTACCGGTGGCAAGATTGTGAATATCTATAGGTTCTCCTATAATATCCCCAACTGTCATACGAGTATTTAGAGATGCATAAGGGTCCTGAAAAATCATTTGAATTCTTTTTCTAAAGGGTTTTAGCTCTGATTCCCTCATTTTTCCAAGCTCTGCACCATCAAATATGACTTCCCCATCTGTTACATCGTAAAGTCTGATTATAGTTCTACCCGTTGTAGATTTTCCACAGCCTGATTCTCCAACAAGCCCGAAGGTCTCACCTTTATTTATATGAAAAGTTATATCGTCAACAGCTTTAACATATTGAGTTTCTCCACCAAAAAATCCTTTTCGAACGGGGAAATATTTTTTAAGGTTTTTTACTTCTAATAATACATTGTTATTTACTTTGTTCATTATGCTATCCCCCTTTTAACACCAGTTTCCACCTTAACATCCGGGGCATCTTCATGCAGAAGCCAGCACATTGATCTATGTCCTTCGTTTACATAGAAATAAGGTGGTCTTTCTTCAACACATATCCTCATTGCATAAGGACATCTTGCTGCAAAAGGACATCCTTTTGGGGGTTTTAATAGGTCCGGTGGTGAACCTTCTATTGGAACAAGTCGCTTTTTCTGTCCTAAATCGAGTCTAGGAATTGACTTTAAAAGCCCCATAGTATAAGGATGCTTAGGATCATAGAATATCTCCTCAGCAGTACCTTCCTCCATTACCAATCCGCCGTACATTACTATTATTCTTGAACATACATCGGCAACAACACCTAGATCGTGAGTAATAAGAATGATGGAAGTATTTATTTTTTCCTTTAAGTCTTTCATAAGCTCAAGTATCTGAGCCTGTATTGTAACGTCAAGGGCTGTAGTAGGCTCGTCAGCTATAAGCAAATCCGGCTGACACGAAAGAGCAATTGCTATCATAGCTCTTTGTCTCATACCACCACTAAATTCATGGGGATAGTTGTCAACACGTTTTTCAGGAGATGGTATTCCAACAAGCTTCAACATCTCTATTGCCTTTTTCTTTGCTTTCTGTTTACTTAGCCCTTGATGCCTTATGATAGCTTCCATGATTTGGTCCCCAACAGTATAAACAGGATTAAGTGATGTCATCGGATCCTGAAAAATCATGGCTATTTCATTACCACGTATAGACATCATGTGCTTTTCAGATTTTTTTACTAAATCTTCACCTTTAAACAGTATCTCACCATCTTTTATCTTTCCCGGAAATTGTAAAAGCTTCATTATAGACATGGAAGTAACACTTTTTCCACTACCCGATTCACCAACTATACCTAAAGCCTCACCTTTATTTAAACTAAAACTCACTCCACGAACCGCTTGAACTTCTCCAACATGGGTATAGAATGAAGTTTTAAGATTTTTTACATCTAATAATTTCTCAGCCAAGTCAATTCACCTCTTTCCTATTTACGTAAACGTGGGTCTAGTGCGTCTCTTAAACCGTCACCTAAGAAGTTAAATGCAAGCATAGTTATACATATGGCTATTGACGGAAAGAACAACTGATATGCATAGGTACGAAGTCCTCCCAATGCGTCTGAGGCCAGTGTACCCCATGAAGCCATTGGTGCTGAAACACCAAGTCCTATAAAGCTTAAGAAGGATTCGGTAAATATGGCACTAGGTATCTGCATCGTAAGGGCAACTATTATTGGCCCCATTGCATTTGGAATCAAGTGTCTGATAAGTATTCTCCACGTACTTGCACCCAATGTCTTAGCAGCTAAAACATATTCCTGCTCTTTTAAACTCAGTACCTGTCCCCTAACTATACGTGCCATACGTACCCAATAAGTTAGACCTAATGCAATAATTATAGTTTTAAGACCGGCACCCATTACAACCATAAGCATAATTACGTAAAGCATTAGTGGTACGGTACTAACAATATCAACTATACGCATCATTACATTATCCACTTTACCACCCATGTATCCCGATATTCCTCCGTATAAAACTCCTATAAAAAAGTTAACCAAGGCGGCAACAATGGCAACCGTGAGAGAAATTCTAGCACCGTATAAAACTCTTATAAATAAATCTCTACCAAGAGCATCTGTTCCAAACCAATAGGTTTTATTAAAGACTTTTTTGTAGGGTATTAGTTCCTCACCATCACTTAACAACATAAACTTTTTGGCATTTGGTTTATCTTTATTTTTAGCTGCAAGACTATAATCCAGCTTTATATCTTTACCTTCAATTTTATAGGCCCTATATCTCTGGAATATATTATCCTCTGTTTCCTCAACTTTTCCTAAAATTTCTCCATCTTCGCTCACCTGTATAAGGGTATAGTCTCTACGAACATGTACAAAGGTATCTTTATCTATTTTATAAATTTCAAACCTCGGTGGTATATTTGTAAGATTCAAGTCTTGATCTGAATAGGTATGATTTGCAATCATCGGTCCAAAAATTGCAAGTGTAAACAGTATAGCTATCATAATAAGACCAAGCATTGACAATTTATTTTGCTTTAATCTCCTCCAGGCATCCTGCCAATAGGTAACGCTTGGACGAGAAATTTTTTCCTTATTTCTTTCTTCATGGGCAATAGGCTCCCACATCGTCTTTGGGATGCTCTTATTTTCTGCCATTACTTTAACCTCCTTCTACAGCCTAGTCACCAACTTTAATTCTTGGGTCAATAAATCCGTATAAAATATCTACGATCAGTATCATGAGTACCAAAAATGCAGCATAGAATATTGTTACACCCATAAGTACTGTATAATCTCTGTTACCAACACTCTCAACAAAGTGCTTTCCAAGTCCCGGTATTGCAAATATCTTTTCAACTACAAAGGAACCGGTTAAAATAGCTGCAATCGTAGGTCCTATATATGATACAACGGGAATAAGTGCATTTTTTAAAGCATGTTTTCCAACTACCACAAATTCAGAAAGTCCTTTAGCTCTGGCAGTTCTTATATAATCCTGCTGCAGTACTTCAAGCATACTTGAGCGGGTAAGTCTAGCAACAAAGGATAGTGAAAAGCCACCTAACGCTATCATTGGGCCTATCATATGCTTCCAGCTTGTCAACCCGTGAGATGGAAGCCATCCTAATTTAGAACTGAATATATAAATGATTAAAGTTGCCATAACGAAACTCGGTATTGTAACTCCCAATGTAGCTAAGACCATAACCACCTGGTCCTGCCATTTGTTTTGTTTAAGTGCCGAGATAACACCTAAAGGTATACCTACGAGAAGCACCAATAATATGGACCCTCCACCAATTTTAGCCGATACAGGGAATCCCTTGGCAATCAATTCGTTAACAGTAACACCTACTCTTTGGAATGAAGGCCCTAGATCAAAAGTGACTACTCCCTTTAAATAATCGACATACTGTTTCCAGAGAGGTTGATCCAGCTTATACTTAGCCTCTAAAGCCTCTATAACCTTCGGTGGCAATGGTTTCTCTCTAGTAAATGGTCCACCTGGTATTGCATGCATTAGGAAAAAAGTTATAGTTATAACTAAAAATAAAGTAATTAACATTGAAATAATTCTATTCGCCAGAAATCTACCCAATCTTTAACACTCCTTTCAATCTGGTAAAACATAAAATTTTCAAAAAAATTTATAAGAACTCAAATCTTAATATTTTTAGAAACACACCTCCCTCAAGGTATAGATATATAAATTTCAAAATGGCATTTAAGTACCATTAGTTCATTATTCCTAAATCTTTATAACTGTATTATCGAAAAGTACAGACTACTGAAATGAGCCCTGAAATGCATCATACTTTGCAAGGTAAATTTAATATAAGAGAAAAAATTCTTTACCCAGACATGGTAATTCAAGAAAAGCTTTCTGAATTTCATTATTATGATTGTTCTGAAAAATTTATATAAAAGTTTTCATGTGCAATTTTATTGTATTCTCATGATATCGAAAATTGTTTAAAGATTCAATACGTTCTCCTTATTTACATTTTTAAATCTTTGTAATAACTTCTATAGATCTTAATATTACTTGATTTGAGCGTGTAGATCCTCAATTTTAATTTGATAATTTTATTACATGTTTTACATATTTAGTTATATTTTATGCATGTACTTTTTCCAAAAAAACAAAAGCGTCTGATGACGCTTTTTCAATTGCGTTTTACTTAATCAATCTTTGAAATTCATCTTCATCTATTACTTTAATCCCAAGCTTTTCTGCTTTACTGAGTTTTGATCCGGGATTTTCCCCAGCTAACACAAAGTTCGTTTTTTTGCTAACATTGCCTGTAACCTTTCCACCTAACCTTTCAATAATTTCTTTTGCTTCATTTCTTGTATAATTGCCCAATGTTCCTGTAAGTACAAAGGTTTTACCTTCAAGTTTTTGCTCTACATCTGCAAAGGACTCTTTTTTATTTTTCATATTGACCCCAGCACTTTTAAGCTTATCAATAACTTTTCTGTTCTTTTCATCTTTGAAGAAGGCTACAATGCTTTCAGCCATTTTAGGGCCTATTTCGTCTATAGCAGTAAGTTCCTCCTGACTTGCAGCCATGAGTCTGTCCAGACTCTCAAACTTTTCTGCAAGCAAAGATGCTGCCTTTGAGCCTACTAGCTTTATTCCCAAAGCGTTTATCAATCTTTCTAAATCATTTTCCTTTGACCTCTCTATGGCGTCCAGAAGATTTTGAACAGATTTTTTGCCCATTCTTTCAATTTTAACAAGGTCTTCACGTTTATCCTTAAGGTAATATAAGTCTCCCGGATCCTTTATAAATCCTTTCTCTAAAAGCATTTTTACTATTGCCTCTCCAAGACCATCGATATTCATGGCATTTCTGGATACAAAGTGTATTATTCCTCTCCTAAGCTGAGCAGGACAAGCCATGTTTATACACCTTAAAGCCACTTCTCCTTCCAGTCTTACAGTAGGTTCATGGCACTCAGGACACCTGTCCGGAAGGATAAACTTTTTCTCTTTACCTGTACGCTTTTCTTTAAGTACTCTTACTACTTCGGGAATTATATCTCCCGCTTTATGAATTATAACTTTATCCCCTATCCTTATATCCTTTTCATTAATGAAATCTTGATTATGCAAAGTTGCTCTGCTGACTACAGACCCGGCCACCTTTATGGGCTCAAGTATTGCAGTGGGTGTTATAGCTCCCGTCCTTCCAACCTGGACTATGATGTCTTTTATAGTTGTTTCCTTTTCTTCAGCGGGAAATTTATAGGCTATTGCCCACCTTGGACTTTTAGCTCTTGTTCCCAAAGTTTCACGTTGAGTTAAATCATTTACTTTTACTACAAGTCCATCAATTTCAAAAGGAAGATCATGTCTTTTTTCTTCCCATTTTTCACATAGCTTTATTACTTCGTAAATATCTTTACACACTTCATACTGTGAGGTTTTAAATCCTATTTTTTTCATATAATCTAATGCTTCAGAATGCTTTCGCAATTCTTTGCCTTCAACCATCAATATACTAAATACAAATATATCCAGAGGTCTTGATGCCGTTACCTTAGGATCCAACTGCCTTAAAGAGCCTGCCGCAGCATTTCTGGGATTTGCAAATACAGGTTGTCCATTTTCCTCCTGTCTTTCATTAAGCTGAACAAACTTTTTCTTTGGTATATATGCTTCCCCTCTAACTTCTATATCTACTTCTTCCCTTAGAGAAAGGGGAATTGTTTTTATTGTGCGAAGATTTTTTGTTATATCCTCTCCTACCACGCCGTCTCCCCTTGTGGCTCCTCTAACAAATTTACCCTTTTCATATTTTAGAGCAACGGACAGTCCATCTATTTTGAATTCTACTACGTATTCTACCTCGTCTCTTATTTCCTTTCTTACCCTTCTATCAAAATCCAAAAGCTCACCTTCATTATAAGAATTACTGAGACTCAAAAGAGGAACAGTATGAGTTACCTGTTCAAACTTCGACAAAGGTTCTCCGCCGACTCTTTGAGTAGGAGAGTCCGGAGTTATAAGCTCCGGATACTTGTTTTCTAAATCCATAAGCTCCTTCATCATCATATCATACTCATAGTCACTTATTTCTGGGTTATCTAATATGTAGTATCTATAATTATGATAGTTTATTTCATCTCTTAATTCTTTTATTCGTTCAATGGCTTTATTTTTATCCATTAGATAAACTCCTTTCTGAACAAAGGCGTCTGGTGACACATTTGTTAGTTCGTAGTTGGTAGCATAATAATTTGTCCTTAGTTCTTAGTCATTAGTTCTTAGTAAATTCGAGTCAATCGATTTCCGCTACTCAGTTACCTGTTACCAGTCGTAACCCGTTTTTAAATCTTTTAACTCTAAACTCTTAACTTTTAATCCCCGTTACCTGTTCCCTGTATTTTAAATCTATTGTATAGATAGACAACTCTAAGATTCAATTTATATTACTCTAGGGATTTTGAGGTTTCCTTCTGAGTGATTTTAAAACATTTGTTGCTACTTCTGTCTTCTTTTATTTAAAGATGGTAAATCTTCACATGAACCAGAAGGATTCTCAAAATCCTAATAAATTTAACCTTGAACTTTGTTATCTATATTATCTTAATAGGTGAGTATCCCAGCATAAGTTTTTTTACTCCCTTTTTATCAAAAGCTATGGTAAGTTCTGCATTTTCACCGGAACCTTTTACAGATATAACCGTTCCATTTCCAAACATTTTATGCTCTACCTTAGTTCCCGGTCTTATTTCAGAAGCCTCTACATCATTTACAATCTTTCTTTCCTTAAATCCTACATGTTTATTTAAATTGTTTCCAATGCTGTGTTTTCCGATTCCTTTTTTCATGCTTTTACTCTTGTCCTCTATTAATTCTGCTGGTATTTCATCTATAAATCTGGAAACCGGATTCATGTTAGTTCTACCATATAAAGTTCTCATAAAGGCATGGGTGAGGTACAACTCTTCCTTAGCTCTTGTTATACCTACATAGCATAGTCTTCGCTCTTCCTCCAGATCATTATCGTCCATTAGTGCTCTTGAACCAGGGAATATTCCATCTTCCATTCCTGCTAAAAATACTACCGGAAACTCAAGACCCTTGGCACTATGAAGGGTCATCAATACAACAGAATCCTGGTCCTCTTCCAGATTATCTATATCAGATGTCAGTGATATTTCCGCTAAAAATTCCTCTAAGGATTTGGTCTCTGAATTCATTTCAAATTCCATAGCAACAGAGATGAACTCTTGAAGATTTTCTATTCTAGTTCTGGATTCTATGGTGTTTTCTTTCTCAAGTTCCTTTATATAGCCTGTTTCATCTAATACGTTTTTAATTATTTCAGTAACCGTATATTGGTCCCTATTTTGTATATACTTTGTCACTACACTCAGAAAAGAATCAATTCCTGCCAAAACTCTCTTTGAAAAGGCTCCTGATTCATGGGCATCCAAGAGAACGCTAAACAGCTTTTCTCCCCTTGCATTTGCCACCTCTCCCAGTTTTTCTAGGGTTCTATTTCCGATTCCCCTTTTTGGTGTATTTATTATCCTTAAAAGACTTACATCATCCAAAGGATTTAGAATTATTCTAAGATAAGCTAATATATCCTTTATCTCTTTTCTATCGTAGAACTTAAGTCCTCCAACTATTTTGTATGGGATGTTATTTTTCATAAACGCGTCCTCTATTACACGGGACTGGGCATTGGTTCTATACAGTACGGCAAAATCACTGTAAGGTCTATCATCTCTTTCCATTTTATGCAGTATCTCACCGGCGATAAATCCTGCTTCATCCCGTTCCGTCTGCCCTTTGAAATATCTTATCTTTTTACCTTCTCCATTTGAAGTCCAGAGCCTTTTACTTTTTCTTTCAATATTTTTCTTTATAACTCTATTTGCTGCTTCGAGTATAGTTTTTGTAGAACGATAATTCTGCTCTAGTTTTATAACCGTAGTATCGGGAAAATCCTTTTCAAAGTCAAGTATATTTCTTATATCTGCCCCTCTCCAGCCGTATATGGAGTTGTGAACTACAATTCCATTACATATGTAATTTCTAAAATGTGGGACAGATAAGTCATATACATTTCCTATATACTCTTCAATAGTTACATCTTCTACAATATCTTCAACTATTTTGCCATTCTCTAAAATTGCTATACTCATACTAGGTTTTATATGAGATAGTGGGATGTAGTTATAGCTTTTTTCTTTTATCAGTCTAGCTCTTTTCAAGATTTCGATACTATCTTCAAACTGAGCAAGTTCCTTAGCTAACCTCTGAGCTTCATCATAATCTTTTCTCTCAGTCTCAACCCTCCATTTATTTCTATTACCATTCCTTACAGAATATTTTTCACTAACCATTTTTCTCAAATCTTCTCCTGTTGTGTTAAATGAAATTCTATGACTACACCATCCAGCGTCTTGACCTGTTTTTGGTCCTGCAAATGCATTAATATTTACAATCCTTCTGATAGATTGACCTCTAATAACCGCATTTGGAATATGGTGAGGATATTCTTCAAATAACATTAAGTCATCCATAAGCTTTATCGCTGCTTTTTCCGTATCAATTTCATTAAATATCTTATCTATATTCTCCTGTGAAATAGCCGTTTTTCTTCCATTACTATGAAAAACAGTTGTTGGAATTCCATATTTGAATGCATATAACTGCTCGTAATATGCGGCATCATCCTTTGAAAAGCAAACCTTGATTATCCATACCTTATCTGCATGTTCTTGATTTAATCTAACCGCTAATCCATTAGATATATCTCCGTTTTTTCTGCTTCGTACTCCTTGTGTTTGCCCAATCCTATATCCCATCCCCGATTTATACATTAAATAGACATAGTATACCCCTGATTGTGGATTAAGACTTGCAAACCCTATATGGTTTGGAGTACCAACTATTTCTCTACCACTTTTAGTTCTAATTTTAACTACAGGTCCCTCATAATGCTTCTTTATTTTTTTATTAATAGCACCTTCTAGAACCTCACCTCGTCCTGAAGCACAGATTAATCTATGGTTTTCATTTATATCTTCAATCTTGACATTTCCCGCATTAGTGCTTATATAGCTCCCCTCTATTAGACACTGATCATCATCGCCAACCACACATAGGTTTCTATGTCTTTTCGAAAGCATATTTATCAGTTTGTATTGAGCCCTATTTGTATCCTGATACTCATCTACCATTATGTACTGAAACTTTTTCTGATAAAAATCTAAAACCTCCGGTGCAGTTTCAAAAAGCTCTATAGTTTTCATTATAAGATCATCAAAGTCCATTGCATTGTTGCTTTTAAGCTTTTTTTGATATAAATTATATAAATCGCATACCTTTCTAAGCTTAAAGTCACTATAATGAATATTACTGTATTTTTCAGGCGTTATAAGCTTGTCCTTTGCATCACTTATAACGCTTTGTATGTATTTTACAGGATAGGCTTCATCGCTTAAATTAAGTTCCTTTAGACAATCCTTTATAACCGTTTTCTGATCCGTTGTGTCGTAGATGACAAAATCTTTTGTATAGCCAATCTTATCTATGTCTCTACGAAGTATCCTAACACAAGCCGAATGGAAGGTGCTTATCCACATATTTGAAGCTAAGGCACCTATTAAACTTTCAACCCTTTCCTTCATTTCAGCCGCTGCCTTATTTGTAAAGGTTATGGCCAGTATATTCCCGGGATAAATTCCCTTTTCCTCTATCAAATAGGCTATTCTGTGGGTAAGTACCCTTGTTTTTCC
>JACCKY010000109.1 GCA_014236755.1 Candidatus Petromonas tenebris | reverse complement strand
TGTTTTTCCGTAAACTCTAACCAATTACTGAAGGCTTCTTCTATTGTAGAAGCATCTTTCTTATGTTCGAGTAATGGATGCTTTTTGAAATCCCAGGATGTTTCAAAGGAATCCCAGTCTTTTTTTGATATATCTAAATTTACCCTAACATATTTCTCTATACTTCTAACTAAATATTCATCAATATCCTCAAATACTACAGGTAGTTTCTTAACAGAACCAACTCCGTTATTTATAGTTGGATTTATTATTTTCAAGAAACTATCTGCTAATTTTGTATTCAAAAAACCTGCCAATAAATAGTAGTATTTTTCTTCACAAAATAATGAATTTGCTCCAGTGTCAAATAACATTCCTTTATCATAACATCTTACTCCAAAAGTATTCATTGTGACAGATGACCACGTTATTCCCTTTTTAAAGTAATAAGATATATTCTTTATAGTTCGAGTATAACTTTTATATAGTTTTCTTGCTAACTCTTTAATTTCTTGTCCATCATTTTCCCAATTAACCAGATATTCATTATTTCCATACCATTTTCTAAAAGTACCTCCTTTATTATATGGAAACCATTTTTTACGCGATTTAGTTGCTTCATCTTGGTTTGAACATCCAAATCCAATTTTATTTAAATCCACCTCAAACCAACCTCTTACAAATCTATTATTATCTGAAGTAGCCATACCTTGTCTAAGTTGAGCAAAGTCATCTAAATAAATACCCGACTGAAATATATTTTTTATTTTTTCACTAATCCAATACACAACAGGATTATCAGGCACCTTACTAAAGGTTTCTATACTGGTAACAAAATAGTTGTTTTTATTATAAAATTCATTTTCTTTATTTATTGGATTATTATAATCTACCAACCTTATATATTTTGCATTATATTCATCACACTTGGTCTTTTTTAATACAAAACTAGTTGACTGCACTACTTCCCCAGATATTTCTTCAAATGATCTAGGACCCAAATGTACCATGTTGTAAATATTACAATTTTGATACAACTTTTTTCTTAAATTAGAAAAACTTAAAAGGAACATCCATGAATGTTGAGTAATCATTGAAGTAAAGCCATGTATTCTTGTGTATTCGATTCCTTTTTCAATGAAAATTCCAAATAAATCATGTTTAGAGTTTTTAAAATCAGTACTGCATTTTTTATATAATCTAGGATTCATGTGTCTTATTCCCATATAAGGAGGATTAGTACAAACTACATCGTATTTTTCACTCATAATCTTTGCCTGTTTAATAAGTGGAGGTAATTTTTCTAAGATGACTTCTTTATACTGAAACTCAAATAAATCTATCGTTTCACCATTTCTAATTTCATCTATCCTTCTCTC
>JACCKY010000108.1 GCA_014236755.1 Candidatus Petromonas tenebris | reverse complement strand
TGCTATATTTTGTATTACAGAAGAACTTGAATTATTCAGCTATGATTGTATAATAAAAGGGTATCTAGGAGGTATCCATTATGAATATAGATTTTTTTAACTTTCTTAAAAATGAATGCGGTATAGATTTTAATCAAAAGCAAAAATCTGCCATAATTCACAAAAAAGGACCGGTTTTGGTCCTAGCCAGCCCGGGGTCAGGCAAGACCACTGTACTAAATGCTCATATAGCATATTTGATACTTAAGGCTGGAATAAATCCTAAAAACGTACTTGCTCTTACATTTAGTAAGGCAGCTACAAGAGATATGGACGATAGATTTTATAATACTTATGGTAAACTTATTCCAGATGGCGTTAAATTTTCCACCATTCATAGCTTTGCTTATAAAATGATCAGACGTTATTATTATAAAAATAATATAGACTATGATCTGATTGAAGGAAAAAAAGTGCATTACAACAAGCAGTTTATACTAAAGAAGCTGAACCGCAATATAAATGGCAGTAATATAAATGATGACAAGCTTGAGGAACTTTCAAATGCAATAGGTTTTGTGAAAAACTTAATGATTGAACCTGAAGAATTTAAACACTATAACTTCAGAGTAAAGAATTTTAGAAAAATATATGATGCTTATGAAAATTATAAACGAAATAATGAGTTTGGAAAAAGATTGCTGGATTTTGACGATATGCTTTTAGAGGCAAACAATATTCTTGAAAATAATAAGGATATTCTGAAAAAGTATCAAAAACAGTATGAATATGTATTGATGGACGAAGGACAAGATACATCTCTGATCCAAAATAAAATAATAGAAAAAATAGCCCTCCCTCAAAATAATCTCTTTATAGTCTGCGATGATGATCAGTCGATTTTTGGTTTCAGAGGGGCGAATCCCCGTTATTTTCTTGACTTTCAAAATAGATATCCACGGGCAAAGGTTATTTTTATGGAGCAGAATTATCGTTCCGCTAAAAATATAGTGGAAGTAAGCAATAAACTAATAAAAAATAATAATACCAGATACCCAAAGAATATGTTCACGGAAAATCCAACAAAAACTCCCATAAAGATTGTAAAGCTTTCATCAGAAAAGGAGCAAGTAGAATATATAGTAAATTCAATCACAAGGGAAAAGGATTTGGCTGAAATTGCTATTCTTTATAGGAATAATATTTCTTCTGTTTCGATTATTCAGAAGCTATACGAAAATCAGATTCTTTTTTACTCACTGGGTGTTGAATGATATTTTAAACTTTATAAGATTTTCCTATGACGATACAAATATACATCTTTTACAATCAATTTATACTAAATTTAATTCCTATATTTCTAAAAAGGAATTAGAGAATTTGAAACATCAGGATGATAGCAAATCTGTTTTTGATAATCTAATAGATCAGCCCCATATGAAGGAGTTTAAAAAAAGAAGCCTTAAGTCTTTTAAAAAAGATTTCAGACATCTGAAAACCCTAAGGCCCCAACAGGCAATTAAATTCATAAGGAAAGATTTAAAATATGAAGAAAAACTAGAGGGATATTGTGAAATTACAGGATATTCTTTTGATAACATAAAGGAGATCCTAGAGATATTAGAAGAACTGTCTAAGGATACCTTCACAATGCAGGAATTTGTAGATAAATTAAACAACTTAAA
>JACCKY010000107.1 GCA_014236755.1 Candidatus Petromonas tenebris | reverse complement strand
AGCCTCAGGTCCTTCAAAAAAGATTTTAAATATCTTAGAAATCTAAGTCCCCAACAGTCAATTAAATTCATAAGAAAAGATTTAAAGTACGAAGAAAAACTTGAAGGTTATTGTGAAATCACAGGATATTCCTTTGACAATATCAAAGAGGTCCTTGAGATATTAGAAGAGTTGTCTAAAGACACCTTTACAATGCAGGAGTTTGTAGATAAATTAAATAATTTAAAAAAGGTTATGTTTGAATCTAGATACAATAGAAATCAAAATCTATCCACGTTACACTCTGCTAAAGGACTAGAGTTTAGGAAAGTATTTATGATAGATTTGATAGACGGACAGATCCCTACTTCTGAAAGCATAAAGCTTAGCAGCTTGGGCGATACAGATGCCATAGAGGAGGAACGGAGATTATGGTATGTAGGTATGACAAGGGCCAAAGAAGAATTGGAACTTATTACAATGGAATATAAGAATAACGTGGCTGTAGAGCCTTCAAGATTTATAAAAGAAGTTAATGAAATTATAGGCCGGACTGAAAATGATAGAGAAAACATTCATTTCAAAACTGATTCAATAGTAAGACATAAGAAATTTGGACTGGGAATAGTCAAAGATATTGCGGCCTCTATGGTTACAATAGATTTTGATGAAAAAGGGGAAAAGCAGTTATCGCTAGATATGTGTATAAAGAAAAATCTATTGAAAGTGATAAATTATTAAAAGTTTGGTTATATAAGCTTCCAATTTTGAAATAGAAGTGAAAAGAGGGGTTATTCCTTTCAACTGTCTAATGGTTTGTAGCAAAGAATATTATATCAATCAATGTTAAAAATTGAAAAAACTGAAGGAGATCTGGTTATTTTGTAGAAATATGTTATATGAGTTTATATTATGCATATTACAATATATGCTGCTATATATGTAAAATGCAAAAGAAAAATAGGAAAGGTAAGATAACGATGAATGAACAGCGAACTTTAATATTTGAACATGATTTTTCCAGGTATGAAAAAGAAGAAAACTTTTCTTCAAAAAGAGATTTTGATTTTGAAGATAAAGCTGTTCTAAAGTTTGAAGGGTATGAAGGTATAACATATCATTCAGTTACTAGGATAAGCTTTGATAAATCTCTTAGCGGCAATATAGATTGTGTAATTTACAGCGATGAGCTCATAATTGGAGAAGTGAAAAATTTGGATATGAATATATTAATAGAAGAGTATATAAAATCCTCAGGCAAAGTCGACGATGAGTTTGATGATGAACTAAAAATAATATATTATACAATAAAGTCACAGTAAAGGAACCAAAACCGATAGGATCCTTTACTTGTTTTTTAAATAATGCTGAACTGATGGATTAGGGATTTCATACTGGATGCCTTCTATCACAAGGTTGTTTTCCTTAAGGAGGTCTATATACTCCATTTTGACGCTGGTAGCCAATTGTTGTACTATTCTTACCTTAGGCCTTAAAGGAAAGTTTGGATTTATTTCTTCTACTAAGGCAATAGCTCCATTGCTAAGCTTTACTAGAGTACCTACTGGATAAGGAATAACTTTTCTCACAAAGGCTTGAACCATATCGAAATCAAAATATCTACCGGCTGCACCCATTATATATTCCAATGCTTCATGAGGAGGACTTGCCTTTTTATATGG
>JACCKY010000045.1 GCA_014236755.1 Candidatus Petromonas tenebris | reverse complement strand
CACAAGCGTCCCTCCATTATCTATGATAAAAAATAATATATATTTATATTAAATCATCTTAATTTTTTCATGTAACTAGCATTTTATAAATTATCCATGAAATTTGAATACTCTTTACATACCCTCTCTGGATCTCCCATATCCTTTATCTTACCTTTATGAAGCCAAATAACTCTATCACAAATCTTCTTTATTTGTCCAATACTGTGAGAAACCATAATTACAGTTTTTCCACTATTTATCATATCAATCAACTTTGCTGAACTCTTTTTCTTGAATGCACGATCACCAACACCTAAAACTTCGTCTAGTATCAATATGTCAGGATTTATACTTGTTGCTATAGAAAATCCAAGTTTAGCTCTCATTCCTGAAGAATAATTTTTAATTGGCATATATAAAAAATCACCTAAATCGGCAAACTCAACAATTTTATCATATGCAGCATCAAGTTCTTTTTTATTTTTTCCTAATATTGCACCGTTAAGATATTCAAAACCAGCACCAAGTTCAAGCAATGGAGCAATAGAACCTAAAACACTTACTTTCCCATTAGTAGGTTTCATAACACCTGCGATAATTTTTAGTAAGGTACTCTTACCAGCTCCGTTGTGTCCAATAATCCCTAATCTTTCTCCCTTGTATACATTAAAACTTATTGAATCAAGAGCTAAAAACTCAGAATATTTCACTCCACCTCTAAAAAGTTTAATACAATACTCTTTTATGCTATCAATTTTGTTTTTTGTCATCCTAAATTTCATAGACACATTTTCAACTTTTACAACTATTTCTCTCATAATAATTTCCTTCCTATATATGCAACATAAACTTATCTTGATTTTTTTCAAAAAACAAAAGCTATTAAAGTACATATAATTAAGTTATCAATTTCTGGTGGTAATCCATAATATACACTTTGTCTAAATCCTTCAATATAGTGAAAAACTGGATTAAAAGTTAGAATAAATTGGTATTTTGGTGGAATTATTTCTTTAGGATAAAAAACTGCAGATGCATAGACTAACATAGTTAAAGAAACTTGATATAAATATGATATATCCCTAAAAAACACAGTAATAGTTGACAATATAAGGCTTACTCCACAAACAAAAACAAAAAGCAATATTAATATTATTGGTGCATATATTATATTAAGTGTTATTTCGGCTCTAGTAATTAGAATAACAATAATTAAATCCAACATAGATATCATAAATGTAATAAAATTTGCTGTTATATCTGCTAATGTCATTATATATTTTGGAATATAAACCTTTTTTAATAGTGGAGCAGAATTAATAATAGATCTCAATGACGTAGATGTAGATGAGCTAAAAAAACCAAAAATTAGCCTTCCACTTAATAAATAAACTGGAAAGTTTTCAATTGATCTTCGAAATAAAGTTGAAAATACAATTGTTAATACAATCATATTAAGAAGTGGATTAAGAAGACTCCATAATATACCTAGAGCAGAGCCTTTATATTTTTTCTTAATATTTCTTTTTACTAATATTGTAAATAAATAATAAAATTTCTTAAAAGTTAATAAATAATTTATATATTATATTTAATGATGAATCTTGTTTTACAAAAGTTAATCTATTTTTCTTTTAAAATACTATTAATTAACTTACAAATTTTAAATACACTTGAAGTAGTGTATAACTTTAATTCATCTTTAACTAATCTCAATTCTTCTTCTAAGACACCATTTTTTTCTTGTAGCTCTTTATTTATTTTTTCTATATTTTTTATTGATTCTTGTAGCTGTTTATTTCTTTTTTCTACATCTTTTATTTTTTTTTGTAAATTTCTATTTACCTCTTCTTTATCTTTTATTTTCTCTTGTAATTTCTTATTTGTTTCTTCCCTATCTTTTATTAACTCTTGTAACTGTTTATTTTTTTCTTTTGCACTATTTATTGTTTCTTGCAAATTTCTATTTACCTCTTCTTTATCTTTTATTTTCTCTTGTAGCTTTTTATTTCTTTCTTCTAGATCTTTTATTGTTTCTTGTGAATTTTTATTATTATTTTGTAATACTTTCAACTCATTCCCAGTGTTCTGGATTTTACTTTTTATTAAATTGAAAATTTCATTTGTCATAGGTTGAATACTTAAATTTTCATATTCAAATTTTACATCTATATTATAAATAGTTTTATTTAAATTATTAATAAATATCTGAGGGTCATCATAAAGAAACAAATAATTATTATTGATTTTATAAGTATAGTTTCCTTTTAATAATTCAACATTAACGGCTTCTCCATTAATTATTATTTCGTGGACACGTAACATACAGCTTTCTTCTACAAAATCAATCCTAATATTTTTTATTAATTCAAACTGTTCTAAGTTAAAATGTAAAGTATTTAAGCCAGGTCGTATTTTTGTGCTTACTATAAGGTCTTCGCTATAACCACTATTTGTATCAATATATATTTTAAAAGTATCGGCTTGAATAATAGGCTTGATGTTTTTAGCAATTGTAATATTATCTTTGTTTCCCTTGTAGTAATCTTCTTTTACACATATAAAAACAAATTGATATACGTTACCAAATTTTTTCTTTTTTAAAACTTGTTTTAAAGACTTTGAGACACTTGCATAACTATTACTAAATTCTGTCTTGCCTACATCAACATATACAGCCTCTTGTTTTTCTGTAACAAAACCACACTCTTGTATTAACCTATTTAGAGAATTATATGTGAAGAATCTTAAATGTGTATTGTCAAGTATACCTAGTTCTCTGTATTTGAATTCATTATTAAATAAATCTATTAAAACTGAATTATGGGCTATATTAGGTATAGAAAATAAAAGTCTACCATCTTCTTTTAATAATTTTTTTGAATACTTTATAGTAGTCTTAGGATCAATTAAATGTTCAAGAACATCAGCAAATATTATAAAGTCAAATTGTATTTCACTAAACTTATTTACCCACTCATAATCCTCTATATTACCAAGAACTCCATCTTCTGAATATCTAATGGCAGAGTTGTATCCTTCTTCATCAATTTCAACTATATAAACCTTGCAATTTAGATTGTCTTTTAAATATTTTGTCATTCTCCCCATAGCTGGACCAAATTCTAAAATTGTTGAGTTAGGTTTTATACTATTAATAATAATTGATAAAGCATTCTTGCTATTCATATCCAACTCAAAATCATATTTCATAATATCCTCCTTTTATAGACTAATAACAATATCAAATATTCTTTGTTACTGTCTATAATATTGTTCCAGCATTACTAATAAGTACACTATATTGAGATTTTTTTCTTGATCACCTATCACCATACATTTTCTCATAATACTCCATATACTCACCACTTCTAATCTTTTCCCACCAGTCTCTATTATCTAAATACCACTCAATAGTTTCTTTCATACCTTGTTCAAAGGTATAACTTGGTTCCCATCCAAGCTCTGTTGTAATCTTTGTGTTGTCTATAGCATATCTTCTATCATGTCCTAGTCTATCTTTTACATATGTTATTAAATCCTCTGACTTTCCTAGTGTTTTTATTATAAGTTTTACTATCTCAATGTTGGCTTTTTCATTATTTCCACCTACATTATATACTTCTCCTGATTTACCTTTGTGAAGTACTGTGTCTATCGCTGAGCAGTGATCCTTTACGTGAAGCCAGTCTCTTACTTGCATACCATCTCCATATACCGGTAGGGCTTTTTCTTCTAATGTATTTGCTATCATAAGTGGTATTAGTTTTTCTGGGAACTGATATGGTCCATAGTTATTTGAGCATCTGGTTATATTCATAGGCATCTTAAATGTTTCATTATATGCCCTAACTAACATATCTGCGCTAGCTTTACTTGCTGAGTACGGACTATTCGGTGCAAGTGGAGTAGTTTCCGTAAACATACCTGTTTTGCCAAGTGTCCCATATACTTCATCTGTTGATACTTGCAGATACTTTACTCCGTCTCTATAAACTGGATAGCCTGTCTCATCTTTACCTATGGTCCAATATTTTTTAGCAGTATCCAAAAGCACTTGTGTCCCCATTACATTTGTCTTAACAAATATACCTGGCTCTTCTATACTTCTATCTACATGGGATTCTGCAGCAAAGTTTATTATATAGTCAAAGTTTTCTTCTTCAAAAAGTCTATTTACTAAATCTCTATCTGCTATATCTCCTTTTATAAATCTATAGTTCGGATTATCTTCTACATCCTTTAGATTTTCTAAGTTTCCTGCATATGTCAATAAATCAAGGTTTACTATTCTATAATCATCATACTTATTAAGCATGTATTTTACAAAGTTAGAGCCTATAAAGCCTGCTCCACCGGTAACTAACAGTCGTTTCATTTCATTCAACTCCCTTATAGTTTAAAGTTTTCAGTTTACAGTGTATAGTTGTCAATTATCAAATATTTTTGCGGCTCGTATTAATTATTTTTGTTAATATCTTTATAATTTCATTTATTTCTTTTAGCATATCATTAACTTGATTCTTAGTTAAAATATTGGTTGCAATTAATAACTCTAACCAATATTCAGTTTCTGCTGCTTCTTTTAAAGAAATCGAAAGTTTAGCTATAAAATCTTTCTTTGATTGCCCTTCAAGTCCTTCTCTGATATTTGCAGCAATACTTGTACCAGATCTTAATAACTGTTTGCTAAGGACATATTCATGCTTTGTCTTACACATATATTGATATAACTCTACTATAGCAACCGCAAAATCAAAAGATTTCTTATAAATAATGCTATTATTTTTATCTGCCAAAACAACCACAACCCTTATATAGTTTACAGTTTTAATACTTTCAACTTTCTTCTTTTCTCTTTTAACTTTCCACTTTAAACTTTCAACTATAAACTTTTAAAACTACCCCACTTCTTATCCTTCTCTGATAATATTACTTCTTCTATATCTTCTAATGGCCATTTTATCCCTATATCTGGGTCGTTCCAAAGTATGCCGCCTTCGTCTTCCGGATGGTAAAAGTCTGTACATTTATATGTAAACTCTGCCTCATCGGACAGTACTAAAAATCCATGGGCAAATCCCTCAGGTACATAAAACTGTCTTTTGTTTTCTTCTGAAAGTATAACTCCGTGCCACTTTCCATAGGTCTTCGAGTTTTTTCTAAGGTCTACTGCTACGTCAAATACTTCGCCTTTTATTACTCTGACTAATTTACCTTGAGGGTATTTATATTGAAAATGCAGGCCTCTAAGTACTCCTTTTTTGGATTTTGATTGATTATCCTGTACAAACTTCATATCTAAACCAGCTTCTTTAAATTCTTTTGCATTATAAGTTTCCATAAAATATCCTCTATGATCTCCAAATACTGTAGGTTCTATTATATATAAATCTTCTATTGGTGTTTCTATAAATTTAAATTTAGACATAGTTACCTCCTAAAATATAGAGTTTTAGAAGTTAGAGAGTAAGAGAAAAAAGATAAAAAACTTAAATTATTTTTACTCTAATCTCTAATTCTCTAATCTTAACCTTTATTTAGTAGCAGCTACCTCGCTTTTTATATTATTATCAATATCAATTTCCTCTTCTTTTACTAAATCTATTAAATACTTGCCATAATTTGTTTTTGCAAGAGGTTTAGCTAACTTTAGAAGTTGTTCTTTATCAATGTATCCTTTTCTATATGCTATCTCTTCTATACAAGCTATATAAAGGCCTTGTCTGCTTTGTATTGCTTCTACAAAGTTACTTGCTTCAAGGAGGCTACTATGAGTTCCTGTATCAAGCCATGCCATTCCTCTTCCAAATAGTTCTACTTTAAGTTTTCCTCTTTTTAAATACTCTTCATTTACTGAAGTTATTTCCAGTTCTCCTCGCCATGATGGTTTTACATTTTTAGCTATTTCAATTACATCATTGTCGTAAAAATATAAGCCTGGTACTGCATAGTGGGATTTTGGATTTTCAGGCTTTTCTTCAATTGATAATACTTTACCATTTTTATCAAATTCAACTACACCGTATCTTTGGGGGTCTTTTACGTAATATCCAAATATTACTGCTCCTTCTTTAAGTGATGCTGCATTTTTAAGGGTTTGTGTGAAATGCTGCCCGTAAAATATGTTATCTCCAAGAACAAGGGCAACATTATCATCGCCTATAAAGTCTTCTCCTATTATAAAAGCTTCTGCTAAACCTCTAGGCTCTTCTTGAACTGCATAGGATAGTGAAAGTCCTATGTCGCTTCCATCTCCAAGAAGTTCTTCAAATTTCGGCAAGTCATGTGGTGTTGATATGATAAGTATTTCTCTTATACCTGCTAACATTAAGGTTGATAAAGGATAGTATATCATAGGTTTATCATAAATCGGTAATAACTGCTTTGATATTGATTTTGTTATTGGATAAAGTCTTGTTCCTGAACCACCTGCTAAAATTATACCTTTCATTTGTAACCTCCTTATTTAGAGTAATAGAATGTTAGAGTTTAGAGGATTAGAAAAAAGATCATTAAAGACGTCCTCCTCCTCTTCTGCTCTATTCTCTAATACTCTCCTTCTCTAATTCTCTAATGTATTCTCTCAATGCTTCTTTATATGGTCTTAAAGGTTTGTATCCTTCAAGTTTCCAGCAATAATTTTCTAAAACAGAATATTTTGGTCTTGGAGCTGGTCTGTTAAATTCTTCTGTTGTAGTAGGGTTAACTTCTATGTCTATATTAGCTATATCGAAAATCAGTTTCGCGTAATCATACCATGAGCAATAATCGCTATTTGTGATATTGAATATGCCATATGTTGGTTTTTGTATTAGTTTACTTATGGCTTCAGCTAGATCCGGCGTATATGTTGGTGATCCTATTTGATCATTTACTACACTTAAGCTATCCATTTTTTTGCTGAGATTTAGCATTGTTGTAACAAAGTTTTTTCCATTCATACCATAGAGCCAAGAAGTTCTCACAATATAATATTTATTTAATAGCCCTTTTACATAGTTTTCTCCGGCTAATTTGCTTTTGCCATAAATGCTTAAAGGGTTTACAGTATCGAACTCAGTATAGGCTTCTCCCTTGCTTCCATCAAATACATAATCTGTACTTATATATACCATAGCAGCATCTATTTCATTGCAAGCAGTTGCCACATTTCTTGCTCCTATGGCATTGACTTTATATGCCGTGTCTATATTGCTCTCACATCCGTCTACGTCTGTATAGGCTGCTGAATGTACTACTACATCAGGTTTTACTTCCTTAATGTAGTTTATGGTTCCATTTATATCAGTAATATCAAAGTCCTTACGGGTAGAAGCAATAACTTCATTTTCTTTTGATAATACTTTTATTAAGTCAGTTCCTAACATACCATTTGAACCAGTAAGTAATACTTTCATTTTAAAAAGCTCTCCTTTGCTAGTAGGGATGGATTAGGGATAATAGAATAGGGATGATGGATTATAGGTTGGATTTCTGAAATATAATCTATTATCTATAATCCATAAACCAAATTCTATTCTCTGCCTTATTAATATTTTCCTGTGTCTTTGGTGTAATTTTAACAAATCTAACCATGCTGTTCATTTCAACATTGTTTTTGATATTGTCATTTAGGCTTTTAATTTTATTTTCTATTTTAACTATATCTTCTAAGTGTTTTATAGCTTCTTCTATATCGCCATTTTTCAATCTGTAATCTGCTAAGGCCATTAATAAGGATGATTTGTTTTCATATGTAGCTGAGTTTAATGGATGATATTTTTCGAGACTATTTATTATATCTATACTTCTATCTATTTGTCCGTTCTTTAGATAAAACTTTATTGCATTTGATAAAAGTTTAAAGTTGTATTTGCCTAGTTTTACGGCTTCGTCCATTATTTCTATTGATTCTTTAATTCCTTTTGCATTTTTATCTTCTCTTGCAAGTGCATTTGACAGATTTGCATAATCAGCTAAGTAATTTGGGCTAAATGGATTTAACGTACTTGCAAGTTTAAACTTTTCTTTCCCTTGTTGTATTTGTTTTGATTGTACCAACTGAATTCCTTTACTTGCTGCATTTGCTGCAAAATAGTTTAGTGAGCTGGCTGCTAATAGCACTACCGAGAGAACTATCACAACATAGTTTATCTTAGAGCTGATACTTATTTTTAATTCTTTCATGTCTCTACTTATTCCTAAGGTCATACCGATTAAACTCCACAGGACTATAGCTATGGCTGCCAATGACAGGTCAAAGTCTATGGCACTGTGAATTAAAATGGTTGCTACAGCTGCAAGTATGCCTACTATTGTGTTTTTAAGTTCTAAATCATCGGTATTTTTATGTACTATAAATACTCTATATAAGTATAGAGCTAAAATCAATCCAAATATTACAATTCCCAGGGTACCTATTTCTATCCAAAGCTGCATAAAGTAGTTGTGGGCTTCGTTACTCCAGTATGCATAGGTCTGATAGGCTTTGTAGAGGGTTTCCCATCCTCCGCCACCTGCTCCTATGATAGGATTGTCTTTTATGATTTTGAAGGCATCTTTATAAAACACAGCTCTTTCTGTAACTGTCTCTGCCTTAAGACTGATGCTCCCCAATCTCTCTGCTAAATCTTTTGGTAAAAATCCAAGTATTGTATTTTTAAATAGTAGAACTATGACTGGCATTAGTACTGTTGCTACCGGAATTATTATGTTGTATACTTTTTTATTTAAGTTAAGTTTTTTTAAAAATCTTTCCAGCAGTGTGCTAACTGCCACTGAAATGACTATTCCAATAAGTAGCCACAGCCACCCTGATGCTTTCCCAGATGTTTGAAGTATTGAGTTGAATTTCTTTATTATAACGGCTAATCCAACAAGGTTGCCAAGCAGATGAGCTATAAAGGATATTTTGTACTCTACCGAAACCAGTATATAGTATACAAATCCAACTAGTGGCAATATAATCCATGCCCCTCTTGAATAGGACATGATAAATCCAAAAAACAGCACAAAAGTAGCTATACTTATAGCATACTTTTCTTTACTTTGAAAATTGCCTGCGAGCATATATGCTAGAAATAGGATAGCTAGTGTATATGCTCCAAAGGTATTATGATATTGTAAAGTTGAGTTCATCATTCCGCCTACAAAGGCTCCATTATATTTAAAGGTTTCTAGTGCTGTTCCTACCCCTATAAATACTACTAAAACTCCTGCTGTTACTAGTATGGTTAGTGCTATTTTAAGTCTTTGTTTGTCATTAATTAGTCTTTTAGCTAAGATCAGAATCAATAGATAGTTTATATATTTTAGTGTCTCTTGTATAGATAGTTCAATGTTTGCTGCAAAAAATGTGGATAGTGTATAGAGTAAGGTCATTGATAATAGTCCTATTTCAATCCAAGAAAATTTATAATCTATTCCTTGTTTTCTGTTGGTTATATAGTAGGTTATAAATACTACTGCTATAATTATATGGGTTGGAATTAATTCTTTTTGAAAAAATAGTCCTCTAAAAAATGGAGGATAAAATAGTAGTATGCAGAGTAGCGTAAATATTAATTTTTGAGATGTGCTTTTTTTGATAGCTGATGATTTCATGTGTAAACCTCCAGATTACTAGTCCTTAGTTCTTTGCCCTTAGCTCTTAGTCTAGGGTCAAAACTATAAAGTCTTTATTAAACCGTTTAACATTTTGCCAATTACATTTGCTAATTTCATAAGTTCGTTATACTTTTCATTATTTATGTATCCTAAATCATTTGATAATATCAAATGATACTTAGTTTCTTCTAATGAACCTCTTGCTATATATAAAAATTGTTTAAATTCTTTATTATGATATCTGCCCTTTCCCTCTGCAATATTTGCAGGAATAGAACTGGCCGACCTGCATAATTGATCTATTAATCTATATCTTTCTTCTTTTGGAAAATCTGTTGTTATTTTATATATTTTTATCGTTAATTCATGAGATTTTTGCCATACTTCTAGTTTCTTGAAATTATTCTCCATAATATTTCCCTTTCGCTCTTTTATTTTTTAGTTTTTACTAAGAGCCAAGAACTAATAACTAACAACAGTTTTTTATCCTTGATCCACGAGGGCAAACATTATCGTTCCTTTACATGCTATTTCGTCGCCTACATAGGCTATTGCTTCTCCTGTGCCTATGTTTCTTCTCATTTTTATTATTTCGACTTCTAGTCTGAGTGTGTCTCCAGGGACTACTTGTCTTTTGAATCTAAGCTTGTCTATACCTGTAAATACTGCTAGTTTTCCTTTGTTTTCTTCCATAGATAGTACTGCTACTGCTCCTACTTGGGCCAAGGCTTCTACTTGAAGTACGCCGGGCATGATTGGGTTGCCTGGGAAGTGGCCTTGGAAGAAGGGTTCGTTTATGGTTACGTTTTTTATTCCTACGGCTTTTTTGCCAGGCTGCATTTCGATGATTTTGTCTACAAGAAGAAATGGATATCTGTGAGGGATTATATTTTGAATATCTATGTTATTTAACATTAATTTCACTCCTCGTTGGTTTATATTTATCCATCTTTTATTTTAAACTATTTTACATGTTTCTTCAATGTTTCTCAATATTTGTCATGAAATTTTAAGATAAAGGTTTACTGATCATCCCTAACTGTCAATAGCTTAAAAAATTAATCACAAAAAAAGATTAGATGCATGGAGCTCTAACCTTTTATTTATGTTAGTTTTTTATTTTATTTACAATATTTTCTTTCTTCTTAGCGTCCTGATATCTAGTTCGTGTTCTCCGATTTTTTCATATGCCGATGTCATTTTTTCTTCTATTCTTTTTTGGCCTTCTTTAAGTTCATTTATGTCTTGTTCCATCTTGTCCATTCTTGCTTCTATTTTATCCATTCTTTGCTCTATTCTATCTACTCTTTGCTCTATCCCATCAATTTTTTGTTCTATTCTGTCCATTCTTTCTTCAAATCTGTCCAGTTTTGCATCGTATTTTTCCATTTTTATTTCTACATTTTCCATAAATCCGACAATTGTAGTTAAGGTATCTTGCATTTTTTTCATATCTTCATTCATGTACAGTCCCCTCCCGACGTTCTTTTAAGGACATTATATCATATTTCTTTTCTATTTTTCTTCGTTATTTGTTTCTATTGTTTTTGATAACTGCTCGTACATTAATTTTGCTAGACCTATACCTCCGCCTTTTGCTACTTCTTTCGATATTTCTTGGTCCAGCATTCCTTCGAACATTTCTCTGGCGTAGCTTTTCTTGATAAGGCCACCTTCTGTTACTGTGTCTCGCATGTTTTTCATTAGGATGTTTATGAAAACGGATTCGAATTGTTGGCAAGCAGATTTTAGTTTTTCAGTATCGTTAGACTCTTTTGCCTGTTGGAGAAGTTGTTTAAAATTGTTAGTTTCGTTTTGGATTTTTACAGATTGAAATCTAGATTGGAGGTTCATGTTATCCGTTAAATTTATTTTCATAATGATACTTCCTTTCATTTTCAGTATCGGTTACGGGTGACGGGTATACAAGAAGGCTAATAGCTAATAGTATATATCGGTAACAGGTTACGGGTGACGGGTATGCAAGAAGGCTAATAGCTAATAGTATATATCGGTAACAGGTTACGGGTGACGGGTAACGGTAAAACCTATTTTCTTAAAGCTTGAATCAATTTGTTTAGCATTTTTAAAACTCTTTTATTTTCATCCATCAAATAATTATATTGTTCTTCGCTAATATAACCCAAATCTTTACTCAATATTATTTGGTACTCTAATTCGGATGCTGAGCCACGTGCTATTCCAAGATAACGAATATATTCTTTTTTATAGATACATCCTTTACCTTCTGCTATATTCATAGGTATCGCCGAAGCTGCTCTTCTAATTTGAGAGATAAGTCCATATTGTTCATTTTTGGGAAAATCTTTAGTAATTTTATATATTTTCAATGTTACTTCATGAGCCCTTTGCCATACTTCCAGTTCTTTATAATCCATTTTATTTCCCCTTATAAACGGTTACCGGTTACCGGTTACCCGTTACCTGTTGTTACCTCCTTAAATTATTCGCCATTTGTAGCATTTCGTCTGCTGTTTGGATGGATTTGGAGTTGATTTCGTAGGCTCTTTGGGCGGTGATTAGTTTTATCATTTCTTCTACTACTTGTACGTTGGATGTTTCTAGGAAGCCTTGGAGGATTTCTCCTGCATCGCCATTGAAGGCTTCTACGTATTCTCCTGAAGCTGTTGTTTCTTTTAATAGGTTTTTACCGACGCTTTCAAGTCCTGCAGGATTTGGAAATCTGACTAAAGTTAGCTGGGCTATTTCTTCTATCTCGGCACTGTTTGTTCTCTGTACGCTCACTACTCCGTCGGGACTTACGAATATGTCGGCTATGTTGTCACCAAGTTCTACATCGCCTATGTCGCTTTGTACAAAGTATCCGTCAGAGGTAGTCAGTCTAGCTTCTCCGGCATCTATGCTAAGCTTAAAGCTTCCGTCCCTTGTAAAGAATAGGTTATCATTGGCGTCTCTTACCATGAAAAATCCATCTCCATTTATGGCAAGGTCCAGGTTGTTGTTTGTCTGCTCAAAGCTTCCTTGTATAAAGGAACGTACTGTTGCGGAGGGCATAACTCCATGTCCTACTTCAAGGTTTACGGGCTTGCCTTCTCCTTCATTTAAGTTTGTTCTTCTCAGCTGTTCATATAAAAGGTCTTTAAATTCTATTCTTTGTTTTTTATATCCTGTTGTATTTACGTTTGCAAGGTTGTTGGATATTGTGTCTATGTTTAGTTGTTGGGATTTCATGCCTGATGCTGCAGTCCATAGAGCGCGCATTTTAAATTCCTCCTATTGAGTGTTTTTATTGATATTTAACCTTTAAGATTCGTTTATGTTTATCTGTTTGCTTTAGGTAACCGGTGACCGGTGACCGGTTACCGGAATTTTAAACTTTCCCTATTTCGTTTACTGCTTTTCCGATTGTGTCGTCGTAGGCTTTTATTACTCTTTGGCTGGATTCGTAGCCTCTGAATAGGGTCATCATTTCTACCATTTCTTTTATGGGATCTACGTTTGATTTTTCCAGTTTTCCTTGGAGGACTTGTCCTGTAAATTCTTCTTCTATAGGTTCTATTCCTTCTGCCATTTTGAATAGCCCTTCTCCTGTTTTTCTTAGGTCTCTTACGTTTTTTATGTTAACTATTTCAAAGCCGTCTATTACTTCTCCGTCTACCATCAGATCGCCATTTGGAGCTACAGATATTTCTTCTCCATCTAGTATTATAGGGCCATAGGGGCCTATTACATTGTAACCCTCTGAAGTTACCAGTTTTTTGTCAACATTGAGTTTAAACGAGCCGTTTCTTGTGTATCTGATGCCTTCTTCTGTCTCAATTGTAAAGAAGCCCTCTCCTTTTATTGCAAAGTCCAGAGTGTTCCCTGTTGTTATAAGCTGGCCCTGATTAAAATTGGTCTCTATTCTCTCAAGCTTGATTCCCGAGCCCATCGTTCCTATTACTGAGGGGTGGGGCTGCATCACTATTTTGTCTATCTGCTCTCCGTCCACAAAGACATTGCCATCCTCGTCTATATTGAGCTGTCCTTCACCAACATAGATTGGTCCTTTATTTCCTAATATTTTATATCCGTATCCTGCATCTGCATTGCCTTCGCTGTTTTTATAAAAGGTCTTGAGATATCCATCTTGTCCGACTGTGAATTCTGCTTTGTCATGATAGCTTATACCTGTATGGGTCTGTACTCTAAAGTATCCGCCCTTTGCACTGGCTTTGAAATAGTCTCCTTTGTCTTCGATTTCCACCTTTGGTGCACCTTTGAAGTTTTCTACTGGCATGGAGCCATTCATTTTACTTATAAGGGTATCTTCAAAGGATTCTATTAAAACCAGGTCCTTTTTATAGCCTGTGGTGTTTATGTTTGCTACATTATTACTAACTACATCTATTTTTTTGTTGTTTGTTATTAGTGATGATCCAGCTGTGTATAGTCCACGGAACATTTGAAAACCTCCTTTGAAATCAGGTTACGGGTCACCGGTGACAGGTGACATCTTCTATATTTTTATCGACAGGTGGGATAGATTTCTTTAGCCTATATTAACAAATGCGTCTAGCGACGCATTTGGCTCTTGGCAAATCCTAGTCGTTCTTTAGGGTCTTTCTTGCATCCCTTGAATTTACTTTGTTTTATACCTGCAATTTCTTATATAATTGCTTGGGTTTCTATACTATAAAGAAAGCAGCTAGGCTGCTTTCTTTAGTATCTTCTCCTCTTGTTTCTTCCTGTCGTCATCATGCTTTTTTCAAGTGCGTCTAGGTGATTGAGGGACATACCTGTACCTGTAGCCACGCATGATACTGCATCTTCTGCTATATAGGTGGGGATGCCTGTCCTCTTTTCTATCAGTTTATTGAGCCCGTTAAGCAATGCTCCTCCTCCTGTCATAACTATACCTCTAGTACTTATGTCCGATGCAAGTTCAGGTGGTGTCTTTTCTAAAACACTGTGCACTGCATCGGCTATAGCATTAACAGGTTCTTCTAACGCTTCCAGCATTTCTTCAGTGGTTATTGTTATGGTCTTGGGAAGTCCTGTGATGAGATCTCTACCTCTACAGTCCATTTTTGTGGACTGGGCCTTTGGATATGCAGTACCTATATTTATCTTAAGGTCCTCTGCAGTTCTTTCTCCGATAAGTATGTTATGGGCCTTTCTCATGTATTTGATTATAGCGTCATCAAATTTGTCTCCAGCTACCTTTATAGACTCGCTTACTACTATGCCTCCTAGGGATATTACAGCTATATCTGAAGTTCCTCCTCCTATGTCGACCACCATATTGCCGTCGGGTTTGGTTATATCTAGTCCTGCTCCTATGGCAGCAGCTATCGGTTCTTCTATCAGATAGGTCTTTCCTCCGCCTGCTTCCGTTGTGGCATCTATAACGGCTCTTTTTTCTACTTCCGTAACTCCACTTGGGACACATACGATTATTTTGGGCTTGAAGAAAAATCTATTTCTACCGCAGGTCTTTTGTATAAAATATCTGAGCATCCTTTCAGTTACTTCATAATCAGATATAACTCCATCTTTAAGTGGTCTTATAGCTACTATGTTTCCTGGGGTTCTACCCAACATCTTTCTTGCATCCGATCCTACTGCAAGTATCTGGTCCGTGTTTCTGTCAATGGCCACTACCGACGGTTCTGTCAGTACTATTCCTTTACCTTTTATGTAGACTAGTACACTGGCCGTTCCTAAGTCTATGCCTATTTCTGCTCCAAAGCCAAACATTTTTGCCCACCTTTCATCTGTAATTGTTAGCTTACAGCTAACTGCTAATAGCTATCTATTTAAAAGCATTTAATTAGCTTATTTCACTTGATTTTTGTAAAAATTAATCACAAATCTACTAACGTATTTTAGTTCTATATTTTTCTGCAAATTCCTTCAATTTTTTTCTTTTTTTCAAAAAATAATAAAACAGGGTGGGACCCTGTTCTTATCCTTATGCTTTTCTATGTTATTTTACCATGCTTCTGTACTTCATCTTAGTTGCTTTTCCACCTCTGATATGTCTTTCAGCTTTATTCTTTTCTAGTATTTTTTTTACCTTACTAGCTAAAAGAGGGTTTATCTTGGGGAGTCTTTCTGTGACATCCTTATGTACAGTGCTTTTGCTTACTCCGAATACTTTAGCTGTTTGTCTGACCGTTGTTTTTTTATTGATTATGTGCTCTGCAATCTCTACAGCCCTCTCCTCTATATAGTCCTTCACTGATGTACCCCCTTTAAATAAATTGAACTTGTTACATAATATGCAGTGAAGGGAGGATGTAGAACTAGAAATCGCTAATGAGTGCAGAACAAAGCGTCTTCGACGCTTTGTTAGTTCGTAGTTAGTAGTTCGTAGTTGGTAGCCCTAATTAGTTCTTAGCTCTTGGCTCTTGGCAAATCCTGGTCATTCTTTAGGGTCATAATTCTTCGTTGTTCGCCACTCGCTGCTCGCTACTCGGTTAGGGTTAGGCTTTAGGGCGCTAGGCACTGGGTACTGGGTTTAAGTCAATCTTTTAGATTTTTCCGGTCACCCGTCACCCGTAACCCGTCACCCGTAACCCTTTTTTTCTCTTACTGTTTTTCTGCCATGTATTCTAGGGGATTTAGGTTTTGTCCGTCCTTTAATACTTCAAAGTGAAGGTGTGGATCTTCTCCTGCTTCGAATATTGATGATGTTCCCACTCCGCTTATTGTTTGACCCTGTGTCACCTTGTCTCCTACCTTTACCATTTCATCGGTACATAGGTTGCTGTATCTGGTCAATAAGCCGTTTTTGTGCTTTAAGGATATGGTAATCCCAAGTCTTGAGTCGGTTAAGACCTCTACAACTTCTCCATCAAGGGCAGCTCTTACCGGTGTGTTTTCTTCCGCCATTATATCTATACCGTGGTGGGTTGTAAAGTGCTCAAGAGTTTTAGAGTATGTAAGGGTTTCTATTGCATAGCCCATTCCCAGCTCTCCTTTTACGGGCCACATCATTGCCATAGTACTGGTACTTGAAGCCTCTATTGCCCCACCAGCTTCATTATTTTGTGCCAAATTCGATTGCTTCGTATCGGTTTTTTTTGTTTGTCTCTGTACTAAAGTCTTCCCTTTATTACTTTTAGCGCTTTCGTTATTTGGTTTTTCTTCATCGTTTCCGTCTGTACCAACTGCAGTTTCAGTTGAGGAAGTTTCCTGCTTCTCTACCTTATCTGCTTCATCTACTATTATAATGTCTGACATCTGCTTGTTCATTTCATCTTCGCCAATGTCTATGATTTCTGCATCTTCTTTAGCTATTTCGCTTTGGTTTTTCAGATCATCCTTTGCCAGTCTATCAATATTCGACTTTGCAACCCACACTGCCGTTGTTCCTACTATACATACTGCCAGAAACATGATTATATAGAAGCCTTCCTTGTGTAATAGCCCCTTCAATCCCTCTTCTTGTATCTTCTTAAAAGCGTTATTTTTATTATTCCTTGAAAATAGTTTTCTAAAAAAGCTCACATCGACCACCTCCATCTGTAGTATTTCCAGATTTCAAATGGTCGATACATATTTTTCAGATTTATTAAATGATTTTTTTGTTAAGGAACCAAACATTTTTCAAGAATTATTTAACTATTTTCAGTAGAATCTTGAAAAGGCTAATAGTTAACCTCTTATGGCAAAGAGGTGAATTGCTTTACTTCTACTCCTTGATAGTAATGTTTTAATATCTCATCAAATTTGTATCCATGCTTTGCCATACCGTCTGCTCCGTATTGACTCATGCCTACGCCGTGACCATAGCCCTTTGTTTTGAATATCATTTTATCTCCTGATACTACTATTTCAAAGTTTGCAGATTTAAGGCCGAACAGTTCTCTGATATTTCTGCCAGATACTATTTTATTGCCTACTTTCATTTTTGATATGCTTCCGCCTTCATTTCTTGCCAAAATCTCCAGTGAGTCTACTATATTTGCTTCTGTCAAATTACTATCTTTATATTTTGTATTTATTTTGGAGATAAATTCATCTGTAGATATAACTACTTCATCTTCCAAGTGGCTTGAACCTTGTTCATAGGGGCTTTCCACGCTCCTTAAATAGGGCATTGCTGTGGAGAACACGTCCTCTGAGTTTTCTGTTCTTCCGCCGCTTGTGGAATGATAAAGGGGATCAATAAGTTTTCCCTCATAGGTTATCACTAATCCTCTGGTACTCTCTACCGCTTCTTCTATCTTTGGCCAGTAGTCCCTCATCCAGTTTTTAGGTTTTACTTCCTTTAGCTGATCTTTGGTCCTGAATACCTGACAGTGCACGGTATCACAAACCTCTGCTCCCGGATGAGCCGGATTACCTTTTTTGCCGTATTTTATTTTCTGATATAAAACCTTGGTTCTTGCAGCTATAGCTTGGGCTTTTAGAGCTTCTATGTCGAATGATGCTGGCATTTCACTTGATACTACACCTTTTACGTATTCTTCCAGCTCCATTTCTTCTATACGCTTTAAGTTATCTCTATATATTCTTATTTTTGTGATTTTATCACCGGCTTCCTGCCTTTCAATATTTGGAACGGTAGTGTCACAGCTATATATTAGAAACATAGGGATCAAAATAGTTGTGACGAATATAGCTATTATTATATATAGAATTCCCTTCATATATTTCCCCCTTTTTATGCAGGTAACGGGCGACCGGTGACGGGTTACGGGTGACCAGTAACCTGTTACCGAATAGCGATTCACCTGCACCTGAAAGCTAGATCCTAACCGAATAGCGAATAGTAAAAAACGGCTGCCTCTAATTTGCTGAGAGCTAAGGGCTAAGAACCAAGGACTAATTATCAGCTTTTTCTCTATACAAGCCTTATACATTTTATGTTGCGTGAAAGGGAAATATGATAAAAAAATTGGGCAGTGAGTAATTTGTCGTATTTCCCGGGAAATAGTATCTTTTTGGAGATTGTTAGCACTTGTTTGGTAATATTTTTTCGTGGTATAATAATTTACATATAATGTTAAATTAACATGTGGAGTTGATTTTTATGGATGAGAAGATGTTTAGTTTAATGGAAAAAATGTATGCTGAACTGTTGGAAATGAAAACTAATATGGCTACTAAAGATGATATTATGGCTACTAAAAGCGATATAAAAAAACTTGAAAATAACATAGTTAGAATGGAAAATGAATTAAAAGATCACATTAATGCCCTCTATGATGGCTATAAGCAGAGCATTGAAGGAATAAATGAAATCAGAGATAAAATAGATAGATTAACTGATAAAGTTGAAAATCAAGAAATAAAATTAAAATTATTAAAATAATAAAAAAATGTGCCAGATTGATGATTAATCTCGACACATTTTTTGTTTGTTTATATTAATTTTAAGATAATATTATCATGAGTCATTATTTATAAGTCCTCATAATCGCTGTCATTTCCATGGTTTTCTATTCTTTCAATATTCGCTCCTAAGCTTTTGAGCTTATTTTCTATTTCTACATAACCTCTATCTATGTGGTAAATGTCGCTTATTTCTGTTTGGCCTTCCGCTACTAAACCTGCCAGTATGAGGGCTGCTCCAGCTCTTAGGTCCGTAGCCCTAACCTGAGCTCCTTCTAGAGCTTTTACTCCCTGAACAACTGCGCTGTGTCCTTCTATCTTGATATTTGCACCCATTCTGTTGAGCTCACTTACATGCATGAATCTGTTTTCGAATACCGTTTCTATGATAACACTTGTTCCCTGTGCCACGCTGAGGAGAGCCATAAACTGGGACTGCATATCCGTTGGGAACCCCGGATATGGAAGGGTCTTAACGTCTATTGCTTTTATTCCATTTGCGGCCCTTACCCTTACATGGTCTCCGTTTTCTTCAATCTCTGCTCCTGCTTCCTTTAGTTTGGCTATCATCGGTTTCAAGTGATCTGTCAGAGCGTTTTTTACTGTTATATCTCCACCAGTTATTGCTGCGGCTACCATATATGTACCTGCTTCAATCCTATCGGGTATCACAGTATGTTTAGAGCCGCCCAGTTCCTTTACTCCCTGTATTTTTATAGTATCAGTTCCAGCTCCCTTTATATTTGCTCCGAGGCTGTTTAAAAAGTTTGCCAGATCTACTATTTCCGGTTCTTCGGCTGCATTTTGTATTATAGTTTGCCCTTCCGCCATTGAAGCCGCCATCATGATATTTTCTGTAGCTCCTACGCTGGGGAAGTCAAGATAAATCTTATCTCCTATCAGTTTATCTGCAGTAGCCTCCACGTAGCCATGACCTAGGTTTATCTTTGCTCCTAAGGCACTCAGTCCTTTCAGGTGCAAATCTATTGGTCGAGCTCCTATGGCACATCCTCCCGGCAGTGATACTCTTGCTTTACCCATTCTCGCCAAGAGGGGGCCTATTACCAAAAAAGATGCTCTCATTTTCTTTATAAGGTCATAGGGTGCTTCATAATTATCTATCTTAGCTGAGTTGATCTCCAATATTCCATCGGAATTCTTTTTTATATCCGAACCTAGGGAGGTTAAAACTTCCGCCATAACATCAACATCCCTTAAACCAGGTATCTCTTCCAAGGTACATTTGTCTTGGGCCAGTAAGGACGCTGCCATTATGGGTAACACGGAATTTTTTGCGCCGCTAACTTTAACTGTTCCTTTTAATGGTCCACTTTTTTTAACAATGATCTTTGGCAACTGTTATCCTCCTTTTATGTTTAGTTGTAAAAACAAAGGCGTATTCGACGCATTTGTTAGTTCGTAGTTAGTAGTTGGTAGCATATGAAGTTATTCTTTAGGGTTGGTTATTGCTATTGGCTTTTCGCCGCTCGCTACTCGGTTCGGGGCAGACTCTCGGTCATTTGTTAATTAGTCCCTAGTTCTTAGTCCTTAGTAAATTTAGAGCATTTATTGCTTATTATCTATTAATTATTCATTATTACCTTTATCCTATGTCCCGTCACCTGTAACCTGTTCCTAAACTGCAATTTATTAAAAAAAAGTTTAAGTTCTTAAGCATAAAAATACGCCATACAAACACTTCTACATAGATTGTTATTTTTCCTGCATGATTTTTAAAATAATTGCGTTTACCTTAAATTACCATTGTTTTAGTATTCTAGTACGATTAGTGGTGTTCCGATCAGTATCTCTGTTCTGCCTGCATATTCGTTATATGTTCCTGCTATGTTGATGTTTGCTTTTTTGCCCACAACGTTTATATACTCTTTTATACTTGGTGTATATCCTGTAATGCTTATAAAATCATCGGTTTTCGCTCTCTCTATTTCTTTAGCTTCTACTGACTTCATCATGCTTTTTATTTTCTTTTCCAAGTTTTTGTTATCAACGTATTTATCATAGTATCCTGTTAGGGTTATATTGAGCTTAGCTTTGCCATAAATAGATAATACCTCTCTTATTTTATCACATATTTTTCCTAAATCATATTCCCCATTGGTACTAATAATATCTAGGACTATATTACTTTCTTTAAAATCTCCGAATCTCGAGCTTTGAACTATTAGGGTTCCATGTACTCCTTCCGCAATTAGCCCCCTTAATGTAATCTGTAAAAAGTTCTCATTTGCATCTTCTTTTATAGATACTTCAGTCATATTTAGCCTTTCTGAAATATCTTTACATATTTTTTTGCCATTGTCAATTGTTATTAGTTCATTTTTAAGTGTAATGTGACTATTGATATTTGTTTCTAATATTTCGGCTTTCGATTCCGCAAATGCTTTCTTTACTGCCTCTTCAGGCTTTATAAGTTTTATATCGTCATTTGCAGTACTGCCAAGTATATTGAATAGAGTTAATATAAACACGAAAATATAAGCGCATGTTTTTTTAAACATTTCCATCACCTCTTTTTTAGCTTTTCGCTAACCGCTAATCGCTAATCGCTTAGGGTCAAAGTCTCTAAGGTCATTTAGTGGTTAACGTCTTCTTGAGCCCAACCATTTATTATTATCTCTACTATAAATTGTAAATTCTCTTTAAAACAATTAAAGGAAGAGATGGAGCTGCAAATATGCAAAGGGGGACTGAAAATCATATTTAGCAGCTGTCTCATTCCTCTTCAATTACAGTATTGCCACGATTTTTTTTAATATGCATTTACTTTTATATTTTTAAATAAAAAAACAGGACAAGTGAAACAATTCCACTTGTCCTGTTTTTTTATTTAATCATCATCTTTTGCTACCCTAAGTCTGTTAAGGGCTTTGTTTAGTGCTATTTGAGCTCTTACTACGTCTATTTCCTTCGCGTCGCCATGATTGATTCGCTCTTCGGCCCTTTTAGCCGCAGCTTCAGCTCTTGCAATGTCTATTTCTTCTGGCCACTCTGCCGCATCGGTTATGATAGTGGTTTTGTCTTCGTCTACACTTACAAAACCTCCGGCACAGGTAGCCATTACAGTTTTACCTTTTTGCTTTATTTTTATTACTCCTATATCGAGGGGAGCAACCATCGGCATATGTTCCTTCAGTATACCAACATCTCCTTCTGTAGTTCTCACCGTAACCATACTTACCTCATCTTCGAAAAATTTTCTGTCGGGAGTAACTACTTCAAGTTGGAAAGTTGATGCCATTTGTTCACCTCCAGTAACGGAGGTAACAGGCTACAGGTTACAGGTTTTTAGTGGTTTCTCAGGCCTAAAGACCATAAAAATTGACTCAAACCCGTTACCCATTACCCGTTACCCATTTTTCTTCGCTTTTTCTACTGCTTCGTCTATTGTACCTACATAAAGGAAGGCTGACTCTGGAAGGTCATCGTGCTTACCTTCAAGTATTTCCTTAAAGCCTCTTATAGTCTCCTTGATCGGTACATATACTCCCGGGAATCCGGTAAACTGCTCTGCAACGTGGAATGGCTGTGACAAGAATCTCTGTATCTTTCTTGCTCTGGAAACAACCAGTTTGTCTTCGTCTGAAAGTTCGTCCATACCAAGTATAGCGATTATATCCTGAAGTTCTTTATATCTTTGCAGTATCTCCTGTACTCCACGGGCAACTCTGTAGTGTTCTTCTCCAACTATTTCAGGTGCTAAAATTCTTGATGTCGAATCCAATGGGTCAACGGCCGGATATATACCTAATGATGCAATCTGTCTCGATAAAACCGTAGTGGCATCAAGGTGTGTAAAGGTAGTGGCCGGAGCCGGGTCAGTAAGGTCATCGGCAGGTACATATACGGCCTGAACCGATGTGATTGAACCCTTCTTGGTAGATGTGATTCTCTCCTGTAGAGCTCCCATATCCGTTGCTAGTGTTGGCTGATAACCAACGGCACTAGGCATACGTCCAAGTAGGGCTGAAACCTCTGAACCAGCCTGTGTAAATCTAAATATGTTATCTATAAATAGAAGTACGTCCATTCCTTCTTCATCTCTGAAGTATTCCGCCATTGTAAGTCCTGTAAGACCAACACGCATCCTTGCTCCAGGCGGTTCATTCATCTGTCCAAATACCATTGTCGTCTTATCGATAACTCCGGAATCCATCATTTCGTGGTAAAGGTCGTTACCTTCCCTTGTTCTCTCTCCAACACCTGCAAATACTGAAAGTCCACCGTGCTCTTTAGCTATGTTGTTGATAAGCTCCTGGATAAGTACCGTCTTACCAACACCGGCACCTCCGAACAAACCTATTTTACCACCCTTTGCATAAGGTGCAATCAGGTCAACTACCTTAATACCCGTTTCAAGTATTTCCGTTGCTGTCTCCTGCTCGTCAAATTCTGGAGCTGCTCTGTGAATTGGCCACTTTTCAGCATTTTCAGGTTCCGGTTTTTCGTCTATGGGATTTCCAAGAACGTTAAATATACGTCCTAAGGTAGGCTTTCCAACCGGAACAGAGATTGGAGCGCCTGTATCTATTGCTTCTATTCCTCTAATAAGTCCTTCTGTAGAGGACATGGATACACATCTTACTGTATTATCGCCTATATACTGAGCAACTTCCGCAACTATCTTTTTATCATTGTGTTTAATCTCTATGGCATTTAAAATCTCTGGAAGATTTTCAGATTCAAATCTAACGTCAACAACAGGACCTATGATCTGTACTATTTTACCTACATTTTGCTCCATACTGATTTCACATCCTTTCAATTCAGTTCTAAGTTCCATGTTCCAAGCATTAATCTTTTTACTTGAAACTTGCAACTTGGAACTTGCAACTATTTAAGTGCTTCCGCTCCGCCAACGATTTCGGTAATCTCTTGAGTTATGGCAGCCTGACGTGCCTGGTTAAATGACAATGTAAGGTCGTCTATCATATCTTCTGCATTGTCAGTTGCATTTTCCATGGCAATCCTTCTTGCTGCCTGTTCTGAAGCTGATGATTCGATTAATGCACCAAATATGGTACTTTCAATATACTTAGGAATCAAGTAATCCAATACTTCTTCAGGAGAAGGTTCATAGGATACATATTTAAACTCAGTATTTTCCTCTTTTTTCTCCTCCTTGGCTATTGGCAGAAGTTTTATCAGCTTTGGCACCTGTGAAATGGTACTTTCAAACTTTGTATATATCAGATTTACCTCGTCTACTTCTTCTTTGGCATAAAGCTCAAGGGCCATTTTTCCTATATTTACTGCATGTTTGTACTCGGGTTTTTCAGATATGTGTATAAAGCTCTCAGCTACTTCATAGCCCCTTTTAGTGAAAAAATCCCTTGCTTTTTGTCCAATAGTTATGAAAATGGCCTTTTCTTTGTCTTCAATGTTTTCCTGGGCCTTTTTTATGGCATTTATATTATAGCCGCCACAAAGACCTCTGTCGGCAGTAATCACTATATATAAACTCTTTTTTACTTCTCTCTGAGTTAAATATTCGTGCCTTAAGTCTTTTGAATTTCTGAATATGTCCTGTACAGTGTTTTTTACCGTTTCAAAATAAGGCCTTGTTGAGCCCAGTCTATCCCTGGCTCTTTTCAGCTTGGCAGTCGATACCAGTTCCATGGCCTTAGTTATCTGCTTGGTGTTGTTTATACTTCTTATTTTGCGCTTTATGTCACGCATACCCATTCCTGCCATATACCTTCACCTCCCGCAGCCACATGGGCACTAGGTTTTTGGAACTATTCCTTTGCCTTTTTTTCCTTGAATATTTTGTTGAATTCTTCTATGGCTGATTTAAGCTTTTCTTCTGTTTCTTCTTCAAGTTTTCCTGTTTCTTTTATAGCTTTGCCTATTTCTGGATGACTGTTTCTCATGAACTCAAGGAAATCATGCTCGTATTCTTTTATATCATCCAGTTCGATTTCTCTAAGGTATTTGTTAACTGCCGCATATATGATCATAACTTGATCTTCTACCTTCATTGGGCTGTACTGAGGCTGCTTAAGTATTTCCATAAGTCTTTGCCCCTGGGCAAGTCTTTCCTGGGTATCCTTGTCAAGCTCTGAACCGAACTGAGCAAAGGCTGCCAGTTCTCTATACTGAGCAAGTTCAAGCTTGATCTTACCTGCAACCTGCTTCATAGCCTTTATCTGTGCGTCTCCACCAACACGTGAAACAGAGATACCTGCATTAACCGCCGGTCTTTGCCCTGCGAAGAATAATTCTGCCTCAAGGTATATCTGTCCATCAGTAATAGATATAACATTTGTAGGTATATATGCAGAAACGTCACCCGCTTGGGTTTCTATAAGAGGCAGGGCTGTTAATGATCCACCACCTAAATCGTCATTGAGCTTAGCTGCTCTTTCTAATAGTCTACTGTGTAGGTAGAATACGTCACCAGGATAAGCTTCACGTCCAGGAGGACGACGTAGTAGTAATGACATAGCACGATAAGCTACCGCGTGCTTAGATAAGTCATCATAGACTACAAGTACGTGTTTTCCTTGGTACATAAACTCTTCTCCCATTGCACATCCTGCATATGGAGCGATGTACTGAAGAGGAGCAGGTTCACTTGCTGAAGCTGAAACTACTATTGTGTAGTCCATAGCTCCATTGTCTTCTAAAGTCTTAACTATCTGTGCCACTGTAGATTTTTTCTGTCCTATGGCAACGTAAATACATATTACGTCTTCATCTTTCTGGTTGAGGATTGTGTCTATACAAACAGCAGTTTTACCTGTCTGTCTATCACCTATAACAAGCTCTCTCTGTCCCCTTCCTATAGGTATCATGGAGTCGATGGCCTTGATACCTGTTTGAAGAGGCTCATGAACTGATTTTCTTGCAATAACACCGGGAGCCTCGGATTCAACCGGTCTGTATTTGTCACTCTTTATTGGTCCCTTACCGTCTATTGGCTGTCCTAGAGAGTTTACTACTCTGCCTATGAGGGCTTCACCTACGGGAACCTCCACGATTCTTTTAGTACGTTTAACCATGTCTCCTTCTTTTATATGTTCATCGGAGCCAAGTAAAACGGCACCTACATTATCTTCTTCCAGGTTAAGTACCATACCGTATACTTCACCGGGGAACTCTAAAAGCTCGCCAGACATACACTTTTCGAGTCCATGGACTCTTGCGATACCGTCGCCAACCTGAATGATAGTACCTACGTCTTCTACTTCAAGCTTGTTTTCATATCTTTTTATCTGCGCCTTTATCACAGAACTTATTTCTTCAGGTCTAAGATTCATGGTCTATTCACCCCTATCTCTTACACTATGATTTTCGATAGACTTTCCTTCATCTCTTCTAGTCTACCCTTTATGCTACCGTCGATAACTTTGTCACCGATTCTTACTAAAACTCCACCTAAAAGGTTTTGATCTATTTCATTTGTTAGCTTTATGTTCTTTCCTGTTACATTTGACAGTTTTTCTTGTAGACTCATTTTCTCTTCATCACTTAGAGGAACGGCTGTTACTGCAACCGCCTTAATGATTCCCTTGTGATGGTTAACCATCTTTTCGAATTCCCATTTGATCTGTTCTATATAGTAGCCTCTTCTTTTGTCTAGAATTATTTTAAGAAAGTTGTTCATTTCGTCGCTTAGTTTGTCTCCAAAAATTTCAGAGATTATTTTCTTTTTTTCGTCAACCTTAATTAAGGGACTTTTAAAAAGTTCATAAAAATCCGGATACATCTTGAATGTGTCTACTACAAACTGAAGTTCATCCAAGAATAGATCCGTCTTATTCTCTTCTAATGCTACTTCAAACAAGGCCTCGGAGTAAGCTTTCGATACTAATTTTGCCATCTTGTTTCCCCTACCTCATCTATAAACTTCTTAACAAGGGTCTTATGTCCTGATTCGTCCAGGTCCTTTTCTATGAGCTTAGAAGCTGCCATCATAGAAATAGAAGCTATTTCGTCCTTGAGGGAGTTAATAGCCTTCTTTCTTTCTCTTTCAATATCAAGGCTTGCTCTTTCTTTAATCTGCTCAGCTTCCTTCTCAGCAGCCTTTAGTATCTCGTTTGCCCTTTCTTCAGCCCTCTTAGCAGCATCTTTAACTATCTGTCTTCCTTCTTCTTCTGCACCACTCAGCTTAGTCAAATATTCTTCCTTTAGATTTTCAGCCTCTTGATTTTTCTTCTGAGCTTCATTCAGGGATTCTTCTATTCCCTTTTGTCTGTTTGACATGAACTCCGTAACAGGCTTGAATAACAAGTTTTTAAGTATTAGAAAAAGTATAAATGTATTTATGATCTGAAAGAAAAATGTCCAACTAAGTTCTACTAATCCAGCCTTAAGCATCTAGTAGCCTCCTTTACAAAACGATATCCAGAAATGAGGAGATGGGCATACCATCTCCGACTAATCCTATAACAATCCTACTAATGGGTTAGCAAATAATAGGATTAGAGCTATAATCAGACCGTAAATACCTGTTGTCTCTGCAACTGCAGCACCAAGAAGCATAGTTCTTACGATATCACCTTGGGCTTCAGGCTGTCTTCCTACACCTTCAGCACCTTTACCGGCTGCATAACCCTGTCCTATACCAGGTCCTATACCTGCTATCATCGCTAAACCTGCACCTATAGCTGATGCCGCTAATATTAATGCTCTACCTGTGATTGGTTCCATTATAAATTCCTCCTTTATTCTTTCATAAAAGTTTATTTTTCGATTTGAAGCATATTTATGTATTTTTAATAAATACTTACTTTTTTTGGCTTACAGCTAAAAGCTTCCCGTGAAATTTTTATTATTTATTGCTGTTAGCAGTCAGCGATTAACTGCTTAAAGTAATCTAAGAAGCGGATTTGCAAACATTAATACTAGAGAAATAATCAAGGCATAGATACCTGTGGTTTGGGCTACTGCCTGACCTAAGAACATAGCTCTAACTATGCCAGGTTGATATTTAGGCCTTCTTCCAACGGCTTCCGTGCCTTTTCCTGCTGCGTAACCTTGCCCTATACCAGGTCCTATACCTGCTATCATTGAAAATCCTGCACCTATAGCTGACGCTGCAATTACTATAGCTGCTCCCTCTAGGTTTACAAGTGGATTACCAAATAAAAGTATTAAGGCAACCACTAGGGCAAGGATACCTGAAGTTTCGGCAACCGCTGCTCCCAAAAGCATTACCATAGTTGTTTGTTTACTGCTTTTAGGATTCACTCCAACTGCTTCGGCTCCCTTTCCTGCTGCATAACCCTGTCCAACTCCCGGACCTATTCCTGCTATCATGGCAAGTCCAGCTCCTATGGCAGATGCAGCAAGTATAAGGGCCTTCCTATCAAAGGTCATCAACCAGTTAAGAAATCTCATTATGAAATTGGTTGACTCCATTAGTTCACCCCCAATCGAGTATGGGCTAATCCATGGCCATTGCTACAAATACCATGGTCAGCATTGTAAATATAAAGGATTGTAATATGCCGGCAAATAAATCGAAATAGATATGAAGTGGTGCCGGAATAGCTGTCATGAAAACTGGTATGTTAATACCTATGGCATTGCTTAGAGAGCCTAATGCTCCATAAAGCAAGCTCATTATAATCATACCGCCAACAATATTACCAAATAAACGAAAACCAAGTGAAACTGGCGTAGCCAATTCCCCTATGATATTAAGAGGCAGTAGTGCAGGAAATGGTTCTAAAAATCCTTTTAAATATCCTCCTACTCCCTTTGACTTCATACCAAAGAAATGGATCATAACAAATGTAATGGTAGCCAGCCCCAATGTTGTATTGGCGTCAGCTGTCGGGGGTCTTAGACCGAATAGTCCAGCTATATTTGCAATAGCTAGGAAAATAAGAAGTGTTCCCATGTAAGGAGCAAATCCCAGCTTATCTTCCCCCATTGTCTGCTTTGTAAGATTATAGATTGATTCTACCAGGACCTCTACAAAATTTTGAAACTTTTTAGGTACTTTATCAAAGTTTCTGGTTGCAAAGTATGAAAATACGGCTAATACCAGCATTATAAACCATGTTACAGTTACTGTTTCCGTGACAGGTATTCCTCCCGGCAGATAAAATACAATTCGTGGGCCAAAACCTTCGCCTCCCATTAGTCTTCCTCCTTTCTTCTGAAGATATTTTTAAAGAACTCCATATCATTAAACAAATTTGTAGAAATGATTACAAACTTAACTAGCAGAAGACCTATTACGGTCCCCAATGCATTTATATAGTTTGCCTTTAGCGAAATAAGTATTACTATGCCTGTTATTATATATCTTAAAAAGTATTTTGATGCCGCATAAGCCTGTGCCCTGCGTGGATTCATAGTTACGGCAGTTTCAAGGGTTCTTCCAAGCTCCATAAAGTTTAAAATGCCAATGAGCCCTCCAAACACAAGCCCTAAAATCCATCCTATAGGGTCGTTAAAAAAAATTAGGGATGCTATTATTAAAATAAAATCTACGATAAGCACCCATTTTGCTACTTTTATCTGTAAGTCACGGGTTAAACCCAACTACTTCACTTCCTTTTATTTTTGTTAATTCCCTTCATTGTAATTCTATAAAGATTCAAAAAAGCTGTAAAAACACCTACACCTATGAAGATAAAGAAGAATAGGCTTCCTGTACCTAACTTTTTATCTAAAAAATTTCCTGCATATACTCCTCCAAGTATGGGGAGTATCATCATCATGCCTATATGACCTAAATAGACTAAATTTTCATACATCTTAAATTTCTGCTCGCCCATATTTTTATTATCTCCTAAAAATCACTCCATATAAAATTTTATAATATTTCAAAATATTATACAAGTATAATAATATATTTTTATGACATTATTGTTAAATATATTACAATCCTGTAATTATCTATAAATATTATATTTCGACATAAACTCACAATTTCCTTCTTATGATTTGCAGTTAAAGTTTTTTTTATGCTTTGAAATAAGTATTTTAGCTGTTTTAGTGATTTAAAAAATCATCAAAATTGTTTTTTTAGGTTGATAAAATCAAGGTCAAAACTTCTAGGGCCGTGTAAATTGGCTTTTCGCCACTCGTTACTCGCTACTCGGTTAAGGTCGATCTTTAGGGTCCTTCTAATAGGTGTTAATATTTGGAACACATGTCGCTATATTGTTAAAAAAATAACTATTAGTTTTTTTATTTTTTATGTATAAAGGAGATTTTTTTTGCAAATAATTAGATATGAAAAAGGAGAAGGATAAGCTGCAAAACATGATTTTGGTCCCCCTTTACATAGTTTTGCAGCTAAGTCTTTCTCCTTTTTTAGTTAAATGTTGGGGCTGGATGTTATAACCCGTTACCTGCCTTTAAAAATATTCTTTGATGGCTTTTACTATTCTTTCTGAGGCTCTTCCGTCGCCGTAAGGATTTACTGCATTTGCCATTTTATTATATTCTTCTTTATTATTTAGCAGCTCATCGGTAAGTCTAAATACATCTTCTTTTTCTACTCCCGCTATTTTTACTGTACCAGCTTTAACGGCTTCAGGTCTTTCTGTTTCTGTTCTTAATACTAGTACGGGTTTTCCAAGGGCAGGGGCTTCCTCCTGTATGCCCCCGGAATCTGTAAGCACGATTTTACATTTATTTATAAGATTTGCAAAGGGTTCATAGTCGAGGGGCTCAATAAGATGTACTCTTTCTATGTCCTTCAGTATATCATGGGCTATTTTTCTCACCTTTGGATTCAGATGTACCGGAAATACTACTTCTACATCTTTATTTTTTATAACTACTTCCTTTACCGCTGTAAAAATGTTTTTCATAGGTTGTCCCAAATTTTCACGTCTATGGGAGGTCAGAAGGATTACTTTTTTGTTTTCATAGTCTATCTTGTTCAGTAAATCTATATCAAATTTGTATTTATCATCTACAACGCTTAGTAGTGCATCTATTACAGTATTTCCCGTAAGGACTATATTTTTTTGATTTATCCCTTCCCTAAGCAGGTTTTCTTTATTGCCTTCCGTCGGCGCAAAGTGAAGGTGTGCAAGCCTTCCAGTAAGGCTTCTATTTATCTCCTCGGGGTACGGGGAGTACATATTTCCACTTCTCAGTCCCGCTTCGACATGCCCTACTTTTACTTGGGCATAGAAGGCTGCCAAAGCTCCAGCAAAGGTGGTAGTTGTGTCTCCGTGAACCAATATCATATGGGGTTTTTCTTCTTTTATAACTTTCTCCAAACCCATAAGGGCCCTACAGGTAATCTCGCTGAGGCTTTGTCCCGATTTCATTATATTTAGGTCGTGCTTAGGGATTATGTTAAAGAGATTCAAGACCTGATCTAGCATTTCTCTGTGCTGTGCTGTTACGCAAACTATAGATTCTATACCCTCTGCTTCCTCTAATTTTTTGACTACAGGTGCCATCTTTATGGCTTCTGGTCTGGTACCGAAGATGGACATTATTTTTAGATTACTGTTGTTTATCATCTTTCTCCCGTCTCCTTTCGGGTCTTTTCGGTGACCGGTACCCGGTAACCGGTGACCCATTTTTAGCTTTTATCACCTGTTACCTTTTGTGATACAAAATATTGTTTTCAAAATATTATTGGTGAAATTTCATAATAAATAAACCAAGGATTGTCCTTGGCTTTTATTCTTTGTTATTGGTATTTGTAGTTTTTTCCTTTCTCATCCATGTTTGATTGATTGGTATAACTACAAGAGTTGCCGTAATAACCAACATTATGGCACTGTTTACATATTTCTGATTGAGTAGGAAGGCTGCACTCAGTCCAAGCATGGAGCTTATAAGATAGAGCACTAGTACTGCCCTCTTTTGGCACAGCCCTATAGATAAAAGTCTATGATGCAGATGCCCCTTGTCAGCTTCCATAATAGGTCTTCCGCTACACACTCTTCGCACAATTGCAAAGGTGGTATCAAATATGGGAAGGCCAAGTATTAAGACTGGCACTACTACTGCAAGGGTTGTAGCTCCCTTGATACTTCCATTGATAGATATAGCTGCCAGGATGTATCCCAAAAACAGTGACCCTGTGTCTCCCATAAAGATCTTAGCTGGATTAAAGTTATAGGGTAAAAATCCTATACAAGCACCTGCTACGACTAAAGTTAAAACTGCAGTCTCCGCTCCATTTGGTATAAGAGGAGTATTGACACGGGCAACATAGGCCAATGTTATAGCTGCAATAGTTGATATTCCTGCCGCTAATCCGTCTAATCCATCTATTAAGTTTACGGTATTTGTTATACCTACAATCCAAAATATGGTTATTGGTACACTTAATATTCCTAATTTTACAACCTCTCCAGATTCTAAAAAGTTAGAAACAAAGTCAATCCTCACTCCAAATTTGATAAGTATATAGGCAGCTATAATCTGTATAGCCAGTTTAACCTTGGCTGGTAGAGATTTAATGTCATCAATAACTCCCATAACAACAATAATTGATGCTCCAAATAGCATCCCTGCTATTGCCTTGTCTATTTCCAAAAATAGTATTACACTTATCAGAAATCCTAAATAGATGGCAAGACCACCCAATCTTGGAATAGGATTTTTATGAACTCTTCTATCGTCTTTAGGTATATCTATTGCCCCTACTTTGTGGGCTAACTTTTTTACTAAAGGAGTTGATATAAAACTTACCATAGCTGCTATGATCATAGGCAAAATAACTTTGGTCATATTTAACGCTCCTTCAACAAAGGCGTCTTCGACGCTTTGGTAGTTCGTAGTTGGTAGCCCTGATTAGCTCTTAGTTCTTAGCTCTTGGATCTTGGCAAATCCTGGTCGTTCTTTAGGGTCTTTCTTGTGGCCCGTAACCCATTGCTATATCTTATCTCCTATTATCTGCGACTTGTAACCTATTTACTATGTACATGCTATCCTGCTAAGATATTTTACACCAAATTTATCTTAAAGTAAAATTTTTTGTCATTTTGTAATAAAAATTTAATCATATTTTATGAGCTTTATTTCTGCTTCTTTAAGTATTTGAAGCGATAGTTTGTCGGGATAATCGCCCTTAAAGTGTATTTCCTTTATACCTGCATTTATTATCATCTTGGCACATAGTACACAGGGCTGGAGTGTTACGTAGAGGGTCGCTCCTTTGATGCTGACTCCATGATAGGCAGCCTGAATTATGGCATTTTGCTCAGCGTGAGTCCCCCTGCAAAGCTCTGCCCTCTCTCCTGAAGGAATACCCATTTTTTCTCTATAACATCCTATTTCTAAACAGTGAGAGATTCCTGCCGGTGCCCCGTTATAGCCTGTGGTGAGTATTCTTTTATCCTTTACGATAACTGCACCTACTTTTCTTCTCAGACAAGTGGACCTTGTCTTTACTACCTCGGCCATTTCCATAAAGTAATCGTTCCAATTGGGGCGCATAGATTTGTCCTCCTTACAGTCTCTGAAGTCAATCCTTAAAGGTCCGTTATTTACTCCTTGGCTAAAATACTAATATATTAATATCTTCTACATTTTATTCATATTTCCTTTAAATTATATCAAATTTACATGGGGAATTCTGTACCTTTTTTTGGAAAAACAAGACAGCCCACACTTTTGTATAGGCTGCGTTTCTTTAACTATAATCTATTTTGTTCCAAACAATCTATCTCCTGCGTCTCCTAGTCCCGGTACTATATATGCATGCTCATTTAGTTTCTCATCTACCGCTGCAGCATATATGTCTACATCAGGATGTTCACTATGGATGGCTTTTATTCCTTCTGGAGCTGCTATGAGACATACGAGCTTTATGTTTACTGCACCTCTTTCCTTTATAAACCTTATTGCAGCCTTTGCAGAACCGCCGGTGGCAAGCATTGGGTCAACTATTATAAGTTCTCTTTCATGAACATCGGTTGGAAGTTTACAATAATATTCTACTGGTTCTAAAGTGTCAGGATCTCTATAAAGCCCTATGTGTCCTACTTTTGCCGCAGGAAGCAGGCTTAAAAATCCGTCTACCATCCCAAGCCCTGCTCTAAGTATAGGAACGATACCTAATTTTCTTCCTGAAAGCACTTTAGTAGTAGTTTTACAAACAGGAGTTTCTATTTCAACTTCTTCTAAGGATAAATCTCTTGTTACCTCATAGGCCATAAGCATTGAAAGTTCCTTTACAAGCTCTCTAAATTCCTTAGACCCTGTATTTTTATCCCTTATAAGGGTTAACTTATGCTGAATCAAGGGGTGGTCCATAACAAATACATTTTCCATGTTTAATAGCTCCTTTCAAATCTGCTTTTAGGTCATATCTCAAAGTTCAAAGGACATAATTATTTTTTCTCCTATATCCTCTTTCCTATCTCATACTATACTTTGTTTCTATGTCTCCGATTTTATTTACTCTTCTCTCGTGTCTTCCACCTTCAAATTCCGTTTCAAGCCAAACATCTACAATTTTCAGAGCTAGTCCAACTCCTATTACTCTTTCACCTAGGGCTAATACGTTGGCATTGTTATGAGCCCTAGACATTTCAGCAGAAAATGTGTCTGATACAACGGCACATCTGATTCCGGGAACCTTATTGGCAGATATGGATATACCTATACCTGTACCACAGCACACTATACCTTTGTCAAATTCTTCTGATTTAACAGCTTCAGCAACTTTCATTCCGAATTCCGGATAATCAACGGACTCAGTTGAGCCAGTCCCAAAATCCTTATATTCTATGCCCTTCTTTTCTAGATGTTTCTTTATTGCTTCCTTTAATTTATATCCTCCGTGGTCGCTTCCTATTGCTATTTTCAATCAAAGCACCTCCTTGATAAGTATAAGAACAAAGTACCTACGACACTTTGTTGGTTCGTAGTTAGTAGTTCGTAACTAGTAGCATATAAAAGTCATTCTTTAGGGTCATAGCTATTCGCCAATTGCTGCTCGCTACTCGGTTAGGGTAAGTGTTTGGGGTCGGAATTAAGATTAAGAAAATTAAGGTCAATCTTTAGGGTTTTTTCTGTCACCCGTGACCTGTTTTTAAAAATGCACAAACCTATTATATATTCGACAGAAAATCCTATTTTCCTTCTTTTTTTATGTTAATAAACTGTAATATTTTCTCCAACGTCTTTTTTAGCAGTTTTTCCATTTCTTCGGCAGTTTGTTTATAGACTTTTATGCTTTGTCCATATGGATCCATTATATCTAGTTCGCCCTTATCTCCGGCAAATTCCTTTAGTGTGTAAACCTTTTCCTCCATTTCGGGAAGCGCTTTGAGGATTTGGTTTTTATGATTTTGTGTCATCGTCAATATTAAATCAGCTTTTTCTGCAATTTCCTTTGTGAGAGGTGTGGATCGGTGACCAGTTAAATCAATATTTTTTTCCTTCATGGCCTGAATAGCTTTTTCATTTGCTTTTTGTCCCTCGATCGCCCATGTCCCTGCTGATATCACTCTTATTTCCTCGTCCTTATATTCCGATTCTTTTATCAGTTCTTTCAACATGGCTTCTGCCATGCTACTTCTACAAGTGTTGCCGGTACATACAAACAGAATAGTCTTCATTGAAGCACTCCTTTCTATACTCTAACTATCTTATACCCTGCCGCCTTTGTAAGTCTGTTCATCACCGCATGCCCAACTCCTGTTTCTTCAATGGTTTCTGCTAGTATTATATCAACTTTCTTTTCATCAAACTCTCTCAGAACTTTAAAAAGATTTGCGGCAATAGTTTCAGGATTGGACCTGCTGCCCACCGAAATAACTATTCCTCCCGCATATCTTTCCTTAGTTTCTTCGGTAGCCATGATTCCAACTCGATGACCTTCCTCTTCCTTAGCCCTTCTCATTTTTTCTATTTCTTTAGTTATGTCTTCAAGATCACCTTTTATTAATATTACCTCGGCGTCCGGTGAATAATGGGTATATTTCATTCCGGGAGATTTAGGCACCAGATCAGGGTCTGCTTTTACAAGTATCGCCGGGTCTACTTTTACACTGCCTATCACATCCTCCAGATTCTCCTTGGTAACACCTCCCGGGCGCAAGATCATTGGGACATCAGAAGTTATATCCAGTACTGTAGATTCAACACCTATCGCAGCGTCTCCTCCACATACTATTCCATCCACTCTTCCCTTTAGATCCTTTATAACATGTTCTTCCTTTGTAGGACTGGGCTTTCCTGACAGATTTGCACTAGGAGCCGCCACAGGAACTCTCGAAAGCTTTATCAAGAGTTTTGCTACGGGATGGGAAGGCATTCTTACTGCTACAGTATCAAGACCCGCTGTTGTTATTCCAGGCACAATGTGGGACTTTTTAAATATAAGTGTCAAGGGTCCAGGCCAGAATTTTTCCATCAAAACTTCTGCCTTTTTAGGTATCTCCAAAACTAGTTTTTTGATATCTTCAATCTCTGATATATGTATTATAAGGGGATTGTCAGAGGGTCTTCCCTTTGCTTTAAATATCTTTTTTACAGCATCTTCATCCAGGGCATTCGCTCCGAGACCGTATACTGTTTCCGTTGGGAAAGCTACTATGCCGCCCTTTTTTAAGATATCAGCTGCTTTCTGAAGTTTTTCCAAGTCTATATTTTCTTTGTTAATTCTTATTATTTCAGTATTTTTCATTTGCAATTCTCCTCATAGGGGTTGTGTATTCAGACTTCTGGGCGCTGGGCTCTTAATTAGTCCTTAGTTCTTAGCCATTAGCCCTTGGCAAATTTAGGTCACTCGCTTTTCGCCACTTACTGTTCGGTACTCGGTTAAGGTTATGGCTCTAGGTATTGTTTCTTTATTTAGTAATAAAAAGTCCTACCAGAAATCCCAATATCAGTCCAATGCTAGAGGTTCTGCCTATGTGTAAATTACTTGAGCCGGGTATGAGTTCTCCACAGGTTATGTACAGCATGGTTCCTCCAGCAAAGGCCAGGCAAAAGGCTATAAAGGTTTGGGATATTTCTCCGAGCATAGCCCCTATAAATGCTCCAAGCCCCATAGGCATACCCACTAAAACCGTATAAAAGAGAGCTTTAAATTTCGACATACCACCTACTCTCATGGGAGCTGCCATGGAGATACCTTCAGGTATATTGTGAATTGCTATTACTAGTGATATTCCTATTCCCAGCTCCTTTGTTGCAATAAAACCTGAACCGATAGCAAGGCCTTCGGGAAAGTTATGAAGAGCTACTCCTATACCTATTAATATTCCCATTTTGGTAAAACTTGCAGTTCCTAAAGGAATATTTGTTTCATGCATATGTATTTTGTCGTCAGCTATTATGATAACCAAAACGCCTGCAACTATGCCAGCTATCCCCAACACAAAGTTTCCCCTATCAAAGGCCTCAGGTAAAAGATCGAAACATACTATAGTCAGCATTATCCCAGCTGAAAAACCTAATATAAAGCTTAAAAATCTATTTCCCGGCTCGTCTAAAAACAAAGCCAAAAGCCCTCCTATTCCCGTACCCAATACGCCAACTGAAAATCCAATCAAGGTTATAGATACTATATTGTCCATTATACCCACATCCTATTTATTAAATTAACTCGCCTCGCTAGTTCCTTATAGATATCCTGCAATAATCCTCTTCAGGCTCCGTAGAAGAGCTGTTTTAATAGAAAAGATTTAGAGGTAAAAACAGCTTTTAGGAGTCGCTTCAGAGAAAACTTTGAAGGATATTTAAAGCTATACTGTTAGAGTAACTAGCACAAGAGGTTAAACTACTTAATTTATATGAGAATAGGAAGTCAGGTATGTGTAAAAACTTAAAGAATAAATGGGTCTGACGACGCATTTGTTAGTTCGTAGTTAGTAGTTCATAGTTGGTAGCCCTGATTAGCTCTTAGTTCTTAGCTCTTGGCTCTTGGCGAATCCTAGTCTTTCTTCAGGGTCTTTCTTGCGGCCCGTCACCTTTTTGCCATGAGCGGTCAGCAGTTAGCTGTTAGCCTTTTTAATATTTAACTGATGAAAGTTTGTAATTTCTTGCTTCTCTTGAATTTACTTCGTTTTACGCCTGCAATTTTTTGCAAAAATGTCTGAGTTCTATGCTATAAAAAAAGACAGCACTGGACTGTCACATTTTTACGATGCTTTCTTTGGATCTTCTTCAAATGTCAGTTTAAGAAGTGAGGGAGTCATGATGGTAGTTATCAAGACCATCAATATGACTGCTGCCATTTCTTTGTGGGTAATTACTCCTATTTTGATACCTAAGTTGGTTATGATTATTGCAACTTCCGCACGGGGAATCATCCCCACTCCCACCTGTAAGGCTTCTCTTTTATTAAACCCAGATATTCCGGCTCCCAGTCCACAGCCTATCACTTTTCCTAATGCAGCTAGGAAAGCCAGTAATATTCCTATTCCCAAAGCCTCAAGGGCAGTACTCAAGTCTATCCCTAAGCCTATTGCCACGAAAAATATTGGGGTAAACATTACGGATGATATGTTGTGAATATCATGGGACAATTTATGCTTATGGGTTGTCATTGAAAAGACTATTCCTGCAAAGTATGCTCCAGTTATTGCTGCAACTCCAAGTTCTTCAGATAAAAATGCAAGGGTCAAACAGAAAATTACGGCATAGGTTGTAATTTTATCTTCAATATTTATTCTTCTGGAGAGTTTTGATAATATTGTAATTACTATATATCCTATTATAAATGCCAATATGAAAAATGATATGATTTTACCTACTACTATGATAAAGCTACTCTCGGCTCCGGGCTTTACTACTCCTATAACTACGGTCAAAAGTATTATACCTACTATATCATCTATGATTGCTGCTCCTAATATTCCTATACCCTGTTTTGTTTTCATTTGTCCAAGCTCTATAAGGGTTTGAATGGATATACTGATACTGGTCGCAGTGGCAATTACTCCCATAAAAAGACTTCCTATGAAATCCCCAGTTACAAGGTACATTCCGCCCATTACTAAAGCCAAGGGGGTGATTATACCTCCTAGAGCAATGAGAGACGATGATTTTCCTGATTTTTTAAGCTCCTCTACATCGGTTTCAAGTCCGGCTATAAACATTAGAAATATTACTCCTATTTCGGCAAAATTAGTAACGGTTTCTGTCTTATAAAAAAATAAACCTAAAATAATTCCAGCTACTATTTGTCCTAAAACTGCCGGCTGTTTTAGCTTTCTACTAATGATGCCTCCTATGTTAGCTGCTAATAAAATGGCTGCTATGTGAATCAAAAATATAAATTTCGACTCCATCACAAAATAACTCCTTTCAAATTATTTGGTTTATATCTTAAAAGGAGTATTTAAGTATCAGCAAATCTAACTACAACCATTATCCCACCTTCTTTTTTCGTGTTTATTTTTAAGTATACTCCTATTGCCATTTTTTTTCAAGGAAACTGAAATTGTTTCAGAACAAAGGTGTCTTCGACACTTTGTTAGCTCTTGGTTCTTAGTTCCTAGTTCTTAGTCTTAGGATAAAGCTTTAGGGTCAAAAAAACAAAGAAAAATAAAAAAGAGGTAGAGAGTCGCTTATTCTCTACCTCTTTTTTATTTTTTAGCTTAATTCCTTTAATTTTTCTGCTTGATCGCTTGTAATCAATGCATCTACCATTTCATCTATTTCTCCATCCAGAAATTGATCCAGTTTATATACTGTCAGATTGATTCTGTGGTCTGTTATTCGACTTTGAGGATAGTTGTAGGTTCTTATTTTTTCGCTTCTTTCACCGCTGCCTACCTGACTCTTTCTGGCTTCGGCAATTTCTGCATTCTGCTCAGCCATAATAGTGTCATAAAGTCTCGCCTTTAAAACCTTTAGCGCCTTTTCCTTATTCTTTAGCTGAGACTTTTCATCCTGACAGGTCACTACCATTCCTGTAGGCAGGTGGGTAATCCTTACGGCTGAATCGGTAGTGTTAACACTTTGACCTCCATTACCTGAAGATCTGAATACATCGATTCTCAAGTCATTTGGATTTATTTGAACCTCTACATCATCTACCTCTGGAAGAACCGCAACCGTTGCCGTAGAAGTATGAATTCTTCCGCCGGATTCGGTACTTGGTATCCTTTGAACTCTATGAACTCCACTTTCATACTTAAGTCTTGAGTAGGCTCCCTTACCTTTTATCATCACTATTACTTCTTTGATGCCACCTACTCCCGTTTCATTTATACTCATTATTTCTGTTTTCCAGCCATTTCTCTCTGCGTATCTTGTATAGAGTCTCAGCAGTTCTCCGGCAAACAGTCCTGCTTCATCTCCTCCTGCACCGGCTCTAATTTCCATAATAACGTTCTTTTCGTCATTAGGATCCTTAGGTATAAGAAGAACTTTTAGCTCTTCTTCCAAGCCTTCTATCTTTTCTTCAAGTTCTTCCAACTCCATTTTGGCCATTTCCCTAAGCTCTTCGTCCTTACTTTCCTGCAAAATCTCTTTAGCTTCTTCTATGCCTTCCTTTACACCTTTATATTCTTTATACTTATCTACAATAGGCTTTATAGAAGCATGCTCTTTTATATATTTTTGCCATGTGGGCTGGTCATTTATTATATCAGGGTCTGCTATTTTTTTGCTCAGATCATCATATTTTTCTTCTATAAAATTTAATTTATCAAACATTGTATCACCCCGTAATAATTTAGATTGAAAACTTAGCCAATTAACTTTCCACTTATAACCCTGTCTATTCCTGCCAGATCCTTCGTTACTTCTATACCATTATAACATTTTTTTTCCTTCATTAAATCAACAACTTTTTCCGCCTGGTCGTAACCTATTTCAAGAGCAATGAAACCTTCATTTTTTAGATATTCAGGAGCTTTATCTATTATTTCTCTATAAAACCGGAGTCCATCTTCACCTCCGTCTAAGGCTGTCTTAGGTTCATATTTTGACACTTCTATCTGTAGGTTTTCTATGTCCTTTGTAGGTATATAAGGAGGATTTGATACCAATATGTCAACTTTCCCTTTAAGATTTATTTCATCTAAAGGCTTAAAGATGCTTCCGTGCAGGAAATGTATTTTATCTAGTACTCCGTGCTTTTTAGCATTTTTTCTGCCTATTTCTAAAGCCTTCCTACATATATCTATGGAATATACGAAGGAATTTGGAATAAGCTTTGCCAGGGACACTGTTATGGCTCCACTTCCCGTTCCTATATCTACTATATTGTATTTTTTTCCTTTATCTATGTTATCTAAAACCTTTTCTATCAAAATCTCCGTATCGGGCCTTGGTATCAAAACTCCTTCTTCTACATAGAAATCCAATCCCATAAACTCCTGGTTTTTAACCAGATATTGTACCGGAACCCCTTCCAGCCTCTTTTTAACTAATTTATTATATTCATCATGTTCTTTCTCAGTTAGTATTCTATCTTTATTTACTATAAGATACAACTTATCTGTATGAAGTACATGGGCAAGCAGTACCTGAGCGTCAAGCAAAGGAGTAGAAGCCTTCCCATTGAGACTGTCTACGGCATCCCTGAGGGCACAATTAATACTTACCATAACTTAACGTCCTTATCTTCTGCTAAAACATTTTTTAATGCTTCTATGGCTACCTCCAGCTGCTTGTCGTCGGGCTCCCTTGTAGTTAGCTTTTGCATCATAAGTCCAGGCCAGCTTATGACTGCAGCAAATTTTGAGTCGCTCTTTCCTGCCCATTTTATGATTTCATAGGATATGCCTGCTACTAAAGGAAGCAGCAGAAGCTTCATTGCTATCCTTAAGATAATACTTTTCCATCCAAGCAGTGAAAATATCAGTATACTTATTACTAATACTATTAGCAAAAAGCTGGTACCGCATCTTGGATGCATGGTCGTAAACTTTTTGGCATTCTCCACTGTAAGGGGCTTACCGCTTTCATAACAGTGAATTGCTTTATGTTCCGCTCCGTGATACTCAAATACCCTCTGTATTTCCTTTAATCTTGATATAAATATAATATATCCAATAAACATGAAAATTTTTAGTATTCCTTCCAAGCCCGTAAGTATAACGGTATTTGAAATCTTATTTTTTAAAAAGTTTATTAATATGGTAGGTATAATCATGAACACCAAGATAGCCATTGCTACAGCAAGAGCAACCGATATATATGTCATTATGTCTTTTGATTTATCTCCAAATTTTTTTTCAAGCCAAAGTTCGAACTTTCCCTTCTCTTCTTCTATGCCTTCTTCAAAAAATTCGGCAGAGTAGGTCAGGGCCTTTATCCCTGTTACCATTGAATTAATTAAAGCTATACCACCCCTGATGATAGGAATTTTTACGATTTTTGATTTTTCTATTCTGCTTACGGGCTCCCTTTTTACCACTATTTCTCCATCGGATTTTCTTACTGCCATGGCTATATCATTGGGGCCCTTCATCATAACTCCTTCGATAAGGGCTTGGCCGCCTACGTTTACTTTCTTCACGATTTTCACCAACTTTCTAAATCTATCTCCTATATTCATACAAATTAATTGCCCGTTGTAAATTGCAATTATATATAAATATCAGACCTTCAAAATATAATTATACCATATATTGATATGCTTTTGTGAAAATTTTTTCTAATAATCGTTCTCTAGAGTCTTTCTTGCGGCCTGTCACCTTTTTGCCATGAGCGGTCAGCAGTTAGCTATTAGCCTTTTTAATATTTAACTGGTAAAAGTTTGTAATTTCTTGCATCATTTGAATTTACTTTGTTTTATACCTGCAATTTTTTCAAAAAATGTTTGAGTTCCTTTACTATTAAAACAGCTCTTCTACGGAGCCTGAAGAGGATTATTGAAGGATATCTATAAGAAACTAGCGAGGCAAGTTAAATCAAAAATAACCTAGCAACTTTTTCAGTTAAGTTACTAGGTTATTTTTCGCTAGTTAATTAATATATGATATCAATGAGTCGTGCTACATTTTCACTGGTTTTTTTCACATTCCTTCTTCCATTTATTAATGCATCTTCCAAAGAACTTACGCCCTGCATAATACTGTAAATTGCATCAATGCCGCTATCATATAGTGGTTCAATTCCATCTCCGATTCTTCCGGCTAAAGCAATTACAGGAAGTTTATATTTTTTTGCTACCCGGGCAACTCCATAGGGTGTTTTACCATAAATGGTTTGATGGTCAATACTACCTTCTCCTGTCCAAACCATATCTGCCTCTTTTACTTTCTGTTCTAGCTTTGTATATTCTACTACCATTTCAAGGCCATTTTTTAATGTGCCATTTAAAAATGCCATTAGCCCTGCACCTAAACCACCAGCAGCTCCTGCTCCTGGCACTTCTACTATATCTATTCCTAAGCATTCTTTAATTTTGACTCCATAATGTCTTAAATTTTCATCTAAAACTTTTACCATTTCTTCTGTTGCACCTTTTTGTGGTCCAAACACATAAGAAGCACCTTTTTCCCCAACTAGAGGATTATTTACATCACAAGCCACTTCTACTTCGACATCTTTTAATCTATCATCCAAATTGCTTAAATCAATTTGGGCTAGTTTTCTCAGCTCGCCTCCGCCTAGAGGAAGTTCATTTCCGTCACTATCTAGTAGTTTTCCACCTAAAGCCTGCACCATTCCGGCACCACCATCATTTGTTGCACTTCCTCCAATTCCAATTAACAGCTTTTTTATTGAATGCTCTAAGCAAGCTTTTATTAATTGTCCCGTTCCAAAAGTAGAGGTTTTCATTGGATTTCTTTTTTCCTTTGGTACCAAGTGAATGCCACTTGCGCTGGCCATCTCTATAACAGCAACTTCTCCATCTCCCAAAATCCCATATTCCGCTTCTACTTCTGCTCCCAAAGGGCCCTGTACTTTAACTTTATATACCTTTCCATCCGTTGCATCTACTAATGATTGCATAGTGCCTTCTCCACCATCTGCCATAGGTACCTTTATGCATTTAATATTTGGATTCGCTTTTTTTATTCCTTTCTCCATTGCTTCACAAACTTCTTTAGCAGTCATACTTTCTTTAAAAGAATCTGGAGCCAAAACAATCGTCATATTCTTTTTCATTTTCCCTCTACCCTCTTCCTAATTTAATCTGCCTTGCTAAGTGTTATATAGACTTATATAGACAACAAAGATTAAGATTTAATTTATTAGGATTTTGAGAATCCTTCTGGCTCATGTGAAGATTTATTGCTTTATTTATATTAAAGATAGTAGTGGCAATAAATACTTCAAAATCGCTCAGAAGAAAACCTCAAAATCCCTAGAGTAATACAAATTGAGTTTTAAAGTTGTTTACCTATGGTCAACTAACTTGTAATCTTAACATATAAAAGTAAAAAGAACGACTTATATAATCATCACTACTAGCTTCTCGGTTAAGGTCAGTCTTTTAGTATCTTTACTGTAACTTGTAACCTTGTTCTGTATCTTAAGCGAAAAATATTCCAAAAATAATACTTGAGACAATAGCCATAGTTAAACCTACTAAGGATTCATAGGGAACGACTTTTAGACGCCCTTTAATATCAAGAAATACGCTTCCTCCTGTTGCATGAAAAAAACTACCATGTGGTAAATGATCTAGCACAGTAGCCCCTGAATGAATCATCGCCGCTCCTGCCAACGGTTTGATTCCTAATGCTAGAATTGCTCCACTGAATACGGAACTTGCCACTGCTGTACCTGAAGTAGTTGAAGCAGTTGCAGCAGACATTAATATACCTGAAATCGGTGCCAATAAAAAGGCTGGAAGTCCAGAAGCACTTAACCCGTTAATAATTACGTCCTTTAATGTAGAGTTTGCAATGATTCCTGCAATTGTTCCCGTTCCTATCAATAGGATTGCTACACCGCTTTATTCATTACATTTACATTGTAGGGAATAACCCTCATCATTTCATTTACTATTGTTTGGGCTAAATTGTTCGATAATTTCATCTTTTCCTCCTGTTGTTTTGATTGTACTTTTAGTCGAAAATAGCCTGCTCAATATTAAAGAAAAAATCGTCCATTTCTAATATGATCTTTAAGTCTAGCCAAATAGTCATATTAAAAGGATGATTATAAAGCTTTAATTTGATAAAGTAAGATAGTAAAAAACAAAACTTACCAATAAGTTATAATCTAATACCTTTTCTTACTTTTATTCTAGATATAATTAGATTACAATCTATTCTTTTTATGCCGGGCATAGTATATAACTCATCTTTAATAAATTTTTCTAAGTCCTCATTTAAATCCATCATTGCATGCACATGAAGATTTGATGAACCTGTCATTTGATAGATATCTGTAATACATTCCTTTTGTTTTAACTCATCTGCTACATGATACAAGTATTGAGGTTCTACTTCCATATCAAAGAAAGCTGAAACTGTTCTACCTATTTTCTGAGGATTTATTATTATACTGTATTGCTCTATTACCCCCTTTTCTTCTAAAGTATCAATACGGCTTTTTACTGCTACTCTAGATAAGTTTACTTTTTTTCCAATTTTTACATAAGACATTCTAGAGTTTTCAGATAATAGGTTTAATATCTTTTGATCGATTTCATCCAGCTTATTAAATCGCATTAGTCCCCCCTTTTGTTTTGTTACTGCAATATTACTATTTTGTTAATTTTCATGATATTAAAAAAAAGTATAGATTTAAACACTTTTATGAAAGCTTAAGCATTTTTCATAAAATCTGTTTAAATCTATACAATATGTAAAAAGATCTTGAATCATCCTATTCTACTCATCTCTCGGAACTTCATGGTGAAGCCTGCACCTGGCTTCGTAGCTCTCCATGGCTCCAACCAATACTATAGGTTCTGAATATCTCGCTGGCTCTCCATTTATCAATCTCTGGGTTCTATGGGCTGGATTGCCGCAAACCATACAAATGGCACTAAGCTTGTCTACAAATTCGGCAATTGCCATGATGCCGGGTGTTGGACCGAAGGGTTCTCCCCTAAAATCCATATCTAGGCCAGCCACTATTACCCGCATACCCTTATCGGCTAGATCTTTTATTACTTCTATTATCTTATTATCAAAAAATTGTACTTCATCTATACCAATTACTTCTGTATTATTATCTATGTATTTATAGATGCATTCTGGATCGGATATATTTATGGCTTCTATCTTCATTCCATTATGGGATACAACGTTTTCCGTACAATATCTATCATCTATGGAGTGCTTAAAGGCTACGACATTTTGCTTTGCTATTTTTGCTCTTTTTAATCTTCTTATCAGTTCTTCGCTCTTTCCGCTATACATTGGCCCTACTACAGCTTCTATCCAGCCATGATGATTTGGTCCATACATTTTAAAAGCCCCCTTCTAGTTAACCTGCTTTTATCCATAATAAATAGGGTTAGAGAAATTAATCCCTAACCCGCTTAAACCTTTTATCCTGATATTACTATGATTACTTGATACCGTATTTTTTCTTGAATCTTTCTGCTCTACCGCCACGTTCTACAGACTTCTGATTTCCTGTATAGAATGGATGGCATTCAGAACAGATTTCCACTCTGATTTCATCCTTTGTTGATCTTGTCTCAAAGCTGTTACCGCACGCACACTTAACGATAGCCTTATCGTATTTTGGATGGATTCCTGATTTCATCAGTTTCACCTCTTTCATTACTATTTCTTTATATATATTAATAATTATCTATCATATTGTCAACCACTAAATTATAACATAATTTGTCCTGGTTTTCAAGCTACAAAATCTTCTTCCTCATCTTGTCTATAAATTCTTCATTTGTCTTCGTTGCCATAAGGTGATTAATAATGGCCTCCGTAACTTCATAGGTTGGGCTGTTGCTCATGGCTCTTCTTATGCTCCATATGGTTTCAAGCTCTTTCTGACTTAGAAGAAGTTCCTCTCTTCTGGTTCCTGATTTATTGATATCTACGGCCGGGAAAATCCTCTTTTCTGACAGCTTTCTATCGAGATGGAGCTCCATGTTGCCTGTTCCCTTGAATTCTTCGTATATTACGTCGTCCATCCTGCTTCCGGTTTCTATTAGTGCTGTAGCTAGTATAGTTAAGCTTCCACCTTCTTCAATATTTCTCGCTGCCCCAAAAAATCTCTTTGGCTTATGCAGTGCAGCAGGGTCAAGTCCACCGGAAAGGGTTCTTCCTGTAGCAGGTATAGTAAGGTTATATGCTCTGGCCAGTCTTGTGATGCTGTCTAAAAGAATTACTACATCTTTTTTCTGCTCTACCAATCTTTGGGCCCTTGCTAGAACCATTTCAGCTACCTTAATATGATGACTTGGCAATTCATCAAAGGTTGAGTATATAACCTCTGCGTCAATAGAACGCTTCATATCAGTAACCTCTTCTGGTCTTTCATCTATCAATAATACAATTATTTCTATCTCGGGATAATTTATTGAAATGCTCTTGGCGATTTTTTGAAGCAGAATAGTTTTTCCTGCTTTAGGTGGGGCAACTATTATTCCTCTTTGTCCCTTTCCAATAGGTGCTATAAAGTCTATAAGCCTTACAGAAAGGTCAGACGGGTTGTTTTCCAAGGTTAGCCTTTTATTGGGGTATATTGGGGTAAGATTTTCAAAGTTTGGCCTTTTTGCTGCTACTTCAGGGTTGTCTCCATTTACTTTCTGAACATATAGAAGGGCCCTGAATTTTTCACCGCTTTTAGCCGGCCTAGTAATGCCCTGTACCTTATCTCCCGTCTTTAAGTTGAATTTTCTTATTTGTGAAGGTGAAACGTAAACATCGAGTTCGCTTGATAGAAAGTTATGAAATCTTAAAAAACCAAATCCATCACTCATTATTTCCAAAACGCCTTCTACTAGATCTGCCTCATTATTTCTTTCTATTTCGTCGTTTATTTTGTCAGGTAGATTTTCTCTGGAAATTCCTTCGTCTATTTTGCTTTCATTTGCATCCTGGTCTTCAGCGGTTTCAATAATAAGGTCAATAAGTTCATTCTTTTTATACTTCGTATAGCTTTTAATTCCCAGTTTCTTAGCTATTTCTCTTAGTTCTGTCAATTTTTTGTTTTCAAGTTGTAAACAGTCCAAATTTGCACCTCCAAAATCAGGTGACAGGTTACAAGTGACAGATGCTAAGTCATCTGATAGGTACAGCAACCTATTTCTCTGTTACCTGTAACCTGTTACCAGTTACCTACTTTAGTTATTTTGCATATCTCGGTTTTTTGTCCAGTTTGTGAATAGCATCTATAAATCTTATTGTTCCTGTCTCGGATCTCATTACTACTGAGTGGGTTTTTGCAATGTTATGTCCTAAGTATGTTACTCCCTTTAATAGGTCTCCGTCTGAAATTCCTGTGGCTGCAAAATATACTTCATTACCTTTAACTAAATCATCCATGAGGAACAGTTTATCAATCGGGACTCCCATTTTTTTACATCTTTCTGTTTCTTCTTCACTCATGGGAGTTAGCATTCCCTGCATTTCTCCGCCTAGGCATTTCAAAGCCGCTGCAGCTATAACTCCCTCAGGAGCTCCACCCTTACCAAGAAGTACGTCTACTCCTGTATGTTCAAAACATGTGGCAATTGCAGCCGCAACATCACCGTCTTTAAATAACTTGATTCTCGTGCCTAACTCCCTACATTCTCTTATTATATCTTTATGTCTGTCTCTGTCAAGCATTGTTACTGTTAAATCCGTGATCTCCTTATTAAGGGCCTTTGCAATGTTAATCAAATTCTCTTTTATAGGTGCATTAAGGTTTATTACGCCCTTTGCCTTAGGACCTACTGCAATCTTATTCATGTACGTATCTGGAGCTTCCAGAAGACATCCTCTCGGAGCCATGGCAACAACTGCAATGGCATTTGGAAGTCCCTTTGCAACTGAAGTTGTACCATCCACCGGGTCAACGGCTATGTCAACCTTCAGTGAGTTTTCACCGCATTCTCCAATTCTTTCTCCTATATAGAGCATAGGTGCTTCATCAAGCTCTCCCTCACCTATAACTACAATGCCATCAATCTCCATTGTATCAAACATATTTCTCATGTTGTCTACTGCAGCTTTATCCGCCAAATTTTTGTCTCCTCTACCCATATATTTGGCAGCTCCAAGTGCAGCAGCCTCCGTTACCCTCACAAGGTTTATTGCTAAATTCCTATCCATGATATGCCCCCCTTATTTTTATAACAAAGGCGTCTGAAGACGCTTTGTTAGCTCTTAGTTCTTAGCTCTTGGCAAATCCAGGTCATTCTTCAAGGCATTTCCTGTGACCTGTTACCCGTATCCCGTCACCTGTTACCTCTTTGCCACTAACCTTTTTTAAAAATTCACCAGAAATAGTTTGTCAATAACTTGATTTAACAATTAAGAATTGTAACAAACTCTAGATATGGTTTCAAGTGGAGTGATATGTACAAAATAATTATAACATAGTTTTTCCAGGAAACAGTATATATTTTTAGAGTAAAGGCGTTTTATTAGCCCTTAGTCCTTGGCCATTAGTAAGTTCAGATCAATCTTTAGAGTTATGATTATTCGCTTTTCGCCACTCGCTACTCGGTTAGTATAAAACTTTCGGATCTTTCTGGTCACCCGTCACCGGTTACCTTATATATCTCTTTTATATTTAATTATTACAATTTCTTTACGCTTATTATACATTTATTTTAAATATTTTAGTAAAAAGAACTTTTTTCACATATTTATGATATATTAATGATAAAAGTTAAGAATATAATTGTTAATTTTTTAGAATCGTTAATGCATATACAAAGGGAGGTGCCGCTGTTGAAGAGATTGTTTTTTATTATACTATCTTTTATGATAGTCTTTGGCTCTATAAATATAGATGCATATGCCGTACTGGATTCAACAGACTATCATTCTATTCCCATTAAGGTTAAATTAAACGATAAGTTATTGAAATTTGACGTGCAGCCTATAATAAAAGATGGTAGAACTATGGTTCCTATGAGGGCTATCTTCGAGTATCTTGGTGCTAGCGTAAGCTGGTATGAGAAAACCAGAAATGTAGTAGCATATAAAGATAATATGTTCATTAAACTTAAAATTGACAGTAAAACTGCCTATAAAAATGGTAAGAGTTTTAATTTAGATGCTGCTCCCATGATCAAAAATGGCAGGACATTGGTACCTGTAAGGTTTGTATCGGAAAGCTTAGGCATGAATGTAAACTGGGATAGTGAAACAAGAACAGTTGTTTTGAATTATGAAGAAGGTGTGGAAATCCTTAAAGAAATCGATGACATAACATATAAGCTTGTAAGCCTAAATGATTATGGTCTTAAGTTCATGATTCCCTATTATTGGAATCAGTCCGATAATGAAGGCCATGTTTTTACCCATGAAGATGAAGAAAACAAAATCAAAATGACCATCGACATAAAACAGTTTGAAAAACCGAAATCCCTTGATAAATTTACTGAAGAGAACAAATTAAATCTCCTTGAAAAGTATAAAAATAATATAGTTATTGTAGGAAACGACACAAAGGAAATAAATAATATAAAGGTAAATGTAGTTCAGCTGCGAAATTCTTCATCAGAACCTGAAGTAAAGCAAGTCCTGTATTTTTTCACTACTTCTAACTATGGATATATTATAACTTTTTCATACTATTCTGAGGGAAATGACAGTCAGCTTCAAAATATGTTCTCAGCTATTATCGATACAATTGAAATCGGAAGTTTGACAGTTGACATACAGGATGAACACTATATAGAGTATGATGAATTCTTTAAAAAAGGTTTTAAACTGGATTCAGAAATTTATTCAAATATGGATGTAGAAAACAGGTTGAAATTTAAGGGAACTATAAGCAAGAATGTAAATTTGGAATATATCTTTGTTAAGGTAGCCAAAGGTAGCGAATCCATGGAATTTAAGATTCCAGTAAAGAACCATGAGTTTGATTCCTTTATTTACACTCCTTTTGGGCTCGGAAAGCATAACATCATCATAGGTACGCCCATTGATGAAAACAATACATCCCGTTATATCATGCAGTTTAGCGTAATAAATACTAATAATGATTATCTTAGATACCTTGTACCAAGCAGGTTTATTGAAAAAAACGATAAGGAAATAGCTTCACTAGCAAATGAGATTACTAAAAATCATATAACTGAATATAACAAAGCAGTAGCAATGTATAAGTGGGTAGCCGAAAATATTGACTATGTACCAAATGCAAGTATCGATAATCCTAGAAGCGCAAAGCAAACTCTAACGGATAAAAAAGGGGATTGCGATGAAATTGCATTTCTATATGCTGCTTTATCAAGGGCCATAGGTATACCTGCCAAGGTAGTAAGCGGTAAAATTAATGAAGAATATCATGCTTGGAATGAAATACAGATTAATGGTAAATGGATTATTGTAGATGCCACATGGGGGGCAGGCTATATAGATAGCGCAGATGGAGAAACTTTTGTGAAAGACCTTAACATGAAGTATTTTAATCCTGATAGGACAAAGTACGAGGCAGAATTTACGTAGTTGGTAGCCCTGATTAGCTCTTAGTTCTTAGCTCTTGGCTCTTGGCAAATCCTAGTCGTTCTTTAGGGTCTTTCTTGCGGCCCGTCACCTTTTTGCCATGAGCGGTCAGCAGTTAGATGTTAGCCTTTTTAATATTTAACTGGTAAAAGTTTGTAATTTATTGCATCCCTTGAATTTACTTTGTTTTATACCTGCAATTTTTTTAAAAAATGTTTGAGTTCCTTTACTATAAAAAAGCAGCTTAGCTGCTTTTTTATTTTACTTTTTCCCAGTCTGTGTTAAATTTTTCTATTCCTATATCAGTAAGCGGATGTTTCAGCATCTTTTGGAATACTCCATAGGGAACTGTTGCAATATGAGCTCCTGCTAAGGCGGATTGGGTCACATGCATAGGATGTCTTATACTAGCTGCTATAATCTCCGTATTTATTCCATGGATATCAAAGATTTCTGCCACGTCTCTTATAAGCATCATGCCTTCATTTCCTATGTCGTCAAGTCTACCTATAAATGGGCTTACAAAGGTTGCTCCTGCCTTGGCTGCGAGAAGCGCCTGATTTGCTGAAAAAATCAGTGTACAATTTGTCTTGATGCCCTTCTCACTCAGTACTTTTATAGCCTTAAGTCCTTCGCTGGTCATTGGTATCTTTATGACGATATTTTCATGTATCTTGGCCAGCTTTTCTGCATCCTTTACCATGTCTTCTGCAGTTTCAGCCACTACTTCTGCACTGATTGGACCATTAACTATCTCTACTATTTCCTTTATTACTTCTTCAAAATCCTTTCTTCCTTCCTTGGCTATAAGAGAAGGGTTGGTTGTTACTCCAGATAGTACTCCCCACTTGCTGACTTCCTTAATCTCTTCAATATTAGCGGTGTCAATAAAAAACTTCATTGTATATACCCTCCTTTTGTTTGTTTTTAGGTCAGCCCTTTATCTTTGCTACGAACTGCCTACTGCTAAATTTCTATATCCTTCCTGAATAGTATATTGAATCCAGACAAGTAAATGACCTTTCCCTAAGAACTATTAAGTTCTTATTGATTATGGCTTTTAAATCTTCGTAGTTTTCTGCATATATGATATTTACACTTCCGCATTTAACACATATCAGCTCTATCCTGTCACTAAACATTGTTATGTCTATTTGTTTTCCGCCGCAATCACAGAACAAATTGTCCTTATCTACTATGTCACTTATTTTCTCCAGAGTTTTAGCCATTATATAGGGATTTACTATATGTTCTTCCGGTCCTAATTTTCCAATGATACTTTCAAGATCCTTTGCTGATTTTTTTACTACATTTTCAATATATTCTTTATCTCCCACGTATAGTATATCCAATTTTGAAAATCTACATTTAAATAATCCCGGTTTGTTTTTTATGATATCCAATAAGCTATACTTATATTTATGTCTCATGCCACAGGATACACACGGAACCGATAGATAAAATTTCTTAAAGTTACGGGTTTTTATAGTAATATAATTATCGCTACATATACTCTCTATCGTAAACTCTTCATCTTTTTTTAAATCGAACAGGGATATTTCAAAACTTTCAAATTTGCTACAAGCGCCACAGTAAAAGGCGATATATATAGTGCCATCTAAAAGCATTTTTAGCACCTCCTTCGATATATATATATTTATTCTCCATAAGAAGCTAAAATCCTTCCAAAAAAAAACAAAGTACCTACGGCACTTTGTTATCTATTACTTTATACTTAGTATTTCTCTTGCTTCATCAGGAGATGCTACTTCTCTTCCCACTTCTCTTGCTATCCTTGCTATTCTTTCTACCAGCTGGGCATTCGACTCAGCTAGTACCCCCTTTGCATAGTATATATTGTCTTCAAATCCTACCCTTACATGTCCTCCCAAGACTATAGCCATCACGGCTAAGGGAAGCTCTGATCTTCCTATGCCTGCTACGGTCCAAGTTGAGCCTTCAGGTATACTTTTTATCATATACATCAGGTCTTCAGGAGTTCCCGGACAGGCTCCCGGTACTCCCAATACAAAGTCAAAGTGAAGGGGTGGCTCGATAAGTCCTTTTTTTACAAGCCTCAAAGCGTTATTGATCATGCCTCTTTCAAATACTTCTATTTCAGGCTTGACTCCCTTTTCCTTCATCTTTTCGGCAAACTTTTCAATGTATTCTTCTGAGTTCATAAAGACATCGGGTCCGAAGTTGCAGGTTCCGCAGCTAAGGGTTGCCATCTCTGGTCCCAGCTCAACGGGCTGAAGTCTTTCCTCCGGTGTATGCCATGTAGCTCCACCAGTTGAGGGCTGTACTATTATATTACACTTTGCCTCGATTTTTTCCTTTATTTCTTTGTATACATCGTAGGACTGAGTAGGATTTCCTTTTTCATCCCTCGCATGTACATGCACAATGGAGGCTCCCGCCTTATAGCACTGGTAGGCTGCCTCTGCTATCTCCTCAGGTGTAACCGGCAAAGCAGGCTGCTGCTCCTTAGTAACTTCGGCACCTGTTAAGGCTGCAGTTATTATTAGTTTTTCCACTTTTAACATCCTCTCGTAAATCTAAGTTCTAACCTATTGAACAAAAGCGTCTGACGACGCTTTTGTTAGTTTGTAGTTAGTAGTTGGTAGCCCTGATTAGCTCTTAGTTCTTAGCTCTTGGCTCTTGGCAAATCCTAGTCGTTCTTTAGGGTCTGTAAAAGATCGACACATTTGATTCTAAGTAGCTATACCTTATTTTCTCTGCTTATCTTTAGGAACTACGCACGTACCTACGGCTCTGCATACCACTACTGGTTCATCCAGCACGTCACAGGCTGAATCACTGATATCAGGTCTTGGCACTATAACTTTTCTTGCTTCGAATTTCATTTTCCTCGAACTATTTCCTACCTTGATGATTTCTCCTACTGCTTCAATGTAATCTCCTGCATATACAGGTGCAGTAAATTCTACACTTTCATAACCGGCAAAGAGTCCTTCGTCGCCATCGTTTCTGATCAATAGCTCAGTAGCAACGTCTCCAAAGAGTTGAAGCATTTTTGCTCCGTCTACCAAATTGCCTCCATAATGAGCATCGTGCATGCTCATTCTCATTCTTATCATTGCCTTTTCCATAATTCATACCCCCAAGTTTTTAATTATCTTTTAATATAAATATTTTGTTTGCTATAAAGTCAAATATACCGGAGCTCTTCTTACCATAGATTATCACCTCATCATCCTCATCAAGATCTCTAAACTTCGCTCTACTATCATTTTCAGCATATATTGACGCATCGTCTGCTGAAACCGATATTTCTTTGGTTCCGTTTCCGTCATTTATTCTAACTGTTATGGCATCAAAGTCATCGAAGACCTCTACGATAATACCAGTAACCGTGTTACTAAGCTCAACCTTTTCCGCTTCTATTTTCTTTACAGTATTGCTTTCAATCTCTAGGTTCACTCTATAGTCCAGTCGCAGATCGTAGATCTCAGCATCTTTATCGTCTATTTCTATATCCGCATTTGGTGAGACATTATAAGTTCTAGTTTCATCGTCGTTATTTATTATAGTTATTTTAGGCTCCCTTGATATTATTATCTCTGATATTATCCCTTCATCCTCATTTTCAAGGGTTGTAGCAACTATTTTTTCTACTTTATCATATTCAGTAGTTACAATCACTATATCTCCCTTAACCAAAGCCATTAGGGACTTTGTTTTTCCATTCCTTTTAACATCCGCATCTTCATCTACTCTAAGCTCATATATTTTATCGCTATCGGTTTTCACTATTATTTTAGGATATCTGTCGAATATTACACCACTACTTTCCAGTATACCCTTATAGATTCTGGTCTTTGATTGGGCAGTAATTTCTGTAGCTACTCCTTCTTCTATTTCCATAGTGACAATATCTCCATCTTCAAGATCCTCTAGTTCAGCTTCATCATCGTTTAGCTTTATTACTGTATCATCATTTATTTTGAAAGTTTCTCTATTATCATCTTCATCATTTTCTACAGTTATTAAGTAGTAGCCGCCCATATTTATTATGCTTTTTATTTTTCCCTCAAAGGAAGTAATGTTGCTGTCTACCTCAATCTTTACTATCTTCCCGTCTTCATCATAGTAAAGCTTTGCAGTTTTATCCTTTTCAAGGTCGTCTATATCAGCTTCTTTGTCATTTATTATTATTTCAGCATCCCCTATGCCTGCAATATCTCTTTTGTCATTTTCATCCTTGAATATTAGTGTTTCGCTATCTTCAAATACATCAGTGATTATGACTTCCTTGACTGTCAGCTGCTCTTCTTCAGGTAATACTTGTTCTTCTACCTGCCCAACTTCTAAATCTTCTAAAATGTCATAGCTTACTGAAAGCATTTTAGCTACTGATGCCCTTATTATGGGTTTGTTTGGATTGAAGTTGCCGTTTGTATCTCCTGCCCCATTTATTATATTACGGTCTATCAAGAGATCCAGATAAGGCATATCTTTTGAACCGATAAACTCTATATCTTTAAAACTAAAGGTAAATATCTTCTTATTAATATCTTCCTTTAAATACAAGTTAAGTGCCTTTCCTAAATATCTTGCTACTTCTATTCTCTTCGCATCAGTAAATGTATTGCCGTCTATAAAGCCTTCCAGTTCATCCTCAGATATGATATCCTTTTCCAATGCAAAAGCTATTGCTTCCTGTGCCCAGCTTGGTACGTTATTTGCTTCTAATACTGAATCATATTCTTCTACTAAGTCTTCAAGGTCTACATTCCCTAATTTATCAGCTGCTTTTATAGTTCTAAATATCATAACTACTGCACCTAGCTTTGATACATTTTTTGAAGGCCTAAATGTAGCATCGCCATAGCCTGTTATGATATTTTTTTCTGCCATTTTTTCTATGTATTCCTTTGCCCAGAAGTCCTCAGGTACATCGGTAAAGCTTTGAAGTGCAAAAACTGATGTTCATAACTAGTACTATTATTATGGTGGAAACTGCAACAAGTTTTTTGTTGAGCTTTTTCATTTGTTTTATACCCCCTAATTTGTTAAATTCACCTCTTGTGCTAGTTACTCTAGCAGTATAGCTTTAAATATCCTTCAATGTTTCCTCTGAAGCGACTTTGAAAAGCTGTTTTTACCTCTAAATTTTTTCTATTAAAATAGCTCTTCTACGGAGCCTGAAGAGGATTATTGAAGGATATCTATAAGGAATTAGCACAACAAGTTAAATTCATATTAATATATTCTATTTAAAACTCCAAATTCCTTTAAATTTAGTAAAAAAACAAAGGTGTCTGACAACGCATTTGTTGGCTTTTAGCCATTAGTCCTTAGCTCTTGGCAAACCCAAGTCATTCTTTAGGATCTTTCCTGTTACCTGTATCCTGCCAATTTATGAAACAAAAGGTGTATTCCCGTTGTTTCCATTGTTTCATAAAAAAGAACGGTCTCATCATACCGTTCTTTTATTCCTTCTAATTAATAGCTTCCCTGTGATGCCAACACCTATGGAGTCTTCAAACTTTAATACGGCCAGATTATAATCTAGTATCGCCTTGGATAGACCCAATTGTGCCTGCTTGAGAGTAGTTTGTGCTTTTTGCACATCCGTAAGCACTGCCATTCCTACGTCATAGGACAGTTGATTTAATCTTAAAGCCTCCTTGGCAAGCTCTACGGATTTTTTGCCTGCTTCTATTTCTTCCTGCTTCTCTAGTACATCTAAGTAGTTACTTCTTACTTCCATTTCTATATTCTTTCTAGCTGTTTGTAAATCTTTCTCTGCTTTTTCAAGCTCTACTTTTTGTTCTCTGTACATGTATGTGATTTCAGGGTACTGCTTTGCTATAATATCCATATTGATTTGTGCAACCTGATAGTTAAACTCTGCTGCTTTTATTTCATTTCTGTTTTCTAGAGCCTTTGAAACAGCTTCTGCTATGCTTGGGACTTCAAATTCCTTATAAGTAAGTTCATCCTGAAGTTTGATGTTTGTCATCACGTCATAACCCAGTTGCGTATTTAGGGCCATTTTAGCTTTTTTCACTGTATCAAGTGAACTTTTGTATTCATTTTGAGCTTTTATATAGCTTAATTCGCTGTTTAAAACTTCCTGTTTAGCTACTAATCCTAAATCAAATTTTTTCTTTGTTTTGTCGTATAAATCTTTTTATTTCTGCTAAGTCCTGAGCCTGAAGCAATCCAAAGTAAGCTTCTTCAATATTTGCCTTTAGACTTTCTACCGTTGCGTCATAGTTTCTTTGGGCATTTGATAGTGTGAAGTTTGCTATTAGTTCAGGAACTTTATTGCCTGTAGTCCCTGGAGTGAGTCTTCATCATTAATTAACTTTTTTGAATCTCTTACATCGCCTCTAAGATCATCATAGGTTATCTTAGCCTGCTCTAAGTCAATTATCCTTAAGCATAACCTCTATGGCTTCCTCAAGTGTAAGACTCTTCTCTTCTCCCTGAAAATCCATGCTGTCAACTATATTTGTCTCTGCTGCAGTAAAGCTGATAAGAGATATACACATGATCCCTACTAAAAATGATATCTTTATACTTCTTTTCACTTGTGGTCATCCTTTCTCCTTTATTGACTGGCTGGTCAGTTATACTTTAATTCTATATTACCCTTTTTTTCATGTCAATAAACTGGTATAAATGTAATATAAATTTAAGGTTTTATCCTCACTCTATCTCCAATTGGTAACCCACCATTTGCATAAATTCTTCCTTTGCTTTATTTAAGATATCTTCATCAATTGAATTTGAAGACTTTATTTTTACCAATTTTTCGTTTATATGAATACTTGGATTTTTCTTGAGGTTGATGCCTTTTTCTCTACATATAGTTTTTGTTATTTTTATTATTTCATTTTGATTGGGATTCTGTCCTACAAGTATATTCCAGCCGGTTTCATCCTCTAATCCCTTTATTGTTTCTTTATATCTTTCACCTATCTGTGGTGTAATAAATGACAGTTCTATATAGGGTATCCCACCCGATTCTTTTCTGCTCTTTTTATATACTTTATGATCTTCAAACTTAAATACTGCATCTATCAAGCTAAAAGCTTTGTTTTGTTCCATAATATTTGACCCATCAACTTCTTTGAGCGAAATTTCCTCTATCTTTTTACTGCTGCTTTGACTCTCAATCAATTTTAGTCCCGTTATTTCTTCGAATTTTGTTTGTAATTTATCCATATCTTTTATGGGCTTGTCCAGGTCTATTAAAAAATATCCCTTATCTCTATAATAGGATAATTTATTTATATTTGCATCCTTAGGTACTAGATTGTATATCAGTTCTTCTGCGGCTCCCTGATTACAATCATCGTTGATTTCTACCTTCCAACCCGATTTTTCTTCAAATTCTCTGATTAAGTTGCTATATTTTTCCTTTGATTTTCGTGGGAAATTGAAGTATAGGATAGCAATCTTTTCTTCATATCTTGCACCTTTTTTGTAGATTCCCGCTTCTTGTGGAAAGATTTCATCGATGAAGGTAAGCATTTCGTTCATCTCCATAACTCCATCATCTTCTTGAAGTTCTTCCTCTGCTACAGGATGGTATAAAAAAAGCCTTCTGCTATTTGGTTCAAAGTATCTCGATGAATTTAGTGTATCGGTTATTTTTCTCACATCAGCTTCCGTAAAGTCTTCATTCCCCGTCCATATGGTTATGAGATCTTCAGCTGAGTAGCCTATATCTGTACCTGTGGAAGTGTATATATGCTTCCATAGAGTTTCAATGTTTTCCTCCGTAAGCTCCTGGTCCTTATTTAGAGGCTTTATATCTTTTGTTATGCTCAGTTGTTTTCTGGGATTTTTAAAGCTTACTTGGTATTCTTCACCGTTTGCAGGAACATATATACGTGCCCTTACTTCTCTGTTCATTTCCTTTGAAAGAGATTGTATTATTTCCTTATCCCCATGGACTAAAAAGATTTTTCTTGGAGATATTTTATGGATTATGCCTAAAAGTTCACCCTTATCACCGTGGGCAGATAGTCCAAATTTTCCCACTTTGCATTTAAGTGGAATGCTTTTACCATTAATGTTTATCTTTCTATCTTCATCTTCAGAATCTATAAGTTCCAGTATCTCCCTTCCTGGAGCTTCTTCGTCCTGATACCCGGTTATGGCTATAAAGTTTTTCTCATCGGCTGCAAGCTTTTCGGCATACCATGAGCTTGGACCGCCCTTGAGCATTCCGGAACTTGATATGATACATACTCCATCCTTTGAAGATACTATTTCTTCCCTCATGGCAGTATCTGTCACGGGAAGTACATTATCGTCATAAAAAATTTCATTTCCCTTAAATATCTTTTTAGCCAGATTTCTTTTTAGATAGTTGGGGTTTAGCTTATATGCTCTATTTATGTCCTTTACCATTCCATCGATATATATTTTAAACTCAGGCAGTGTTTTTTTATTAATTGCTTTTTTTAATATAAGAATTATTTCTTGGGCTCTACCTAAGGCAAATGCAGGAACCAGCATCTTTCCTCCATTAGATATAGTCTCCTTTACCTTTTCTATAAGTCTTTCCTCTTCTATCTGTCTATTGGAATGGAGCTTGTCTCCATAGGTAGATTCCGTTATGACCACATCCGGTCTAAGCTTTGGGAGGGAGGCTCCGTTTACCGTTTGTTGATCTACTCCTGAAATATCTCCTGTATAGAACAAAGCTCCTTCTTCACCCTGTATATATATAGATGCTGCCCCTGCTATATGGCCCGCATTATAAAAAGTCACCTTTATATTTTTATCATTGAAGGGATAAATATTATATTGTGGTGAGTAGCATACTATCCTTTTTAGCATATCCTGAACATGATTTTCTGCATAGATGGGTATTTCAGCTTCGTTGTTGTTCATGATTTTAAGACTGTCGTACAGTAAAACCTTAATAAGATCTTTGGTGGCATGGGTCATATATATAAGAGCATTCGGATACTCTCTGCTTATTACAGGTAAGGATCCGGTATGGTCAAGATGGGCATGACTTATGATTATGGCATCAACTCCACCGGCTTCCTGTATGCGGCTAAAATCCGGCAAGGAATCCTTTCCACCCTTCATTCTAATTCCACAATCCAGAAGTATATTTTTTCCGTCCAGCTTTAAAAGATAACAACTGGCACCTACCTCTTGAGCTCCTCCACAAAATGTTATCTTCACTATATCACCTCTATACTTTTTTAATAATTATCTTCACTACAATGATTTGTATTCATTTTTATTGATAATCACTTATTATACTAGGTCCTGATAGTAGAAACCTATAAAAATCCGCTTTGAACTCAGATAAAGTTTTATTTTTTATTTATATTATAGCATAATATAATTATTTCATAACCGAGACATTAGAAAGTAGCTGTTTCCTCTTCTATTGTTTTAAAAGTGCTTAAAAATTTATAGCCCTATGGATATAGGCGTAATTTTAAACTATCTATCCATAGGGCTTTTTTCTTTTGTAGAACAAATAGATCTATCCTCGCTATTTGTATAAAACAATTTACCATAAGTATCTATATGAATTTTTAATGAGTCATTTTTTAAGGAATCATAGTGAACTATATCAAAATAGTATGGTATTGGCAGCTCTTCATTTAGCATAACACTTAGTTCATTTACAGTTTCGGATGTTATATTAGCTCCATAAATAGCTAAGTCAATATCTGATCCTCTTTTATAATTCCCCATAGCACGACTTCCAAAAACAGCTGCTTTCTCTATAGTTGGCCATTTGGACAAGGCATATATTATATATTCAAAGCTCTTTTTTGATATACCAAATTTCATATCTTATCTCCTAAATCATTATATACTTGGGATATAGCTTTATAATAACTCTCTTTAATCTTTTTTACTGCTAATTTAAAGCGCTCTTCATTATAGGTATGAGCCATAAGATTTCTTTTTTCCAGCATATCCATCCATACATCTCCGTCTTCTATTAGCCCATAGTGAAAAGCTGCTTTTATAACTTCTCTAGGGAAGTTTACTTTAACTTCTTGTGACTCTAAATAATCCTTCAGAGTTTTCCAAGCAAGTTCAAAGGTATATTCAAACCTCTGTATAAGTCCTTCCTTTTCAAGTACGCTAAGTTTATCAAAGTCCGAAATAGCTGAACTAAACTGGCAATAGGCCTTACTAAAATTTTCAAATCGCTGTCTCCATCTAATATCTTTTTGGTTCATTCTTACTCTACTCCTTTACAAAGACTAGTCGTATCTCATTCTTCAATATGTTAATAAACTTATCTACAATTATTTTTATTTCTTCTTTAATATCGATATTAACCATAGTCTCAACTCCTTAATTTTAATCAGGTCTAACAAATCTGTTTAATCATCAGTTATTACAACTCCTGCTTTATCTGCTAATCTTAGTAAATCGTGAATTCTTGGAGGGTTATTCTCTACATTTTAAACATATATGGCCTTAAGTAATTTTTCTATTACTAAATAACCCATAAAAAGGCTCCAATGGTAATCTTTACTTTCATAAAAGAAAGAAAATTTACTAGTACATTTATCAAATTACAATCCGGGGTATGATTTTCATCCCACCTTCTCATATATATTATACCAAATTTCTGATCTCTTAACGAGCATTAACCAAACGTGAGCATGGATACTTAAAAATTTATAGCCCTATGGATATAGGAGTAATTTTAAACTACTTTCTTCTCTTAAACAAACCACAAGAACCGTCCCTTTGGTTCTAAAACAAACCACAAGAACCGTCTCTTTGGTTCTACCTAATGTTTCAATTTTTAGGAACTGAGTTTATATAGACAGCATCTTTACATAAATCAATTCTATTGTTCCAGTGTATATTTGAATCAATACTTTTATCTATATCCCATGCAATATTACCATGTTCATCAATAAACACTTCTTTAAATTTATTTTTATCTTTAAGTATTTCAAATACACCATATAAATCATCTGACATATCATAGACTCTTACTTCATTATTTTCAAAATATATAATTAAAGAATAGTCATCCCTTGGAATTACTTTAATAATTTTTTTAGGTCCATCTTCAAAGTATTCTTTTACCTCTGATGGCATATTTTCAACTTTCAATAAAAACACCTCCCCATAAATTTACTTTAAAGGCTCAATAGGAAACAACTCTTTTTGCAATTGGGCAAGATACCATTCTTCCTTTAATTCTTCTTGATGCAAAGCTGCCCAACCATATATCATTTTTAGCTGTTTATTAGGCATTTCTCCACTAATTAATTCTATTTCTTCTATACTAACACAACAATTATATTCTCCATACTCTGCATGGAAATGTGGCGGAAGATGATCTCTATAATTCATATATATTTTAATTCCTCTAAACATACATATCGTAGGCATATTAATTTCCCTTTCTTTTGTTGGTAATTACTCTTTGTTATCTTAATTATACTATTTGACAAATTGCCATTCAATATTAAAGACATTTATATTTGAATTTCAAACTCAAAAAAATTATCATTTTAAAAAACATGCCATAGGGCTTTTTCTTTTAACAAACCACAAGAACCGTCCCCTTGGTTACAAGAACCGTCCCCTTGGTTAGGGCTTTTTCTTTTAACAAACCACAAGAACCGTCCCCTTGGTTACTTGTCCCCTTGGTTACTTGGTTATATTCTCTCTAAATATAGTTTGTGTAGCACTTGGAAAAAAGATAAAACACCCCACAAGTATCTCTAACTGTGAGGTGCTATCCACTAAACCAAAGAACTGTGAAACAAAAAGGTCTGTCCCCAATGTTTTATACACTTATTACATTCTTTCTTTTTTCAATAAATGTTTCAATTAAACTGTATATAACAGGAATTACAACCATGGTTAAGAAAGTAGAAACCATAAGCCCTGACATTAAAGATACTGCCATAGGTGCAAACAAAGCATTTCCTGAAATAGCAAGAGGGAAAAGTCCCATAATTGTAGTTGCAGCACTAAGTATTATGGCATTGAATCTCTTTCCTACAGCATCAACACATGCTTCATCTATTGCATAACCTTCTTTTCTTGCATCATTTATATATTCTATAAGGAGAATACCATTTTTTACTACCAGTCCTACCAAGGCTATGATACCTAAAAATCCTGTAAGAGATAGGGGCTGATTAAATATATACAATCCAATAATTGAACCTATTAATGATAAAGGTATAGTTGCTAATATAACAAGTGGTTGGATAAATGAATTAAAAATACGGCAAATATAGCTAATATACCAACTATACCAAAATTTTCAGAAATATTTTCTCTTTCTCCATCGAAATCTATTTTTACACCTGCTGTATCGATTTTCGGTAAAATCTCATTCTCAAGTTTATCTTCAATAAATACAGCATTCCCATTTGGTAAAGTATCACTCTCTACTGTTATAGTTTGCTTTCTATTATATCTCTGTATAGAGTCTAACTTAGAACTAAATCCTACAGTGGCAAATTGTTTAATAGGTATTTTATTTCCGGTTATCGAAGATTTTATCTCAAGATTTTCTAGTTCTTTAATAGAATTTATATTACTCTGTAAAAGTATGTTATATTCATTACCATCCCTTCTGTAAACAGAAGGTTTAGCTCCATACAGTGCTATGTTAATCTCTCTCTGTATATCATATTTAGTTATTCCAAGATTCATCGCCTTATCTTCATCTACATTTATTTCATATTGATATGTTCTATCCTTCATATCATCTCGTACATTTGTAGTCCCCGGAATTTCCCTCAAGCCGTCTTTAATCTGTTCAGCTACCTCTATTAAACGATCTATATTTTCTCCTGAAACTCTAACTACTACCTTAGAACCCGGTTTTGCCATCTTAAGCAAGTTTACAGTACATTTTCCTCCAGAAATATTTTCATCTAATAACCTCTGTATATGTTCTGCAAGCTCTTCACTATTTTTAAATCTCCTACTTTTTTTATCTCCAAGGTCAAACTTGCATACCATCTGAGCATAATCCTGAGATGGAATAGCTGGTGGTACAGTAATATAAAACTTTGGCACACCGTTTCCTACAGCAACAGTATAACTGGTTATCTCAGGTTCATTAGATAAAAGCTTTACAACTTCATCAGTCAGCCTTTCTGTAGCATCTATATCCTCTGAAACTTCAGTTTCCATATCTATATAAAATATGTTTTTATCGGAAAAAGGGAAAAACTCTGATGGAAGCATTGGTATTACTACTTTTATAACAATAACAAACACTATAAATACAGATATAGTAGTTACTAACTTTCTTTTTAATCCTATGTTTAATGCTTTTTTAAAAAAATACTCTAACGATACCTTCTTTATCACTTTTCTTTTTATTCTTTTTAAAGAAAACTGCAGCCATTGCCGGAATTATAAACATAGCTACTATATATGATGCAATTATTGATATAATAAGTACTCGAGGAATTGCTCCCAAGAATTTTCCTGCTACTCCCGGAATCCCTAAGAGAGGTGAAAATGCTGCCACTGTCGTAAGGGTAGCTGAAAATATCGGAATAGCTGACATACTTGTTCCCTTAAAAGCTGCATTCAATTTTTCTTCTCCATTATCTATCTTACCCTGAACAGTATCACTTACAACTATAGCATTGTCTACAAGTATCCCTAAGGCAACAATTAAAGCTGTTAGAGATATTTGATGTATGTATATGCTCATCAAATACATTACGCCAAAAGTTATAAGTATAGAAAGAGGTACAGCCGTAGAAACTACTATAGCATTTCTCCATCCCATTCCTAAGAACACTACTATTATAACGAAAATTATACCTTCAATAAGATTTACCATAAAATCATTTACAGATTTACTTACATCATCGGGTTGGTAAATAACTTCTTCAACTATTAAATCTTTTGGTAGATTTGCTTTTATTTCATCAAGGGCCTTCCTAACTTCTTTCCCTACTAAAACTACGTTTTTACTTTTCTTAAAATAACCTGTTAGAAGTACTGCATTCTTTCCATTTTGTTTGTATTTTTCTACACCTTCTTTTAGCCCCATATATACATCGGCAACATCAGACAGCCTTGTAACAACTCCAGTTTCAGGTGACACAGCTATTATACTATTTCTTATATCATTTAATGATGTATATATACCCGGAGTCTTTACCTTTATTTTCCCATTTTCTGTTTCTATATCTCCAGATGGTATTTCTATATTTTGAGCTTGAAGTATACTATATAAATCTCCCAAGGATAGTCCTAATTGATTTAGTTTTGCTATATCAACGTCTACCTTTACTTCTTTATCTAAATCTCCTATTATGTCAAATTTCGATATTCCATCAATATCAGATAATCTATCTTTAAACTGTTCTCCAAAAGAAGCTAATTGTTCATAAGTATAATTATCTCCCGATAGACTTATTATGATGCCTGCTGTTTCTGTAAGATCTGTATCAATAATACTGTCAAGAGCACCACTCGGAAGTTCGCTTCTTGCATCGGCTACAGCATTCCTTACATCTTGCATTGCCTTATCTGCGTCTGTACCGGTTTCAAAGGCAACCACTATAATAGATAAACCTTCCTTAGATGTTGATTCTGCATAGTCATATCCATCTAAGTCATATAATTCATCCTCTATTTTCTTAGTTATTAAATCATTTACATCCTTTGCTGAAGCTCCTGGATATGGAGTAATAATCATAGCAAAGGGAGCTGCTACATCAGGACTCTCCTGTCTTGGTAATACATAATAGGCATAGGCTCCTAAGAATGCAATTATTATAGCTAAGAATAGGACAACCTTCCTTTCATCTATCAATTTTCTTATTAATTTGTTCACTTCAGCTCCCTCCTACTCTTGTATATTTACCTTAGAGCCATCAATTAAATTTTTCATTCCACTTACAACAAGTAATTCTCCAGATTTTACTCCCTTTACCATAATCTTATCTTCATAAATTTCCCCAAGTTCAACTATTCTCTTGAAGGCTCTATCCCCTTGAACAATATATACATAATCTTCTCCATCAGACATGATAGCCGATATAGGAATCCAAATTCCTCTTTCTTTCCCTATATCAAATACTACCTTAGCAATTGAACCCAATCTAAAGTTTTTATCTTTTATTGTAACTTCGGCATTATATGTTCTTGTAGTTTCATCAGGAGCTTCAGCTATATTAGTTACTACTCCATTAGCTTTTTCTCCTTCAACATCTATAACAGCTTCTGTTCCAATTTTTATCTTTTTAAGATCTCTTTGAGCTATCCCCACATTTATTATTTGAATAGAACTTCTTACACTAACAACAGGATATCCTTGAGGAACAAGTTCTCCTTCTTCGTAATAGGTATCTATTACACTTCCATCTTGATTTGCATAAATAGTTGCATCTTCAAGCAAGCTTAACTTATATTCATAATCAGCCTTTGCAGCTTCAAATTGAGATTTAGCTTGATTATATGTAGTTTCTGCCGTATCCTTTTGAAGTTTTATCTGATCGTATTGGTCCTTCGATATGGTTCCTTCTTTATATAAGTTTTCCATCTTATTAAATAAATCTTTATAATAATTTAGTGAATCTTCAGCTTTTTTGATATTAAGTTTTGCTGTATCGAGATTTGATTTAGCAGCAGATATTTGAAAATTTAAATCCTGCATATCGAGCTGAACTAATTTATCTCCCTTCTTAACCTTATCACCCTTTTCTACAAAAACTTTTCCAAGCTTCCCAGTAGTTTTAAAACTATACTTAACTATTTCCTTAGAATCTACTGTACCTATATAGTTTAATGTTTCTTTGTTTTCACTCTCTTGTATTTCTATAACTTTAACTGCCCTTGCTCTTTCTTTCACTGCAGTTTCTTCTGCCTTTGTACATGCCGATAGTGGAAAAATCATGCTCACAATTAATAAAATTGCCAAAAGTCTTCTCATAAAAATTGCCCCTTTCCTATATATTTTTTAAATAATTTTCATAAAATTTAAACTTTTAACGAATGAAAATTCATTCATTTTTTAGAAAATCATTTTAAAGCATTTAAACAAATTTCTGTTATTCTCCTTACTTCCTTTTCTCCAAATTTTTCTTCATTATAATCTTCATTTATATTCATTGATATATAACTAAATGTAATAGTAAACAATACAAGCAGTATTTCATCTAATGTAGTTTTAGGATTTATTTCACCATTCTTAATTCCTATTTTCAGCACATCATTTAACAACTCTCTAACTCTTTTATCATTCTTCCTTCTTTTTTCAACTTGAAATTTCTGGTCAAAGATAAGTGTGCATAAAAATTTTGCAAGAATTGGATTAGTAATTGCTACATTAAATAATATACTCACAAAATTATAAATAATGTCTTCTGCTGTGCTTTTTTTGTTAATTGTTCCATGGAATATATTTTCAAACTTTTTAAAATTTGATTCTATCAAATCATCTATTAAATCGTTCTTACCATTATAGTATCTATATAAATATCCGGTAGATACTCCTGCTTTTTTAGCAATAGCTCCAATTGAAGCCCCACTATAATCATATTTTACTACTAAATCCATCGTAGCTTTTTTAATTCTCTCTAGTTTCGTTGGGTCTGTTATCCTAGCCATAATTTCCCCTCTTTAATGAACATTTATTTATTTATTATATTACGTCGTCTTTAAACTAAAGTCAACCTTTTTTAAATTTCAATAATGTAAAGTTATTGCAGAAATTAAAATCAAAATTCATTTCATAATATACAGTAATTTTACTTAAGAGTTCATAGAAAACTTTTAGACGGAAGAATCGTCTTCCGTCCAATTACATATTTATCACTGTTCTACCTACTCCAATAGAATCTTCAAATTTAGATATAGCCAAGTTGTATTCCAATATAGCCTTAGATAGTCCTAATCTTGCTTGTAAAAGAGATGTTTGAGCTTCTTGTACATCTGTAAGTATAGCAGTTCCAACATCGTATGACAATTGATACAATCTTAAAGCTTCCTTAGCCAATTCTACAGCTTTTTCTCCAGCCTTAATTTCTTCATATTTTTCTTTTATATTCAAATAATTGCTTCTTACTTCCATTTCTATATTCTTTTTAATATCATTCAAGTCCTTTAAAGCCTTTTCTAATTTAATTTTCTGATCCCTATACACATAAGTATTTTCAGTATACTGTTTTGCTGTTATATCCATATTAATTTTTTCTAACTCATATTTGAATTCTGCTGCTTTAATTTCATTTCTGTTGATTAAAGCCTTTGAAACAACATCAGCTATGCTGACTCCTTCAAATTCCTTATAGCCAAGTTCATCTATTAAATTAACCTTTGTCATTACATCATAACCAAGTTTTATATTAAACGCCATCTTAGCCTTTTTCAGCATATTTTCAGATGCAATGTAACTGTTTTCAGCCTTTTTCAAGTTGAGTTCACTGCTTATAACTTCCTGCTTAGTCACCAAACCTAACTCAAATTTTTGCTTAGTTTTTTTGTATATATCCTTAGCTATATCTAGATCTTCTTTATTTATTTCATTCATTTGTTCTAATTGAAGTAGTTCAAAATAGGATTTTTCTATGTCAGCTTTTAAATTTTCAACTGTAGCTTCGTAGTTCCTCTTAGCATTTGCTAAGACAAAATCAGCATTAAGTTTTGGTAATTTATATACTAATAAATTACCAATTGTGCCTTCTCTTTTATAATTTGAATATAGCTTTTTATTATCTTTACCTGCACTTATAATTTGTTTACTTTTTACTTCTGCCTGTTCTAATGATAGCTCACTCTGCTTAATTGTTGGATTATCCTTTAATACAATTTCTATTGCTTTCTCTAATGTAAGGTCAATTCTATCCCCTTGAAATTCCATGCTGTCGATTATACTTGATTCTGCAGTAGTGGTAATTACAAAAGATATTAATAAAGTTAATAATAGTAAAATTAAGGATATATCCTTTTTCATAGTTTTCATCCTTTCTTTGTATTGACTGGCTAGTCAGGTTAATTTTATAATATAGTATTTATTACACAGTGTCAATAATAAATACATGTAAACTAAAAAAATCTCACGTACAGAAAAAGAAGGGGTTTTAACCCCTTCTTTGAATAAGAATTGTATTAACTTTATATTTTATTATTGGCTATCTTTAACTAAATTAGCATTTTGATCAAATGTAACTTTTACACCGTTGTCAGCTTCATAATCATTTAAGAATTTCTTAGTTTCACTGTCATTTAGATTTTTTTCATCTAAGTCGTACAACTTAACAACTTTAGCATATCCGTCTTTAACAGCTACTCTGATGTAATCTCCTTCATCAACATCGCTAAAGTCCATTACATCATCTTCTTCATAGTAAACAGTATCTGAAGAATCCTTAAATGTTACAAGTTTGCTACCATCTACATTAACAAGTCTTACATATTTACCATCAACATCATCAACTATACCAGTGTAAACTTTGAAATCATCAGTTACACCATATACGGCGCTAACAACATCTACAGTTCCGTCGCTATTTTCTGTGAATATTACAATATTTTCTTCACTTACAAGTTCATCATTTTCATCAACTTCATAAGTCACTGTATCTTCTCCTGGCAATACAACTTCAACGTATGGATCTCCGTCTTTAGTCCACTTATCTACTACATAACCAGCTATTTCATCATCAGACTGGATGTCTTCAATAAGAACTATAAGTTTAACAGCATCTCTATCGTCAAGTACGTAGATTATGTTATCATTTTCACCTTTGTCAGGCAATTTGCTATAATCTACAACTTCTACATCTGATACATCGTCAACTTTATCA
>JACCKY010000044.1 GCA_014236755.1 Candidatus Petromonas tenebris | reverse complement strand
AGTTGTTACGCATGCTCGGCACACCTAAAAAAAGGTTGTTAATCTGAATTTGATTAACAACCTTTAATAAAGTATTACAAGCTACTACCTAGTAATTTAAAAAATCTGAATTAAAGAGCTACTAAAACGGCCATTGTCTATACTCGTTCTGAACTGAAACCCACTTTACAGTAGTAAAATCGTCAATAGCCCATTCTACTCCACAATATCTGCCAAGATCAGAAGCTTTTTCTCCACCAAACGGAGCACCTGGATCAACATTTACTGTCTGGTCATTAACGTGAATCATGCCTGTTTCGATTTGCTTTGCCACTCGAATTCCTCGCTCAAGTGACCCGGAAAATACAGCGCCACTTAATCCAAAATCACTGTCATTTGCAATCTTGATTGCCTCTTCTTCACTATCTACAGGTATAATAGTAGCAACTGGGCCAAAGAGTTCCGTTTGAGCGATAGTCATTTTAATTGTAAATCAACAATTATAAAGCACAAAAAGACCATGAAAAATCCTCTTATCTTTTCATGGCCTTTTTCTACTTTATTAAATTATTAAACATATCTACACAATACGGTATCCGTAATGCAATTTCTATTTCAATCCGATTTATAATCTCTTTATCCTTAAATTTATTCATTTTAGGCTTATTTGAATTATTATCAAAAATCCTTGTATCCATTAATATTGCTTACATTACAGCTATTCTTTACTACGTATTCTTACGCAGCATTCCACATGCATAGAGATTGGATTTTGGATTAAAATAGCTTTCAAGAGAACTATCCCCTTATGTTTAGCATTCCTGTAAATTAAAGCACTTTTTCTAAGCATGGAGCATATGATATTATAAACCGTATGAAAGGAATGAGCAATATGTACAATGTTTATAAACCATATCCATGTCCTTACTATGTTAACACACCAATATATAACTCACACAATATGCATAATGTTTATAGAATGTATCCATATCCTTACTGGGTTAATATACCAATGTATAATTCAGACTTTTGGAGACAGTTTATTAGATTGAAGGATTATGGACCTGAACCATTTGTAGTTAATATTGAGGAGGCTACTAAGCAAAATAATACTTTTCGTACTGCATTATGGACAGGAGACAATTTGCAAGTTACATTAATGAGCATCAAGGTTGGGGAAGACATAGGGTTAGAAGTTCATCCCACAGTTGATCAATTCATACGTATTGAAGAAGGTCAGGGGATTGTTAAAATGGGTGATAGAAAAGATAATCTGAACTTTCAGGCAAAAGTCTATGATGATTTTGCCTTCATCATACCTGCAGGCAAATGGCATAATCTAATTAATACAGGTAACAAACCAATTAAATTGTATTCAATTTATGCTCCACCTCAGCATCCTTATGGTACAGTTCATGAAACTAAAGCAGATGCAGAAGCTGCTGAAGAAAGCTATAGTTACTAATATCAGATAGACAATTAAAGAAACTTTAAACCAGCCTTCTATGGTAAAATCCAATTATCCTAGAAGGCTGGTTTTTTATAATAAGAATAAAGATTTTAATGAGAAAAGTAAATAAACTATTATAAAGACGAACAAGCTATATCAGCGCTCTCTTATGTTAGTATAATAAATTCAATCAAATATTAAACGCAATTTCCATAATATTGTTTGTGAACCATTTTAAACTTTAAAGTAATTAATCATCTTATAAGTTAGTCACTTCTTCTATATTAATACCAATTTCACTTATACTGTATCCGATTGCATCCATAGATATATTTGAATCCTCTAATGATGTGGATAGCTGATTACTACTATAGTTAACATTTTTAGAAACTTCTTTAATATTTATCATAATCTCCTTTAGTTTGTTACCAGTAGTGTTTAATACTTCAACTAGGATACGGCTTTCATCTTTGAATTTATTATCTATCTGTTTAGTTAAGTCACCATAGGGTATTCTTTTATTTTAGCATTAGCAACAATTTCATATTGCATAAAATCTATACTAAATATGAATAAATATTTTAAATAGTATTGATTTTATTAAAATAAATTGTATACAATTTTAAGTTTTAAGTATAAATTTTAATTATGCAATTTCCTCAAATATTTAAAGGAGGATTTTTATAGAGATAAACTACAAAGTAAAAACAGATAAGAATTTTGAAAGGGCTATAGAAAATTTGAAGAAAAGTCTGAATAATCATAACTTTGGAGTATTATGGGAATTAAACTTCAAGGATAAACTTAAAGAAAAAGGATTAGATTTTGATAAAAACTTCAAAATATTAGAGGTCTGTAATCCACAGCAAGCTAAAGAAGTGTTAGAAAAGCATATAGAAGTGGGGTACTTCTTACCTTGTAAAATGGTAGTTTATGAAGATAATAACTCAGTATTTATTGGAATGATAAAGCCTACTCAACTTATTGGAATGGTGGACGATGATCAATTATCAAATATTGCAGTCGAAGTTGAGAGGGAATTGAAGTCTGCTATAAACGGAGCAAAGTAAAATATACTAGAACGCCAGCTTTTAAGTATATAGATCAAGGGGTAATTGTAAATGGGCCTACTTAATAAACTATTTAAGTGGAGGATGTTACTCTTGTTGGCTGCTTTGCCCATGTAAGAAGGGGCTTTACTGATGCTTTAAAGGATATAAAGGATAAATCAAGTATATCCTCATCTGTTGCCATGGAAGGTCTTAAGTTTTGCAACAAACTATTTGCCATAGAGAAAACCCTTTCGGGTTTAACACCTAAAGAGCGCTATGAAAGACGGCCGGATAATATGCAAGAAATCTGGACTCCCATAATGTCGGTCCGTATTTTTTCTTATATTGGTGCAGTGTTTTAAACCCATAAAAATTATTTAAATGCTCATAGATAAATTCCAATACCAAACCAATGATTGGTTTACATTGCTCACTTTCTCTAACATTGGCCAGCGGTGCTAATCCCAGACTGCCCCATTTTACACCTTCGCTTTTCATCGTTTCAAACACAGTAATAATTATTTTTTCCATCACACCCATAGGAGTATTCTTTCTTCTCCGGGTTACATCAGCATAAAAACCATTCCCTCCTTGGAATGGCACAAACACAACAAAACCCTGTACAGTATTTTCTGAATCCACTGCAACAAAGTATCTCCTATCCATAGGATTATCTAATGCTATGATTCCAAGCATAAAGGACAACTCTCCACTCTTTTTGAAGGATAACCACTCTTGTGAAACTTCCATAATTTGTTCTTCAAGTTATTTTTCTCTTTTTTTGAGAGGTTTGTATTCAAAAACCTCAATTCCTATCTTATTAGCTTTATTAATCGCTTGTCTTACTTTTGCTGCCTTCTTGCCAGATATGTTATAAATATCAAGATCAAACATTGCTTCTTCTCCATATTTTGTAATACCAAATCCCATACTTTTAAAATTGTTTAATAATTTTTCTGTAGTTTGGCAGAAACAGATATCTAAGCCATTTTGCCTGCAAAAGGTAGTGAATTCACTCAATAATATAACTACATCCTCTTCTTTACATATAGGGTCTCCCGCACAAACAGCGACTCCTGCAGTAACGGTATACGCAATCACGCCTTCCACGGTACTGGCAAAATAATACTTACTATCTTCCGTTTCAACATGTGAATCAACTTATAATTACCCATTTTTACACCTCATTGGTCAATACAGTCGTTTAAATTTTCTTTTCTGTATTTTTACATATAAAGTACAATAATACCCCGTAATTTTTCTACCACTTCTCCATAATGTCTTTAATTTTATTCTTTACAATCATAAAATTATCTTTCATATCTTCTTTTGTTACATCTATTGGCTCCGCAGCATATATTTCTATTTTATTAAAAGGCAAAGGAATTTTATAATTATCCCATCTACTTTTTATCTCTATTTTTCTTTTTATCTTTATAGTCACAGGCATAACTTTTCTTTTAGCCAATAGTGCAGTTACAAATGCAAAACTCTTTGGTACATGGTAAGGTCCTAATGGTCCATCGATTGCAATTGCAAGATTTGTCTCATCTTCTTTATTGATTGTTCTTACAATTTTAAATAAATAGTGTCCTTCCTTTGATTCATCAGGAATTCGTATCGTATCGTATCCAAAATATTTACATATTAAAGAAATATAGTCACCTCTACGGTCTTTGGTAGTAATTACATGTAACTTCTTTCCTTTTAAAACAGGATAAAGGCAATAGCTATCTCCATGCCAAAAAACAATGACCACTTTTTCCTTGTCATCACTTTCTAATAAATCTATTAAACCTTTTCTTATTATCTTACTTGTTTTATAAACTAATTCAATATAGTAGATAGATGTTACACTAATAATCTTCCCACAAATTTTTCTAAATATTTTCACTATACATTCCCCTCTACTTCTTTATTTTTGCCTTTTATATCACCTATCCAACTAATTATCTACTAATTTCATTATAAGTTTTGATATGTTTTATTGATTTATAGTATACTTTCTCAACTCTTTCTGCCATCTTATCTAGTGAAAATCTTTTTGAAAACTCATATGCATTATGACCCATTTTTTTCAATAAATCTGGGTTTTTCATTAAGTACATGGTTTTGTCAGCCCAATCATCTATTTCTTCTTTAGTTTTAAACCCATTGTATTCATTTTGAATAATGTCATCTATTCCACTCGACCTTATAGCTACAACAGGACATCCCCCTGCCATTGCTTCTAATATCACCATTCCTTGTGTTTCTGACAGGGAACTAAAAATAAAAATATTTGAAACAATATAATATTTAGGAATCTCTTCCGGTGTAATAGAACCTAGTAAACTAACTATATGCTTCAAATTTGTATCTTCAATTACCTTTAAAATATTATCTTTCTCAGGTCCATCTCCTATAATAATGCATTTAAATGGAATATCCGTATGTTTCCTTATGTATTTTATTCCTTCTAAAAGAAAATAAATGTTTTTCTCCTTAGATAATCTGGAAACTGTGCATAAAAGTATTTCTCCATTAGGCTTGTATTTTTCATTAATAGCTATTAATTTCTTCTTATCTATATTATCATAATAATCAAAATCAATTCCTGTAGGTATAGTAACTTTATATCTGCTCACTCCAACATTTTCAAGGTATTTCTTAGCAGTATTTGTAGGAGCAATGATAGCATTACATTTTTGAGAAAATCTCTGAATAATATTGTGGGATAATATATTTTTAAATATTAATTTGAAAAAGGGTAAAAAATGAGAGTATTTCTCTAATCGAGTATGATAGGTTAAAATCACTGGAAGTTTATATTTTTTCCCAAGTCTTAACCCCTTAGAACCCATCCAAAAAGGATGATGAACATGTACAATGTCAAAATTATAGTTCAAAAACTCTTTTTCGATATTTTGTGAAAAAATATTTGCAATGGCAAATTTAAATTGTTTAGTTTTATAATACATTAGGAGCTTACATCTAATTACATTTTTCTCCTCATTAATCGTTTTCTCTGGATATTCAGGTGCAAATACATATACATTATGTCCACGATTTTTTAGTCCTTTTACAAGACGTTCAATAGAAATAGGAACTCCACCTATAAATGGTAAATAATTATTCGTAAACATTGCAATATTTAACTTATCTTTGGTAAGTTCATCCTTAATTGAACTATTAAAATCCTCATAATAATCCACTTCTTTTTCTGCCCTTATATGTACGGCTATTCCAAAAAACATTAAAATACCTATTATTATAATAAAGTTGATAAGATTAATATAAAAAAGGGAATGTATATAAATCCATATATTTTCTAATCTACGAATTAGAACATATTGTGCTGGTGTTTCTTGTTTAACAATACTATAAGATACGCCATTTGATTTTACTTCTACCTTCATATAGTGATAATAGCTATTTTTTCTATGGACAAGGAGTCTTCCGCCTGCTCCTCCACTTAAATAATAATTAACTCCCTTGATTTTTCTAGAATCGTAAATTTCCGAACCAGTAGCAAATACTCCTGTCACATTATACCTAGAAAAAGTATCTATCAAGAAATTACGATAGGATTTATCAGTTATATAGCTTTCTTTACTGTCAAAGAAAGCATCTTCCTTTATTTCAAAAGGTGCTTTATTCATAAATACAAACTTATATTTATAATTCTTAGCGTTTTTCAACTCTTTTTTTAACCATTCCTGCTGCCATGAAACTGAAGTTTTTCCCGTTGTATCTAAAAAAATAAAATAAGCGTTATTTAATATAAAAGAAAAATAAAACGGTCCATAATGTTTATAAAATCTTTCGTCTCCTCCATCCGAAATTTCATTATCTCCAATTCCTACAATTGAGGGTATATTCAATCTATTTAAACTTTCATTTAATATTCTGTATTTATCCTCTGCTCCATCAAGTACTGCATTACCTGTAGAAACAACGAAGTCAATATCTTTATCATTATTTATCTCATTAATAATTTTTTTATCAAAAATATCTATTGAATTTTCTATATTCCCCAAAACTGCAAAGGAAAATTTATTTTCATTATCAATTCTTTTTTCTATTGCTTTTATATTATTTATATTATTTGACTGAAAATTAGATTCATAAATGAACAGATAGCTCTTGTAAAAAATAAGAATTAACAATATTGCTATATCTAAATATAACATGATTTTTAAGCTTGCTTTTTTTCTCATAAAAAGCCTCCTAAAATTGTACATACCTTTTTTATTGTTTTTTCGATTTTACCTTAAATATTTCTAAATAAAAGGCTATCATTCCGACAATCATCCCTAAATATATAGTAAAAAATCTCCATGCAAAAGTAAGTGAAACTATATCTCTTTTTTTTACAAAATTAGCAAATATTAGCGTAAATCCTCCTTCAGCTACTCCTGTTGCACCAGGCGTAGGAGCAAAATACATTATAGAGGTTATCACTATCTGTGATGTGATAATATCTGCTAAGGACGCTTTGGGATTTAATTCTTTAATAAGTATTACTGAAAATGTAAATAAGGATAAAAGAAATAATACGGTGAAAATTATAGATAAAGTTATATCTCTTTTATTTCCGTAAAAAAACCTTGTTATATTTATTGAAAATCTGTCAATCTCCATAAAAATCTTCTTTATTAACTTCTTAGTCTTTTGAGTTTTTATTGCTTTTTTGCTTTCTAAAAAATATATTGATTTATATACTAACTTCTTAATATTTCTTGGTTTTTTAATTAATTTGTAAATTTGGTATACTATAAAAATATATATTAGCATAAATATGCCCATATATATGGATATTCTGTCATTAGAAAATATCCCCAAAATATTCTTGTTGCACATTAAGATTATGGGCGTAGAGACTGAGAAAAAAATTATGGGTAGCACTGTTCTTATGGTAGAAGCTGCAGTAGCATCTCCAATAGACACGCCTTTTTTATTTAAAAAATATATTTGTGCAAATCCTCCTCCTGTAGCAAAAGGAGTTATATTAGAAATAAATATATTTATAAACACTAATTTTACTATATATCTAAATTGAATATTTACATTTAATGCTTTTAGTGTATAAAATAATCTGAAGCTATCAAAAAGAAAATATACAATTAGAAGTATAGAAATCTTCAATAACACATCAAATGAGAAAATATTTAGTCTCAAAAATACTACTTTATCACTAAAAATATGGTATATAAATATCAAAGATAATACCGATGTGATTATAAAAATAATAGTAAATAATAAATAACTTAACGTTTTTTTAAAAAATTCATATTTTCTTAGGTCATAAATTTCTTTGTTTTCTTTACTACTCACGTAAATATGTCCTTTCTTATTCTAATTTTAACATATTCCTTTTCGTTTCTACATATTCTCATACTAATCTTAAAATATTATTTCCCACAGCCAATGTATATCTTTTATCGATAATATTTGTTTATCAATGTTATAAATATAGCCAGCCATGCAAATCCTGCTGAAAAACCCGCAAGAACATCACTCGCATAATGAACTCCAAGATATACCCTGCTAATTCCTATAGAAAGAATAAGCAAACTAAAAAAAGTTACAAGTAAATATTTTTTTAAACTATCTTCAGTATTTTTATAAACAAAATATAATATCAATCCATAGAAACTTAAACTTACCATAGAATGGCCGCTTGGAAAACTAAATCCGCCAACCTCAACCAGACGCAGTATATCCGGCCTTTGCCTGTGGAATATAACTTTAAATACTTCATTAAAAATCCATGTAGCACCTAGATTTACCGCTATAACCTTTCCATAGAGAGTATAATTTTTATTTCTTCTTAAAATTACATAACTTAACAAAGCAATAAGGACTAAAATTTGAGCCGAGCCCATATAAGTTATAACTACCATAATAGTTGTCGTACTTTTAGAAATAAATGTGGACAGATAATCATATATGGTTTGATCAAATACAGTCAGTTCATTCCTTATAAGGTCTTCAGAAAGTTTTATAAATAACAGCACTGGGAAAGTGACGGTAAATATCATTTTTTTATATTTGCCGAAGTATTTAATTACTATAAAAATAAATCCAATCAATAGAACAAAAATAGAGAAATAGCCTTTTGCTATCATTTCAATTCTATTCCAATTCTCACCCAATACAAATCCTAGTCCAATAAATGATGTACACCATATGATCGAACCGATAAGGTTATAAAGTAAAAAACTGCTTAATTTTATTTTACTTATTCCACTTAAATAAGGTACAATATGCCTGACTCCCGGTATATATCTGCTAAATAACAGCAATAAAACTTTATTTTTATTAACCATTCTTTCAGTATATTCCAACTTGTCTTGTGTAATAAAAATATATTTACCATATTTTATAAGAAAATTTTCACCATACCTAAAACCAATCGCATAAGCCAATACCGAACCCAAAAATGTCCCAATTACAGCATAAATAATAGATAATATTAACGATTCACTAGGGTTTTTCCATGTTAAGTATCCCAAAAAAGCCATTAAAGGTTCTCCGGGAATTGGCAAGCCTAAAAACTCTAGCATCAGACTTACTATAATACCTGAATTACCATATTGCTCAATTAGCATAATGAAATAGTCCTTTATCAATGTTTCACCTCTTATTCTCGTTATGTTATTCTGTATTTATTTAACCTTTTATTTAACTTCGTTAAAATGTTTCACTATTAGTTAATTAGTTAGGTTGCCACTCTATGTTGAAATATATTAAATATTCATTTTGAAATTTGTTTGCTATGTCCATACTTTTCTAATAAAATTCTTTTAATTTTTGCGTAAGTAAATTCTATTTTATCTTTTGCCAAATAACAATATACATGATAATATACCCTCCATTGTCTCCCCCATTTCTCTTTATAATTGCAAGAATAGTTGTTATTACAATTCATAAACTGGTCATCTAAGTTCTAAATATATAAATAAAAATAGTAAAAACAAGCAAGCGCTGGCAACAATATATATTCCAATCAAATCATATTTTTTATACTTCAGCATAAATTCATAGATTTTATAATACTTACTTTTAAGGTACGCAATTATTCCAGTACCCTTAACAATACCTGTATCTTTTAACTTTTTCCATACATAGTAAAGCATTGCACACAATATAGTTATTCCAATTGTTATGATTTCAAAGTAATTTTCAAGATAATACTTTGCAGCGTCTCCAAGCAGAAATATGAATAATCCTTCAGAAAAGAATCTAATACCCCTGCCGATTATAGAACACAATATAAATATAGATAGTCTTACATTAAAAACACCTGCAGATATTGTAAAAATTTTATAGGGAATAGGAGTAAGTCCTGCTATAGCAACAGCCCACCCTCCATACTTCTCAAAATAATTTTGAACTTTAATTATTTTATCTTCTTTAAAGAACCTTATCAATAATGGTTTCCCAAACTTCCTACCTATCATATGTCCAAATATACCACCTAAAACTGACGCAGCCGTTGTAACCAAAGCATAGATTATAGCTAATTTTCTATTGGCAAAAACTATAGGTATTAATAGTATGTCAGGAGGTATTGGAAAAAAAGACGATTCTGCAAAGGATAAAGTAATAAGTCCTATTACTCCATAAGCTTGTAGCAGTTGTATGAAGTTTATTATAAATTCCTCCAAGGTTATCACTTCCTTTGCTCTCGACTTATTGCTACATCATTTTCAACTTAATGATGTGCTTATCGCAGCCGTATTAAAATTTTTCTATATACATAAACCGGGATAGCCTTATGGGAAGGACATCCCGGCTTATTGCTACTCTTCTACTTCTTCATTTATATCGTCATTGTCATTTACATTTTCACTTTCATTCTCTATACTGCTATCTTCTTCGTCATCTGCTTCAGTCTTTAGTATTTTTCCTGTATTTGCATCAATTTTGATATCATATTTATTCTGTGCTGTTTGCACCTCAACTCCATAAACAATGGTTCCATCTTCATCTTCCAATTCTACTTCTAAAACTTTTGCATCTTTTTGTGAAGAAAGAGCAATATTTTTGGCTTCTTCCTGACTAATTTTAACATTTGCCTTTGAAATATTGATATCTTCCTTATCTTCTTTTTCTACTTTTTCAGTGGCTATAGCACTCTTTTTAGCAGCATTGTTATCAGAAGCAAAAGCATTGACATTAGTTAATCCCAAGGAGCCAAATGCAATTCCTACTGCAAAGATTCCTCCTAAAGCAAGGGCAAGTATTTTCTTATTCATGGACATCCTCTCCTTTTCCTGTTTTAATTTATTTATGTTCTTACCTTTTAAATCCATAGTCTCACCTCCTCTCGTTTTAGTATGAATTTATTATAGAAATATTTTCTTAAAACACCATTAGGTAAACATTAAAATTGCATTAGAAAAAGCCTGCAAATTTTTACAGGCTTTTTCTAATATATAATTTGTTTTTAAGGAAGGATTATTGTGATATCTGTGCCTTTTCCAGCAGCACTTTTAACAGAAATACTTCCTCCGTGGGCATCAACAATCCATTTGACAATGGACAATCCCAATCCGCTTCCTCCCGTACCTCGTGCCCTTGCTTTGTCTATACGGTAAAACCGGTTAAATATTAATGGTATTTCTTCTTCAGGAATTCCTATGCCATTATCACTAATAATAATTCTTGCATTATCTCCATCATTAATTGCATTTATTTCTATCTTTCCACCTTCTGAAGTAAATTTTATACTGTTATCAACTAAAGCCCGGAGCATCTGTTTTAGAAGTCTTCTGTCTGCAAAAATGCGTTGAGAATCATTTTGCTTAGAATATATATCACGATTTGGGGAGACGATCCTGCTCTCTTTTATTACTTCATTAATCAACTCATTAAGCCAGAATTCTTCTTTTACCAGTTTTTGAGTCCCGCTCTCACCTCTTGCCAGAAAGAGTAGTTTTTCAATCAGTTCAGTCATATTTGAAGTTTCATTTTTTATAGCGTCTATTGCTTCTTGAAGAACAGCCTTATCTTCTTTTCCCCATCTGTCCATCAGGTTAATATAGCCTTGTATAATAGAAATTGGAGTCCGGAGTTCGTGAGAGGCATCGGATACGAATTGGCTTTGTTTTTCAAAGGAGGACTTAAGTCTCTCAATCATTTCATTAAATGTCCTTGCAAGTCTTGTCAGTTCGTCATCAGGCCCTGTAACTTCTATTCTATTATTTAAATCATGAATACTGATACTTTGTGCAGTTGTAGTGATATTGTCTATAGGTTTCAATACTCTTTTACTTATGATAAAACCTATTAATATAGATATCAACATACCAATTGCATCAGCAATAGCCATCAATACAAATAGTATTTTCATAAATCCATATTCATTTTCCATATCTTTAATAACTTGCAGATAGACAATTTTTCCGTTATTAAGTACAATTTTACTATTTCTAAATACTAAATGCTTTTCTCCAGCCTCTATTTTTTTAGTAATATCTAAATACGTAGTTATTGGTATTTCACCATTATAGTTTTCTGATGAATTTAAAATATTACAATTTATATCTGCAATATTAATATCTACATTTTCATTAAATTGAACTTCTCGAATAAATTCTTTATCAAATAACTCTTGTTGTCCATCGTCAGAATCCTTCATCTTATCTACCATAACACTACTTGTATTTTCGACCTGCTGGATTGCCTGATGGACAAGAAAATACTTTACACCATATAAAATAGAGGCATTTAATAAAATTAGTACGAATGAAAATAATAAGGCATAAATCATTGTTAATTTTAAAGAGATTTTGGTAAACCTGAAAAAATTAATTCTCATTTGTATTCTCCTTCAGCGTATACCCCACACCCCTTACAGTATGAATAAGTTTGGTTGTAAAAGAATCATCAATTTTACTGCGTAAATATCGGATATATACATCTACAACATTGGTATCTCCAATATAGTCATAGCCCCATACCTTTTCCAGTATTTGTTCTCTCGTTAAAACAATACCCTTATTCTTCATAAGATACTCCAATAAATCGTATTCTCTTTTCGTTAATTCAATTAACTTTCCATTTCTATTGACCTGATGTTTTGACAGATCCATTGTCAAATTACCTATCTGCAGATTTTCCAAATTCTCTACCACTTCACTCTTTCTTCTTAATGCAGCTCTTATTCTTGCTAATAACTCTTCGATTGCAAAAGGTTTTGTTATATAATCATCCGCACCTATATCCAATCCCATTACTTTATCAGTAACATCGTCTTTGGCTGTAAGCATTATAATAGGTAAGTTTGAAAACTGCCTGATTCTTCTGCACACTTCCATTCCATTTAATTCCGGTAGCATAATATCTAATAAGATTAAATCATACCTATTTTCTTCCGCTTTTTTCAAACCTTCTCTGCCGTCGAAGGCAGTATCTATTATATATCCTTCATACTTTAATTCAAGTTCTAAAAATCTTACTATCTGCTTTTCATCTTCTACAATAAGAATGTTATACTTCTTCATCTAATCTTACTCCCTATTTAAGATATTTTATCCCTATACATTAAACCTGTTTACCGAATTTGTCAATTCTTCTGCGTAAGCTACCATTTTCTCGGTAAAGGCAAATATATCCTGAATTATTGCTGGCTGCTCCTAAATAGAAACCGTTATTTCTTTTGTACCTGCCGCACTTTCCTGAATAATTCCTGCAATAGAGGTATGCATATCCTTTGACATTGTTTCAACGGTATGACTCATTCCCTTTATCTGACTAACTAACCTTTTCATCTGGGCAACCATATTATTGAAATTTCTTTCTAATTCTCCTATTTCATCCTTACTGCCGATATTTATTTATAATTATATATAAACATCAAACCTTCTTGCAATACCTTCATAAAATCGTTTCTTAAACCACTTTATATTTATATCGTCTCCTTAGAGATATCAGCATGATACCGCCAATCAAAACAAAGGGTTCAAAAATAACGACAGAAATAACCTTTGATTTATCTATTTTCGTATTACCTAAAATCTCTACAGGAATTGCATCACTTGACACAATCTCTTTATACTCCTTTGAGGTTACAGTTGTATATAGATAATAATCGCTTGTATATACAAATCGAATTGGTAATTCAATGGTTTTTGATTCATTAACCTTCAAAGTATTTATAAAAACAGGTTTATCTGCACTATAATCCTCTAAGTTCACTGTCATATTCTTTTTTATATCCGCCATGGTAATATATACAAGAACATCATGGATGTCCTTATCTGTATTATTTGTTACACGAACCTTTATAGTTTCTTCTCTTCCCGGATAGTCTTTTACTTTATCAGGAGACAATATTGTTAAGGATATTTTTTTGTCAACTGCATTGGTTTGTGCAAACACTGTTGAATGGTTGGTAGTGATTAATATTGTAACAATCGAAAAAACAAGTATCAGCCGCTTCATACTACTCTCCTCCCTTAAACTCAAGTTTGTTAACTGCATATCTTAGAAACATATACCCGGCTGCTATCCAAATTAAAAATGGAATTAATAGGCTTGAAAGTTCAAGTAATCCTTGTTTATTAATGATAATTTCTTTCATAATATTTATTACATTAGATAATGGGCTTAACTTTTCAATAGTCATTCCGAAACCAGCCTTTTTCATAGTAGTTGAAAGGAATGAAGGTATAGCAGATATTAAAAATATTATAATGGATGTAATCATGGCATTTTTGGATGAACCTAAAATAATAGACAGTCCTATTGAAATACAGGAAAAAAGAAAAATAATGAGTGTACCTGCTGTAAATATGAAAGTAAGCATCGCAAAAGCCATATTCGTCCCATATCCCAGTGTATAGATATAAGGTATTGATAGTACAAACACTAATATCCACATAAATAATGTGCTAAACAGTTTTCCCCATGCCAATTCCATTCTTGATACCGGAGTAAGCAGCAGGCTCTCTATGGTACTCTGCTCTTTCTCACTTGAAAAACTTACTGAAGCCAAAATAATAGTAATGAGAAGTCCCAAGCCCAGTATTAACTTTCCCATCGTCATCATAATCTCTGTTTGAGCAAGTAAACTTAATTCTTTTACTGTAACAAAACTATATGCCATACCGCTAAAGAGCAGTGTTACAACAAAAAGCCATAGGCTTCCTTTCATAGCAAAAAAGTTTTCTTTGATTTCTTTTTTAACAACTGAAATATTCACTTCAATTCCTCCTTGCCATCTGCGATTAGTTTAAAAAATATATCTTCTACGGTTGTTTTTACTTTGGAAATCTCATATATATCAATTTGACTTGTAAATAATTTTTCAATTATTTCATGCTTAATATCTTCAACATTTAAATCCCTGCTTTTACTTAGAGATATGTTGATATATTCATCAATGACCTCTACCTCAATTATATGATCAATATTTTTAATACGCTGGATTGATTTTATGTTGTCAGAAGTCTTAATTCTAATATCATATTTTCCAGAATATCTTTCCTGCAATTCTTTGATTGTTCCCTGCTCTAGTAACTTTCCCTCTTTTACTATTGCGACTTTATTGCAAAGCACCTCTATGTCCTTTAACATATGGGAGGTTATAAAAACAGTCACATTCATGCTTTTATTCAGTTCAAATATTAAATGGTGAATATCCTTTTGGCCTGAAGGATCAAGTCCCAAAGTAGGTTCATCAAGGAATATTACTTTTGGGTGATTAATTAGAGTTTTAGCAATACCCAGTCGCTGCTTCATGCCTCTTGAATATTGCCCTATGACAACATTGCTCTTATTACTTAATCCTACCTTTTCCAAAAGATATGAAATATGCTCCTTGGCTTTATCGGCATCTTGCATAAATAGATTTGAGAAATAGGTAAGATATTCTTTCCCAGTCATCCAATTATAATAGCCGTGAGACTCAGGAAGAACACCAATATATTTTTTAATCTCTGCACTATCCTTGGCCACATTAATATTATTAATAAATACTTCCCCATTGCTTGGTTTTAAAAGGCCAGTTAACATTCGGATGGTTGTTGTCTTACCCGCTCCATTAGGGCCCAAAAATCCATAAATATCTCCTTCTTCAACTTTTAAATTCAAATTTTCTACGGCTTTGAAGCCGTTTTCGTATATCTTAGTTAGGTTTTTTGTAGTTATCAAATTCATCTTCTCCTTTTTGATTGATAAGTACACAATAATATATTTGGATTAGAAATCTTTTAGAGAAAAATTAGAATTTGATTAGAAATGTATCTTTGTTTCACCATTTACAATCAGAAGCAATCGTTTGTTCAACTACTTCATCATTAATCGTTTTAAATTCTTTGACTGCTTCTTTAGTTGTATCATCAATGAAGAATTCTAAAATGAACGATAAAAGACTTGATAGAATATATACCAATAATGACAAAATTAAAAGCACCGTAATTAACGGTGCCATAAGAATGATTATTTAATTTGTAAGCGTCAAATAGCCCCCACTTTGTAATAAAGATGAGGGCTATGACATCATTTTTTGTATTTACTTTGCATGAATCTGTAATTGTAGCTGACCATGGTAAAAGTTTATCTACTTGTTCTATGTCACTGTTTAATCTCAGGCAGACAGTCAATGCCTACATACCTAATATTTTTTCAAGGAAGATGATACATGTATTTGGAAGGTGCCTTCGGTATCTTACTTTTATTTTTTGTTTTTGCCTACTATAATTTTACTCTAAGTCCCTCAGAAAACTCTGCCTTTGCTCACAAACTCCTTAATACTTCTATTAATAGAAGTATAACCATATATGGCATAAAATCCATATATGGCTTAATAAAGTCCTTTAAAATATGATTTTTTCAAAAAAGCATTGATTTATCTATATATATTTATATCTATTCTAAGTTAAATTTGTCTCTAACTTCTTTTGCTTTGCCACAAGTCATATTTCCTTCGGGGCAAGGAGCATTTAAACAATTAGGCCCTGAATATTTAAATAGGGTTGGAGCCACTTCTTTAACTAATCTGAGCATCTCAGTCGCCAATTCCCTAATCTCCCATTGAGCTCTATTACAACATCTGTGTTTAAAAAAGTTAAATAGGGCTCTTGCATTCATAGTGAACACTATCTTCGTCTCACATGCATTTGGAAAAACGTACCGAGCATCCTCTATAGAAGTTTTTTCTGCCATTCTTTTAGCTTTCTTTTCAGAATATCCTTCCTCTATAAACTTGTTATAATGTTTTTCAAACAGCAGGTCAGTCAATTCATTATAA
>JACCKY010000106.1 GCA_014236755.1 Candidatus Petromonas tenebris | reverse complement strand
TTGAGGTGAAAATGCCAATACTTATATGTCCAGAATGTAATGGCGAGTTAGTTTCAAAAAATACAGATGAGTAGCTTTGCTACTCATCTGAGAGTATCACGAAGTGATATTTTGTTCTTAAATAATATATATTGTAAGGTTTTAAGCTTAATACTACCTGTAATTAATATGGTGAGGCAATATATAATGCTACCAAAAGTTATCGCAAGAAGGATATTTAACTTCATTGAAATGTTGGTCTTAATAAATAACTGATTAAAAAACTTTATGGACACTATCATTAAGGTAGATGCAAAAACTGGTTTTAGCACATGATTATATATATTTATTTTAATGTGAATATGTTTCTTCAGAGAAAAAAAGTTTAATACAAAAATTAAGAAAGATGATAAAATAAACCCAATGTTGAATCCATTGATTCCAATTTTGGGTATAGGTACTAAAAAATAAATACAAATAAGATGGATTGTCATTCCTATAAGATAGTTAACAGTTGTAATTATCTGTTTACCTAAACCATGTAATATTCCTGCAATTATATGATGGAGACTTAAAAAGATAACTGTAACAGATAGATATTTTAGATAAATTCCCACGTTAGAGTTATTATATAAAAAAGTACATATTGGACGAGAAAAAAAATAAAATAAAAAACCTATGGGGATAGATATAAGCAAAGCAACTCTTAGTGCTAAGATAGATTTTAATCTTATGCTACTCCATCTTTTCAAAGTTCTTTCTTCAGACACGTTAGGAATTATATTTACAACTAATGCCGAAGTTACTATAAAAGGTAAAAACAATAGAGGTAAAGTCATACCTACCACTTCCCCAAAGGCGGATACAGATTGTGCTGCATCATAACCGGCAGTTTGAAGCTGTCTAGGTACCAAAAACATATTTGCTGACTGCATTAAAACAGAAACCAACCTTGCTATAGTTATAGGAAAGGAAATAGTTATAATTTTTGTCAAAATTGCAATATTTTTTTTATATTGAAATATTTCTGAATTTCTGCTGTATATAGGAGCATAAATTTTATTGGGCTCTAACTTTGCAAAGAGTAATATAAGGCCTCCAAGTTCACCTATTGCTATTCCTAATGTAGCAATAGCAACCGAATATTTTAAATCTAATGGATTTGTAAGATATAAAACTCCTACTACAAAGGATATCCTGACAAACTGTTCTGAAACCTGGGAAGCTGCTGCTGGTTTAACATTTTTAATACCATAATAATAACTTCTAAGTATTGAGGAAAGGGTTACAATAGGAATAGATGGAATCAAACTTTTAACAATATTTTTAATTATGTAATCTAGATTGGTCCATGTGAGTATAGACAATAAAAGCGACAAAGATAGTCCTATAAAAATACTTATATTTAAAGTTGATCTGCAGCCCTTGTAATCATTCAAGGATTTTTTTTGTGCTATAATTTTGGAAACAGCTACTGGGATACCTGAAGAGGTTATTGTAATTAATACTAAGAACACATGAAAGACTAGGTGAAATAGTCCTATACCTTCTGGTCCTAAAAAACGTGATAGGAAAATCTTATAAACAAAACCCATGAAACGAACTGAAAAATTTGCAATGA
>JACCKY010000043.1 GCA_014236755.1 Candidatus Petromonas tenebris | reverse complement strand
TAGTGAGTTTTTTTAGTCGAACATATACTGATTTTAATTAATAACATATTGGTTAATCCTTTGATATTACTAACCTAAAAACTATTTTACTTTTTAATGCAAATATTTTTATAGCAACAATCAGTACATCTCTTTTTATATTTTGTTGCATTTGGAAAGTAACCATTGAGTACATCAGTATATTCTTGTATATAACTTTGCACTTTACTTTTGAGTTTATTGTCTATTTCAATTTCAATAACTTTGTAGCCATTTCTACAATATACCAAATATCCCTTACGTACTATTTTATCATATATTTCTTCAATCATTAACCCATACATAACAATTTGAGTTTTATAAGTTGAGTATACCTTCTCTTTATACTCAGCAAATTTATAATCCAATGGAGCCATTGTTCCATCTTCCAATTCTAAAACTTCATCTACCTTGCCTTTTATTCTATAATGATGAGATATCAACGGAACACTTATCTCCTTATTTATGACTCCTAGTTTTTTTCTTAAATAATCTTTGTTTATTCTCTCTTTCTGATTATGCATGGCACGACCTTTTTGAACCTTGTATCTTTTCTCCTCATATTGATTTATACCTAAACATTTCATAAAATATATAAATCTTTTGCAATACAAAAACTCTATTATTTCCGATGGGGTTACATAATGCTCATTTTCATTAAAAAAACTTTGATACAATCTCATCCGTAACTAACTCCTTATCAAAAGCCTGTCCAATCAAACCAGCTTTTCTAAGTTCTGATTTGCTCATAGGAAAAACATAAACAGAATCTTTATCTAAATCGATTAGATCTTCAAACTTTAATTTGATTTCATCAAAAGTATTATTATCTATATCTCCCAAAAAAACACTTTTTTGAACTCTATAAAGCCCTGCATTTTTACACTCTCTAGCAACCTTATTTCTAGTCTTATTTTTTTCAATATCATAGATAACCCATACAAGCAATTCAATTAACCTTCTTTCAAGATTTTATTTGCAATATCATGACAATCAAACTGAATAATATTTTGTTTTTCAATATTACGCCCTTTATAACGTATTTTCCTCTCCATTTCCTTATTATAAGCAGCTATTAAAACTTGCTTCCCTTCCTTGTTTAAATAAAATCCTTTATCTTCGGTTATATCGAAGTATTCTTTCTTTATTTTTTTAGTTGAAAAAAGCTTAAATACAATTTCATCAATGTAAACTCTATACATTTCTATCAAATCAAAAACTAATGCCTTTTTGTTATAATTATCAGTGTGCATGATGCCTATGTAAGGATCAAGACCAGCTATAATACAAGCCTTTTCAACATTGGAATACATTATTCCGTATCCATAGTTAAGCATTGAGTTAAATTCATCCTTGGCAGGATGTTTGCTCCTTCCGTTAAATTTATATTTTGATGGTATAATATTACTTAAGGTATCAAAATATATTCTGCTTGCCGTTCCTTCATACCCCCTTAAACTATCTCTTATCTCCTCAACACTTTTATTTTTTATACTTTTAATTTTTTTAAGCTGTTCCCTCATTTTAGCAATATTTTCATTTATCGTGTCTTTTCTCTTATCTCTTCTATTCATAGCTAGTTTACTCAAATGATTAATTTGATTTTCAATTTTTTTACTAACCCACTCCTTAACCAGTTTAAATCCTAGTATGTTTTCCTGTAATGCAAGTTGCTTTTTTCTTATAGTGCTTATGCTTCCGAGTTTTGAATGCCAAACTCTTCCTAAAGGACGCCCATTTCTTTTTAGAAATATTATATCTATGTTATTTTCTACAGCAAGTTCTACGGCATCAGTAGAAAGCGCTGCACTAGTTGTTATTAATATCTGTTCTACTTTTTTTGATGATATTTCCTGCTTAGAGTCATCTTTTTTTAAAAGAAAACATTCTCCTCTTTTACAAAGATAGGTTCCAGGAGTATTGATTACAATTTTCAACTCATTCGCCCCCTACCAATGTTCCAAATCCCCTTGAAACACTTTTTCCAAGTCCCATATAATCAGGTATTCTGAAATTTGTTACTATATCTCCTTTAAAAGCAATCATCGATTTATTTTTGAATTTAACTATACATTCTTTTAAATTTGTTTTAACTCTTATCAAATCTTTCACTTTATAATTCATTCCTTTTGAACAGGATATCATATTGCCAATGAGAATACTTTTTAACAGTTCATCTTTTTCTATTAGATCGCTATGCAAATATTTATTATAATTTTTTTGATTTAAGGCCATCCAGGGCGTGACAAATTTATAGGTTTTTAAAATATCTGATACTCCAAAATCAAATTCACCTGTTTTTATTTCATATTGATAGGTTTTATAAATCTTACCTGATATATCAAAATAATCCGTTTCCAATATTATTCTTAATAAACTTGGAATCCCTTCATTTATAGCTACTATTATAGGTTGTTTTTTTATAATTTTATATTGTACCAAAGGATATCTATAAATATATTTTTGATTGTCATGATTATGTAATATATCTAAATTTGAATATTTCTGTGAGAGAAACCCCCTTATTTTAGGAGCATCTTTCGAGTATAGTTCTATGTCTTTATATCTTATTATTGCATAGTTTATTTTTTTCAATTAATTTATTCTCCTCCTTTCTATATTTAAATTTGAGAGCTTTTAAAAAAACTCTATAGATTTTCTAAGTATTCCTTTCTTCTCGTTAAAATCATCTTTTTCAATATATTTAATCCCATATTTCTCTATTTCTTTATAGTTAATCTTGCCTTCTTCAAGTTCTCTTTTGGATACAGAAGCTCTGTATTGATTTAATTTTCTAAACATGTTCAATAACTCAACCTGTTCATTTGTTTCATTGTTCCGAATTTCATTTAATATTTCTTCAGCTTCAGCATCAGCTATTACAAAAATATCTTCTTTATATAACTCATCATTTTCAATTAATTCAAATTTCTTCCTAAAATTTTCTATTTCTAATTTTTCAATCATTGTAAGCATATCCTTTGATAAACTATCACTTTTTATATCATTTATTTTTTCATAGTATTCTATATTTAAATCATATATATCTTTTTCGTGAATAACATTTCTGTTCTCTAATATTTCTTCAGTTGTTTTTAAAAGGTAATACGGATATACAAAGCTACAGTATCTTTTACCCTTTTGATTTACTATTTTATAAAGTCTCACGATCCCCTTTCCACCAAGACCATTTCTATTAGCTCTTCCTGCTGTTTGATTAATAGAGTCTAGGGGAGCAAAATCTCTAATAACAATATCCATATCTATATCGACACCTGCTTCAATAAGTTGAGTTGATATAACAACATATTTTTTATTTGAATTTCTAATTTTATCAATTATTTTAAGTCTTAACTTCGGATATATTTCTGTCGATAAATATATAAATCTTTCCTCATCTTCACAATTTTCTTGAAGAAATGAATAGACTTCTTTTGATGATTTTACCGTATTCATAACTATAAGATAACTTTTGTCTTTATTTTCTACAATCTCATCTAATAAAGCATCTTTAAAATCTTCTATATCGATCTCTTCTTTTGCATTATTATGTATCTCTATCCTATTAAGCCTTTTGAAATAAAGTTCCTTTTGTTCTATTAGTTCCTTAGCCTCGAGTAGTATTGGCATAGTGGCAGTTACTAATATTACATAGCAGTTATACTCTTTTGCCATTTTTTTAAAAAATTCTTGTATTATTAGATAGTATTTTTCATCTATTACTTGAACTTCATCAAGTATTATTACCGAATTTGATAATCTATGAAATCTGTTTGCTATTGAATTCTTTCCTATTTTAAATATGGTATTAAATAATTGCACAAAAGTAGTTGTTATAATCTTAGCTTGCCAGTTTTCAAAACAAAATCTTGCATCATAGCTTTCATAATTATCATATTCTATCGGTGTCATTGAATGATATTTCAAAATATATTTTGATTTTATTTCTTCTTCTAAATTTTTTTGCAAAAGCTCTCTTAAAATTTCATAATTCTGATCAATGATGCTCATAAAAGGAAGGCAATATATTATGTTTGGATATATTCCTGGTTTTTTATTGCTTATTTTTTCAGCAATTTTAAATGCCGCTTTATAGGATAATAAAGTCTTTCCAGTTCCAGTAGGTACATTTATAGAAAATATTTTTTCATTGTCTATATCTATTTTTTGTAAGTTATATTCAAGTTCATCATATATTTCATTTCTTACTTTAAATATTTCTGTATCCTTAATATCTTTATTCTTATCCAATATTCTTCTAACAAGTATATTCTTATATTTGTTGACAAAATCACTTGAAAAAAATTCTTGAGGTATATATGTATCTCCTCTTATCAATTGACTTTTATCAGCAGTTAAAAGAAGAGAATACACATATTGAAGTAGTAATATATCTTTCACATTGTATCTATTTTTTCTAAAACTTCGTCTAATACTTTTTAATGCTTTTTCATCAAGTGCAAATTTGAAAAATTCATTTAAATCTATAGAATATATATCTTCTAGTTCCTTTTTATGATTTTCTTCCATGTCTTTAATCTGATCATAGTAATTCCAAGTATATTTGTCATAGTTTAATTCTTCAAAAGCATTTTTTATATTACCATGATGTCTTTTGATTAAAAGGTATCCAAGATGCTTCCATTTTTCAGGAAGCATCCAGTAGGTAAAAATAGCAGATAGCTCTCCATGATTTTTATTTCGTCCATTATATTTCCCTTCGATATAATCTTGAAAGAAAGTGGTTCCTTTACCAAAATCGTGGGCCATTGATACAATTTTTATGAAACCATCAATGTCAGTATTTCCTCCATGGGAACGATGAGTTTCAAGAGCAATTTGAGCAACCCCATTTAAATGATCTTTTAGTAACTGACTTTGATGAGATTTTAATTTATAAGAAAAAGACATTTTTATCTCCTACCTTGTACAAACCTTCACATAATCCTCTGAGTTTTTTTCCCTCACTTGGAAAAATTACTTTTTTATACTGGGAATATTCTCTTTTGACATTATTCTTTATAGGTATGTTGTCTATATTTATCACATATTCATCTTTTTCTCTTAGCTTAAGTTCTATATTGTCTTCTGGTATAGCCGTATCAACATAGTATATATCTCTTTTCAATTTTTCTGTTTTGTAAACTCCTTCATAGGTTATTTTCGCAATATGTTCACTGGCCCCCAAATAAGGAGTAAATACAAAATCTCCACTTTCAAACGTTTCTTCAAGAGTATTTAACTTTTCTTCAGTAGCAACAACAAAAATTCTATAATTTGGTTCCCTAAGAAATTCAATATTAGAAGGAAATCTGAAAAATTTATCACTTTTTTTCATATTGAGAAGATTAAACGACTGCATGTCTTTTTTGACTTTGCTCAGTACTTGAATTGCTATTTTAAAATCTTGTGTATAGTGGTACAACTCATTTTTATCTATCCCTATTACTGCACCTAAAATTCCTTTAACTGCCAATGGGTGAATAATTGTATATGTAAGTGCTGAAGTTGTAGTATAGGGTTTTCTAAATCTTCCATATCTACTTTTTATGGTAAAAACTAAACATTTATTCATATCCTCACTCTCCAAATATAAGAGCTATATTGTTTTTATATTAAAATCTTCATGTAGACCTTCAACGTTTAGATTCGAATGTATATATATATTTACTAAATCTATATTCTCCTTGTTATCATCATAATATTTTGACAATTTATTAAGTTTAACTTCTACTTGTCCAATATCCCTTATTTCAAGATCATCAACTTTTTTAATAAAATCTATATAGTTAAGTTCTCCATCAATCTTGTTATTATTATAGATTACTTCTACCAACATTCTAGGCATCTGGTTTTTCGATGTACTTCGATAATTTTTCATACCATCTAGAAGTCCCTCAACAAATAATTTCAAATCATCTTCTTCAACTTTAATTCCTTGTCTTCTAGCTACCTTATCATTATAAACTCCATATGTTTTAAATAGTGCATAAGGGGTAATGTATTTCGACCAAATGGATGCTTGACTTTTTCCTTCACTTCCTGCGTAGGCAGCATTTCCCTGAATGAATTTCACCTCTGCTTCATGTACACTTCTACTCCAAGTAATCTGCAATGGGCCCATTATATCTTTTTTAGGCTTCGTTATAACTGCACCAAATAGTTTAACATCAATATATTTATCTAAAAGATACTCTACCAGCTGTTCCTCTTTAATTTTATTTTCCTTTGATATTTTTGAAATCAAGGCAGAACAAGTCATTATTTTACCCTTATCATCTTCTACAGTTTGAACTAACACATCTAGTCCCTTGTTAATCCACTCATCTCTTACAAATCTCTTTATTCTTACATCGGAGACTTCTAATTCCCCAGTTGTCTCATCCTGACGTGGTCTATTATCGTTAAGCATGTCTCCATTGGGTATAGCCATTGTACTATCCCATAATAATACATATTCTCTTGTTTTTGCCATACTACTCTTCCTCCTTCTTGTTATTTATATAAAAATCCATTCCCCAGAAAAAAATATATTTTGCTTCATCAGAAGATAAATCGCCCTGTCCTAATTTCATGTATTCCTTAGCCATACTAGCTAATTTTTTTAAATAGCTATTGTTACTGTATACTCCATATTTCGTTAGCTTCTCTATACATAAATTAGAAAAATATACAAATGTTTTAAAATCAAATTTTCTACCAAAGAAAAAGTTTTTTTCCAAATGGGAAGATTCATCTTTTACATTTGAACCATCGCTAGTTTTATATTTCTTTGAATGGTAAATAGCATTACTATAAAGTCTTCCCAATAAAAACCACGCTTTTTTATCATTGCTGTCAAAATATTCTTTGTTCTTTTCAAAAAAATCTTCTACAGTTTTGTATTCCACAGTCTTCCATCCTCCTTTTGTCTCATAGACATAATACCAAGGTCTTTCTAGGCATTTACAATCACATAAGAAATTATATATTCTATGAATATTCGACATACTCTTCTTTCCTGCATAGTAATCTTTTTTATATTTTTTCATTACTCTTCTAAAAAATAAATTTCTACTATATTTTTTTCCATGTAAGATAATATCAAGAAGCCTCATTCTCTCTTTTTTCTTTTCCTTGTTTACACATAAATAATTCATTACAGTCCCTAAATTAAGTGGTTTATCATCATCTCTATATCTATATTTGTTGAGATTTTCCGATACTATTTTAAATCGTGACGGAAGAACATCTCTTATATGATACTCTATTTTCCATTCTGAATTGGATTTGTTATCGTAAAAAAAGAGTATATCGGTCATAGTCCCAGTAGTTCCTATTATATCTAGAATTTCTGATTCATTACTTCGTATATTGTTAAGAAGGGTCGTTGTATTTCCAGCCTTTCCAATATTGCTATACTCGTAAATTTCAGCTATTTCTTCATTGTACTCATGAGGCAAAAACATCACTTCAGAGCCTGCCCAATATGTTTTTAATATTTCTTCAATATATTTTTTGCCAAGCAAAATATTCATCGTACAATCTCTACACATGCCATAGGTAATATCATCTGTATTAGAATATATTTCTTTATCATTGGTATAACACTTGTACACAGCGGTATTATACACCTCTGATTTTTTTCCACATACATGACAATTGGAAACTTCATTTTTTTTGTTTAAGTATGTTTTTTCAACTGTCTCAATAAATTTGGATTGATAAAGTTCTTCAGCTTTTTTAGAATTTTTCAAAAATGTCACTATAAAACTTTTATTCCCTGCAGATTTTGCCTCATTAATTATTGCCTCAAGAATTTTTTCAGCCAATTTTTCATCTATTTCCATAAATTTAAAACAACTCAATATCCTATCGAGAATTTTTTTTATAGCTGCTTTGTTTTCTTTAAATTTTTCGATTTTAAAGGCAGAACCAATATGTCCTCTACCTTGTTGGTAAAATAATGTTTCACGAAATACTTCTGGATAAAAAGCTCTAACTTTTACGCTAAAATCTTCTTTATTTTCATCTACATTTATTTCCAAGATACTATCAAATTCTTTTTCACTTTTTTGCCACAAATCTACTAGTTCATATTCTCCTTTAATATTTTTGACTTGCTTTCCGATATTTTGTATTAATTCAAGCATTTCAATCCTCCTTTCTTTTTTTAATTGTTATTCTGCAGCATGCTTTTTTATTATTTTATAAGACTACTTACATTTTGTCAATAATTTCTAATTATTTTAGATAAAAATTATGCTATAATTTAATAGTATGTATACACTAAAATAAGTATTGAAATATTGTTATTCTACAAATTTTTTCCACTATAACAAGGTTTAATTAGTTTTTCTATTTTAAAGATTAAAAATCCTTTGTAGAAAAAAGACTATTTTTGTCGAATAATGTTTTTGTTTTATTGTATTTTTCCCATGAAAAAAGTAGCACCCTAAAGTGCTACTTTTCCTATATCTTTCCTATACTGTTTTCCATCAAAGTTTATTTTATCCACATTTTTATATGCAGCTTCTCTAGCTTCTTTCATGGTATCCTTTACGGCTACCACTCCTAAAACCCTTCCTCCATTTGTTACTATATTGTCATCCTGTAATTTGGTTCCTGCATGAAATATTATGCAGTCCTCTACCTTTTCAAGTCCTTCTATAATTTTACCATTTTCATACTTTTCAGGATAGCCTCCTGATGCTAATACTACACATACTGATTTTTTGTCAGACCATTTTATCTCCTGAGCCTTAAGCTTTTTATCTAAAATACTCTCAACTATCTCTACTAAATCCGTCTCCAGTCTTGTAAGAACCACCTGAGTTTCCGGATCTCCAAATCTAACATTAAACTCCAGTACCTTTGGCTGTCCATCTTTAATCATAAGTCCTATAAAAATTACTCCTTTGTAATCCAGTCCGTCATCTTTTAAGCCTTTTATTAGTGGCTTTAGGATTTCTTTTTCAACCTTTTCCTTAATGTCTTTATCGTATATACAGCTAGGTGAATAGGTTCCCATACCACCGGTATTAGGTCCCTTATCTCCATCAAATGCTTTCTTGTAGTCCTGTGCACTGACCATGGGCACTATGGTTTCTCCGTCTACAAAGCAGAGAATAGAAGCTTCGATCCCTTCAAGAAACTCCTCTATGACTACCTTTGAACCAGCTTCTCCAAATTTTCTTTCCTCCATAATCATATTTAGGGCTTCTAGTGCTTCTTGCTCATCCTGGGCTATAATTACTCCCTTTCCTGCTGCAAGTCCATCGGCCTTTATTACCATAGGAAAACCAAATACACCTATATCATCTATAGCTTGTTTCACATCATCATATTCTTTATACTTGGCAGTAGGAATATCATGTCTTATCATAAAATCCTTTGCAAAGGCCTTACTGCCTTCAAGCTGGGCACATTTTTTATTTGGCCCGAATACCTTTAATCCTTCCTTTTCGAACCTATCAGTTATTCCCAGTACCAATGGAACTTCAGGCCCTACTACAGTAAGGTCTATTTGCTTTTCCTTTGCAAATTTCACAAGTCCCTCTATATCGTCATCTTTTATATCTACAATATCTGCCATCTTAGCAATCCCAGCATTACCGGGAGCACAATATATTTTTTCTACCTTTGGGCTGAGGGAGAGCTTCCATACCAATGTATGCTCACGTCCTCCGCCACCTACTACAAGGACTTTCATTAGATTCACCTCCATTTGAGCTCGCAGCTTTCAGTTCTTAATTCTTAACATCCATAACCCGTAATCTGTTTTTTCTTCTGTTTTAAATCGTTTTTAAATCTTTTAACTCTTAACTTGATTAGCCCTTGTTTCTTAGACCTTGGCTCTTAGCAAGTTCAGGCAAATCGTTTTTCGCTACTGGCTGACCGCTATTCGGTAACCGGTTACCGGCCACCTGCCCTTAATGTTTAAAATGTCTCATTCCCGTAAACACCATTGCTATTCCATACTTATTGGCTGCGTCGATTGATTCCTGATCCCTTATAGAACCTCCAGGCTGTATTATGGCTGTGATACCTGCTTTAGCCGCTGCCTCCACACAGTCTGCAAATGGGAAGAAGGCATCGGAGGCCATTACTGCTCCCTTAACTTCAACAAAGGCCTGTCTTATGGCATTTTCCACGGCCCATATTCTGTTAACTTGTCCCGGTCCTATACCTACAGTTTGTTTGCATTTAGCTAAAACTATGCCGTTCGACTTAATATGTTTACATACCTTCCATGCAAACTTAAGATCTTCCATTTCCTTTTCAGTAGGAATTCTTTCAGTTACTACTTTAAATTCACCGTCATACAATTCAGAATCCACACCCTGCAGCAGTATACCGCCGTTTACTTTCTTAATATCCATTGAATTTGCTTTTTGTGCTTTATCTATATCTTTCAGCTTAAGAAGTCTAATATTTTTCTTGGACTTTAAAACTTCCAAAGCATCTTCTTCAAAGTCAGGGGCTATTACTATTTCAACGAATATTTTATTTATCTCTTCTGCAGTTCTAATATCTATAGTCCTGTTAGCTGCTACTATTCCTCCAAAGATTGACTTCGGATCACATTCATAGGCCTTCATATAGGCATCATATATATCATAACCACTTCCAACTCCACAGGCATTAGCATGCTTAACAGCAACTACTGTAGGTTTTTCATATTCTTTTAAAAGTTCTAATGCCCCATTTGTATCGTTTATATTATTGAAAGAAAGCTCTTTGCCGTGAAGCTGTTGTGCATTAACTAAGGATCCCTCGTTTTTGCCGATTTCCTTGTAGAATGCAGCTTGTTGGTGAGGATTTTCACCATATCTTAAATCTTGAACTTTCTCATAGGTAAGTGTAAGTATTTCAGGGAATTTTCTATTCTCTAATCTGCTTCTTAAATATCCAGAAATAAGGGTATCGTAATGGGCTGTATATTCAAATACCTTAAGAGCCAGCTCATACTTCGTTTCATAGGATACTTCTTTATTTTCCTTTATTTCATCTAAGACTTTTTCATAGTCACTCGGATCTACAACCACAACTACATCTTTAAAGTTTTTGGCAGCAGATCTAAGCATCGTAGGTCCACCTATATCTATATTTTCAATGGCATCTTCAAGTTTTACATCTTCCTTAGAAATAGTCTCTTTAAAAGGATATAAATTTATAACCAGTAGATCTATAGGATCTATATTAAGTTCTTTAAGCTGAGTCATATGGTCTTCATTGTCCCTAACTGCAAGGATTCCTCCGTGGATTACAGGATGAAGAGTCTTAACTCTGCCATCTAAGCATTCAGGAAACCCTGTAATATCAGAAACCTTAGTTACTTCTATTCCATTTTCAGATAGCTTTCTGGCAGTCCCGCCAGTAGATATTATTTCCACCCCGAGTTTCTTTAGTTCTTTAGCAAATTCAACAACCCCAGTCTTATTAGAAACACTTATAAGTGCACGCTTTATCAAAATATAACCTCCTTTTAACTTATGTCTGAAGACGACTTTATTTTAACTTTCCTCCCAACAACTTCAAGCCTGTCCTCACAAAAGAGCTTCACGGCTAAAGCTAGCAGTTCATGTTCAATTTTTAACACTTTAGCAGCTAAAGTATCAACCGTATCATCAAAATCTACTTCCACAGCTTTTTGCAATATCACTGGTCCAGTATCGGTACCTTCATCCACAAAATGAACTGTAGCTCCACTCAGCTTTACTCCATAATCTAAAACTGCTTTATGAACCTTCGAGCCATAAAAACCTTTACCACAGAAACTTGGTATAAGGGAAGGATGTATATTTATTATTCTATTTCTAAAGAGCTCTATTATTTTTCTATCGAGTATACTCATATATCCGGCCAATACGATTAAATCAATTTTTTTCGCCTTTAAGACCTCAATAAGCTTATCGTTTCTCTTGTCATTTTCAGGGTAATTGCCTTTTCCGATATAAACACCTTCAATCCCATGATTCTTTGCTCTTTCTAAGGCGTAAGCATCTTTTTTATTCGAAACTACTATTTCAATCTTTCCATTTATTTCTGTCTTTTCTATATTATCTATTAAAGTCTGAAGATTACTTCCTCTTCCTGATACTAGAACAGCAATTTTTAACGGCTGCATAAGCTCACCCCATGAATTCCTTCAGTGACTTTTCCAATTATATATGCTTTTTCTCCCATATTTTCAAGAAGGCCTATTATTTCATTACTATCCTCTTTATCCGCTATGAGGATATAACCTATGCCCATATTGAAGGTTTTGAACATTTCATCGGTTTCTATGTTTCCAAGCTCTTGAATTAGCTTAAATATGACAGGTATTTCCCAACTTCCAAGGTCAATTTCTACTCCTAATTCTTCGGGAATTATCCTTGGGATATTTTCATAAAAACCGCCTCCTGTAATATGACACATTCCATTAATTTCAAACTTCTTCAAGACCTCTACAACGGGCTTAACATAGATTTTAGTAGGTTTTAGAAGGCTTTCTCCCAATGTCTCGTCCAATTCATCAATATATTTATCTAAACCGTATCCTAATTTGTCGAAAAACAGTTTTCTTACTAATGAGTACCCATTGCTGTGAATGCCACTGGAAGATATACCAATGAGTACATCATCCTGTTTTATTTTGCTCCCATCAATGATTTTATCTCTGTCTACTATTCCTACGGCAAAACCTGCCATGTCATACTCTCCATCACTGTAGAATCCCGGCATTTCAGCAGTTTCTCCACCGATCAGGGCACATCCTGCCTCTAGACAACCATCAGAAATTCCCTTTACGATATCTGCAACTTTTTCAGCCTCCAGCTTACCTGTTGCCACATAGTCCAAAAAGAATAGGGGTTTTGCACCCTGACATAATATATCATTGACACACATAGCAACTAAATCTATGCCAACGGTATCATGTTTATCCATCATGAAAGCCAGTTTAAGTTTGGTACCAACTCCATCTGTTCCCGATACTAAAACGGGCGCCTTATACTCGTGGACATCTAACTGAAAAAGACCGCCAAAGCCCCCTAAGTCACACAATACATTTTTAGCAAAGGTTTTTTTTACATACCCTTTCATCAAATCTACAGCTCTTGCACCTTCTTCTATATTTACTCCTGAATCACTATAGGTCATTTTTTCCTTTTCCATATGTTCACCTCTAATCCAACAGTCATCTACTTCCATTTTTTTCAAACAGATATTTGTTCCCGGAGTCTGGCACTTCCATGGGATAATCTCCGGAGAAGCATGCGGTACACAATCTCTGTCCTGACATATTGATTGATTTTATAAGTCCTTCAATACTTAAATAACCTAAGCTATCAGCTCCGATGGTTTCTCTTATCTCCTCAACAGAGTGGGTAGCTCCTATTAGCTGTTTTCTTGTAGGTGTATCTATACCGAAATAGCATGAGTATTTTACTGGAGGAGAGCTGACCCTTATGTGAACTTCTTTAGCCCCAGCTTTTCTGAGCATATCTACAATCCGCTTACTGGTAGTACCCCTTACTATGGAATCATCTATTAAAATAAGCCTCTTACCTTCCACATTTTCTTTAAGAACACTTAACTTTAGCTTAACCATCAATTCTCTCATTTCTTGATTAGGCTGTATAAAGGTCCTTCCTAAATATTTGTTTTTAAGCAGTCCTTGTCTGAAGGGAATCCCTGATTCTTCGGCATATCCTATAGCTGCTACCGTTCCAGAATCTGGTACAGACATCACAACGTCAGCATCAACAGGGTGCTGTCTTGCAAGTATTTTTCCCGCCTCAATTCTGCTACTATATACGCTTTGCCCGTCCATTACACTGTCTGGTCTAGCAAAGTATACAAATTCAAAGGAGCATAATGCCTTCTTTTTGTTATCATCATATATTATTGATTCAATTCCATCATCATCTATTATTACTATTTCTCCAGGCTTCACATCCCTTACGAATTCAGCTCCAACAACATTCAACCCACAACTTTCTGAGGATAAAACATAACCCTCGTTCAGTTTACCTATACAAAGAGGTCTTAAACCATGGGGATCCCTTACTCCGATAAGTTTACCCTCACAAATAATGGTAAGCGCAAAGGCTCCCCTTATCTCTTTAACAGCTTTAATTATGGCCTCTTTATAGCCAAGTTTGTAATACTTTGCAATCAGATTTGCAATAACTTCACTGTCTATTGAAGTCTGAAATATAGAGCCTGCATCTTCAAGCTTGTCTCTAATTTTACCTGCATTAACCAGATTTCCGTTATGAGCTAGGGCTATGGAGCCGCCTTTATACTGTACGACAAGGGGCTGAGCATTAGTTACATAGCTTTCACCTGTTGTTGAATATCTAACGTGCCCAATAGCAATGTCACCCTTAAGTCTGCTTAAGATAGTATCATTAAATACTTCCCTAACCAGACCCATCTCTTTATAGTATTGAATTCTTCCATCTTTATGGGCAGCTATTCCCGCACTTTCCTGCCCCCTATGTTGTAGGGTCACCAAACCAAAATAAATCCTTTGCGATATGTTATCAAGTTTTTTAGAGTATATGCCAAAGACTCCACATTCTTCTTTAAGTTTGTCTAAATCCATGTTAGGATACATATTGTCAGCCCTCCGTCTGTTTTATTGCAATCTTCCTAATACCTCTTTATAAGCCTCTTCCACGTCACCTAGGTCTCTTCTGAATCTATCCTTATCAAGCTTTTTATTTGTAGCAGCATCCCATAATCTGCAAGTGTCAGGAGAAATTTCATCTGCAAGTATTACTTCACCCTCATGTAATCCAAACTCAAGCTTGAAATCTATAAGCTTCATTCCTCTTTCCTTAAAGAATTCAACTAGAATGTCATTAATCTTAAAAGCATATTCTTTCACCTTTTCCAGCTGCTCCTCAGTGGCCAATTCAATAGCCTTTATGTGATATTCATTTATCATAGGATCACCTAAATCATCGTTCTTATAACAAAATTCAAGCACTGGCGTCTTCATCACTGTACCTTCTTCAAGTCCCAATCTTTTAGCCAAGGACCCGGCAGCTACATTTCTCATGATAACCTCTAGAGGAAGAATAGTAACTTCCTTAACCAGCATTTCCCTATCACTTAAAAGCTCTATAAAGTGTGTTGGTATACCCTTTTCCTCTAAAAGCTTAAAAAGCAGGGCAGACATTTTGTTGTTTATAACTCCCTTACCCACGATAGTTCCCTTTTTAACTCCGTTAAATGCCGTTGCATCATCCTTATACTCAATTATATATTTTGTCTCATCCTCTGTCTTGTAAACTTTTTTCGCTTTACCTTCATATAACATTTCAAGTTTTTTCATTTAATATTCCTCCCGAATAATAATTATTTTAATTTATTTATCTTTTACCTGTAATCTAATTTTTTCATCTTTTTCCTCAACCTGTTTTGCCATATCTTTTTTATATGCTCTGAACTTTTCCCTTAGCTCAGGATACTTGACAGATAATATCTGTACTGCTAAAAGGGCTGCATTTTCAGCTCCATTTATAGCAACCGTTGCTACTGGAACTCCTTTGGGCATCTGTACTATTGATAAAAGAGAATCAAGTCCGTCCATAGTAGATGATTTTATAGGCAAACCTATTACCGGTAAAGTACTTACTCCTGCCAATACCCCGGGAAGATGTGCCGCTTTTCCTGCTGCCCCTATTATAAGTTCAAATCCCATCTGCTCTGCATTTTCTGCGAACTCGATAGCCTTATAAGGTGTTCTATGGGCCGATATAACCCTAACCTCAGTCTCCACTTCAAATTCCTTAAGAATCTTCACAGACTTCTTTATAACATCGTAATCTGAATCGCTGCCCATTATAATAGCTATTTTCATAAATTTCTCCTCCTTTTTAAGTTTTAAACCTTCAATTAGCACTTTTTTCATTGACTTAATCATAACAAAGGCCATTTCCTCAGTCAATAGTCTTTACGTATGTTTTTATATATTTTATTGTTAAAATACGTTTTATTGCGAACTTTATTGTAGATGCTCATTTTATATTTCATATTATCTGTTATCCAAAATACTTTACTCCGGCTTCAAATATCTTCTGATCCTTCTCTCCTGGTATATTAATACATACATTTTTTCCTATTCTCTCAGAGTGTCCCATTTTACCAAGGATTCTTCCGTCTGGACTTGTTATGCCTTCTATGGCATTAAATGAACCATTTGGATTAAACTCTCCGTCATAGGTTGGATTGCCCTCAAAATCTACATATTGAGTAGCTACTTGACCCTTTTCTATCATCTTTTTCATTTCTGTCTCATTGGCTACAAATCTTCCTTCGCCGTGGGATATAGCTATTCTATGAATGTCTCCAACCTTTACACCGTTAAACCAAGGAGAAAGATTAGATACTACCTTCGTCATTGACATACAAGAAACGTGTCGTCCTATTTTATTGAAAGTAAGTGTAGGTGCATTTTCATCCATATCCCTTATCTCGCCATAGGGCAATAATCCTAATTTTACCAGAGCTTGGAACCCGTTGCATATTCCCAGCATAAGTCCGTCTCTATTCTTAATGAGATTCATAACCGCTTCTTTAATTCTAGGATTTCTAAATACAGTGGCTATAAACTTACCGGAACCGTCAGGCTCATCTCCTGCACT